>NC_017455.1:1979367-2309262 GCF_000165465.1 Halanaerobium praevalens DSM 2228
GCCGGCAATTTCCCAGTGACCAGTTGTAGTATCTTTACCTTTAGATTTTTCAGCTGCTTTACCATAAGCACCTTCTGCTTTAATTTCAGCATTAAGTCCTTCAACTTCTTCAATTTTTCCTAATCCTAACTTCTCTAAATTAGGGAGTTTCAGACCACCAATTTCAGCTGCTATATGCTGTAAAGTGGCTGCTCCTTGATCACCATAATCAGCTGCATCTTCTAAGGCACCCAAACCAACACTATCCATGACCATTAAAATTATTCTTTTATTTTTTTTCAAAATTACACTCCTTCATTAATTTAATTTTAAATTAGTTGTCGTTAGACGTCAGACATTTTTGGATATTAATATAATTCTTGCTTTAAATTAAAATACCTGCTTTTATTTAGTTTTAATTTGTTTTAATAAGTTATCTAAAGAATCTTTTTTTAATTCTGGAATTAAAATTCCCATAATCTGATATAAATATAAAAACTCATCTAAAAGTTCTTCTTGGTCTGCCTCTGGCAGTTTTCCTTCTTCTTCCATAAATTCTTCTAAATTATCATTAATATTACTAAAAGAACGAAATAATTTACGGGCCAGATTATGAGAATATTTTTTATTATCTTCTGCCCAATAATCTTTCAGTTTCATTCTTTCTCTCTTTAGCAAAACAGCATCAACTGCTTCTGCCATTGGTAAATGTAGATATTTATAAAACAAATCAATTACTGCTTGAGTCTCTTTACGACTTAAATTATGTTTAATAACTGCATCTAAAAGTTGATTAGCTTTATTTGGATTATCAGTCCTGGAAGCCAAGGCATGAGCTAAACTTAAATGTGATAAAGTTATAGGAGAATCAGCTTTAAGTACTTCTTTTTGATATTTCTCTTTCATATCTAAAATATTAAGCCACAGAGTTAAAGTTGTTCTTGCAACTCCCAATTTCTGAGCTGCTTCTTTTTTAGTCAAATCATTAGCTTCAATGAATTTATTAATAGAAATTGCTCTTTCTAATGGGTTTAAATCCTGCCTCTGCAAATTTTCTATTAGCTGAATTTGTCTAAATTTTTCTGGGGAAACTTCTTCTTCTAAAATTACAGCAGCTATTTTTTCTTTCTTATCTTTTTTAACAGCCCTTAACCTTCTTTCTCCAGCAATTAGTAAATAACGATCTGATTTTTTCTGCACAACAATTGGCTGTAACTGTCCAACTTCTGCAATTGACTTGGCAAGACTATCTATTCTTTTTTCAGAAAAATCAGTCCTTACCTGATCAGGGCGACTATCTATACTAGTAATTTTAATTTCCTTATATTTCATTTAAATTCCCTCCAGCTTGGCAAAATAGATTTGCCCATTGATTTTCTATGTATTTTAGCATATTATATTAAATGTAGATTTAATTCTCAAAGCTAATTATTTAAGATAAAGGAGATATTAACTAAGATGAATTATCAAGCTCATATAAATAGTTTAACAAAAAAACTAAAAAATATAAACTCACTTCAAGTAGAAACAAAGGTAAAACTTGCCGATTACTGCAGTTTTAAAGTCGGAGGGCCAGCTGATCTCTTTCTAACTCCTAAAAACATTGCTTCTTTACAAAAAATAATGCCAGTAATCTATAAATCTCAGCTCCCCTACTTTATTCTGGGTAAAGGAAGTAATTTAATTATTTCAGACAAAGGCTATCGCGGGATTATTATTTATACTGGTCAACTAAATAAATTTCAGGTTAAAGAAAATTTAATCACTGCTCAAACTGGAATTAAATTATCAGAGTTAGCAGATATTGCTTGTCAAAATAATTTAGGTGGTTTTGAATTTGCAGCTGGGATTCCTGGTACTTTAGGTGGTGCCCTCTATATGAATGCTGGTGCCTATGGTGGGGAAATAAAAGATATAATTAAAAAAGCTAATTTAATCAATAAAAAAGGGGAAATAGAAACTTTAACTAAAAAAGATTTAGAACTTAGCTATAGAAATAGTCTTTTGCAAAAACAAAGCCAGAAACTTATAGCAGTCAGCTTAGAAATTAAATTAGAAATAACTGCTCAAGAACAAATAACTGCTAAAATGGAAGAACTACACCAAAAAAGATGGACTAAACAGCCAATGGAACTTCCAAGTGCTGGTAGTATTTTCAAAAGGCCACCTAATAACTATACTGGCCCCCTAATTGAGCAGGCAGAGCTTAAAGGTTATCAAATAGGTGGAGCTCAAGTTTCAACTAAACACGCCGGTTTTATCGTTAATAAGGGTAATGCAACTGCAGAAGACATAGTCAACTTAATTAATAAAGTAAAAAAAGAAGTATATAAAAAAAGCGGAATCCAACTTAAAGTTGAACCCCGCTTTTTAGGTGAATTTTAATTAAATAGCTCCTCCTTTTTCTCTCGGGGGAGCTGTTTAATCTGATACTCTCTTTTTTGAGCTTGACTGCGAGAACTAAAAACTTCTTGGTGTCTCAATTTAACAGGATAGCGACCTCGGGTATACTTTGCCCCTACACCTGAATTATGTTCTTCTACTCTCCGCTTAACATTAGTAGTATAACCTGTATAAAAAGTTCCATCTTTACATTCTACTATATAAATATAATGTTTACTTGCGTCCATATTCTTGGATATACTTACCTAAAGCTCTTAAGTGATCTTTTTCTTGCTCAATTAATTTGTCAACTGCATCTAAAGTTTTACCTTCATTATTCTCACACATTTCTTTATAAAATAAGATAGAATCTTTTTCAGCTTGAATTGCAAGTTTTAAAGCTTTTTCTACATCATTTAAAGCTTCCACTGATTCTGCACTATCTTCTTTAGGGAAAACTGAATATTCGACTAAATAGCTAAAATAAGCACTTACATCTTCTTCATAAAGATAATCTGCATCATCTTCACCATCTTTTAATTCTTTAGTTAACTCTACAAATTTATCATAATGATCCTGCTCATCTGCAGCTAATTTTTTAAATAATTCTCTTAAATCTCTATTTTCTGTAGCCTCAGCATGTTTTAAATAAAACTTTTTTCCTCTTTTTTCAATATCTTTAGCCATTTCCATAACTTCTAAAGCATTAAATTTTTCCTTCATTTTTTACCCCTCCAAATTAATTTAAATTTATTTTTTTACTGCTTTTTCTAAATAACAACTAATTTTAGCTGCTGCTTCTTCTACATCAAAACTTTTGTCAGTCAAAAGCAGCCTGCGCATTACTACACTTCCATAATCCCTAAAAACACACAAGCAAAATAATCAAAATCAATCTCTGAGCTCAGATAATTTCCAGCTACTAAAAATTGATAGAGATTTTTAAGCCTCTGCAGCCGCTTTGCTTCCATTGCTCTAAATTCATGACTAAATTTATGATTAACAGCAACTGCTTCCCTTAAAATAATTATAGAAAGATTTTCATTATTTTTGTATAAATTAAAAACTTTCTTCAAAATTTGAATAAAAACTGATTTTAGATCTTGATCTGCATAATTTAACATTTCAGAATCAAATAGAGCTGAAAATATAGTTTCAAATCTTTTTATTAGAGTTATAAAAAGATCTTTTTTACTATTAAAATATAAATAAAAAGTCCCCTTAGCAATCCCAACTACTTCAACTATATCTGAAATATGAGTGTTATAATAGCCTTTTGCTGCAAAGATTTCAATACCTGCCTCAATGATTTCTTGCTTGCGATCTGCCACAACTTATCCCTCTTTTACTATTATTTACTTTCTTTTAAATTGTATCATATTTTAATTAAAATTTAAATAAAAGAAAGAAAAGCCCAGCTTAAAAAGCTGAGCTGATTCTAATTATTTTTGAGTAAAAGCTGGCCTTAAACTCTTTTTAATTGTGATTAATTAAAACTGGTAACCTAAAGAAACGGTTAGCTTAGAATATTCTACATCTTGATCAGTACCTTTAACTTCTGCTTCACCATTGTTAACTGAATACATAACTTCAGCACTCATATTAGAAGCTAAGTCCATACCTGCACCAACAGCATAATACATTCCACCTGATTCATCACTATAAGTATCAATATCAAAAGTATTATAACCTAAGTGACCAAGTAAATAATAAGGGCTATTTTGCATATTATACTGAGCTAAACCATAAAAAGGAATAAAGTTAAAATCTTTTTTAGTATCATCTGTTTCTCTATCTAATTGATATCTCATTCCAGCTCCTAAAGTCCACTGACTAGTATAAGGAACCTTATATTCGCCAACTAAAGTAAAACCACTATCAACATCTTCATCACTAGCACCATCAATATCAATTTCTCCACCAAAATCAATAGCTCCTTTAATGTCCCAATAACCTGGAACTTGAGCCATTGAGGCAGAAGAAAGTCCAATCACTAAAAACGCTGCTAAAAATAAAACTAAAATTTTGCTTTTCATAATTAAATTAATACCTCCAATTATTTTTTGATAATTTAAACTAAACCAGCTTTAGCCCAAATATAAATTCTATATTTATTTTATCATATTAAATATTAATATCAACTAAAGCAGTTATTCCAACACCTTCTATTCTATCTATGTTCTGGATATTCATTGGATTAGTAGTATTAATTGGAATTAAAGCTTTAATTCTAAAATCTCCATCCTTAAAATCTCCCTCAATTTGAGCAACTGCTTTTACCTTTTTTATTTTTTCCTTCGGACCTGAAACCTGAACAGCTCCCGCATAAGAATTAGAACCCACAGTTACAATTGGCACAACTTTAGTTTCTTCTTGAACCGCAACTCCTTTATTTAAAGTCATCGTATTAATAAAATCATTAATTGGGCCAGCAAACTGATCAACTACAACTCCGATTCCAACTGTTTTTAAAATAGATCCTAAAATATCAGAACTTGCTAAAACAGAAGTTGAGAGCAGAGGTAAAACTAAAAAACTGAGTATTAAAATAATAGAAATTAATATTTTAAAATTATTCATTCTATCACCTCCTTAACAAATATTAAATTTATCGTTCAGTAAAACAGTTTAAAATTCATAACCTATTTCTAAACCAATTCTATCAGATTCGTCATCAAAATCATAAGCAAAATACAAATCTACTTCCATTGGACTAAGGCCTAATAAATAAAGCTGAGAATTAAAACCAATCCCTGCTGCTTCTCCACTTGCTTCTTCATCTTGATAATAATCAGTAAATAAATAACCACCAATATCAGTAGTCTGAAAAAGCCCAGCAAAATAGAGTGGATCTAAAAAGCGATAAGTATATTTAAAATCTAGGGTTGCCTGAAACTCTGTTCTATCAGCTAAAGACTGGCCCCGATATATAATCGGAGAATTTAAAACATCTGTATTATTAAAAACTATATTGCTTTCTAAATCCCATTTATCACCCAAATCTAAATTAATTATGTTTGAAGAAAGAATAGCTAAATCAGATTGATCTACATCATAAATAATATCATTTTCTGATTGAATTCTAGTTAAATCGAATTTAGTATCAAATTTAGTCCCTAAAAGATAATATTTTCTGTCCTGCTGTCTACCAAAACCAATTGAATTTTGAAAATGATCAGTAAAATATTTTAGCTCTAAACGATAATCATCTTTTGTTGCTGAATTATAGTCATTGCCATAAGCAAGAAGCAAATCAGTTTTTTTAGTCATTTTTTTAATTTCAAAACGAGCTTCATAACCCTGATCAAAAAATTCGTCTCCTTTAATATCTAAAGCAAAATTATCTTGCTTAAAATTAATACCTGTTTGAAAATTATCAGCAAAAGGAATAATTAGATCTTGATCAAAATAAGATTTTTCCCGCCCATAATTCAAAAATAAATTTCTGGCTCTACCTTCAACTACAAAGCGATCATATTCTAAATCAGAAAGAGTAGCTTGAATATCACTTTTTTCTCTAGCTTGATATTTTATTAATTCAATTCCATTTGCACTTAATCTTTTTTTCAAAGCTGGCATTTGTTTTTTTGTTTTTTGATATCCAAGTTCAACTAATTTAGCAGCTTGATTAAAGTCCATAAAATTATAATCACTAACATCAATATCTATCACAAAATCTGCATAATTATCAATTATTTGCTGAGAATAATTATCCTGCAAAACATTTAAAAATCTATTAATTGAAGCACGAGCACTATTTAAATCTTGAGTATTTTTTTCTGGAAAAGAAGTTGTAGCGATTACAAAATCAGCTCCTAAAACTGATACTGCTTTAGCAGGTGTTGCTTCTAAAATTCCAGCATCCATAAAATATTTATCATCTCGATGTTCAATTGGAAAATAAAGGGGGATAGAATAAGAACTCTGAATAACATCAGAAATTCTGCCCTGAGTAGTTAAATATTTTTTACCTGCTTTTAATTCAAAGCTTAAAAGAGCAGCTGGCACTTTAAAATTTTCCAGTCTTTTATTTGGCGATATTTCTTCCATAAAAAGATTAAGTTTTTTAGTATCAATTAGAGAACCACTGCCACCAATCCCTAAGTCAATTAAGCGGCCAAAAGAAGTAGTAGTTACTACATCTAGCATCTGTTTAGTGTTTAAGCCACCACCATAAAGGGTACTGACTATTGCTCCCATACTAGTTCCACTCATAAAATCAATTGGTATTCCTGCTTCTTCCAAGGCCTTAATCACTCCAAAATTAACCATGGCCCTTGCTCCACCACCTGATAAGGCAAGTCCCACCACAGGTCTGTCCAAATCTTGATATTTAGCCTTAAATTCCTGGTAATTTTCAACTAAATAGCTTTCTGATCCAAATTCAATTTCAGTTAACTTAACCTGAGACTCTGATTCTGCAGAAACAGGATTATTAAAAAGTATTATTAATATTAACAATAAAAATAAGCTTTTTTTCATATTTACCTCCCAGAATAAATTGACTAAAATTAAAAAATTAAACTTCTAATATCTATTATAACATTGGATAACTATTTATAAAAGTCTAAAATTAAAAATCAAATAATCTTATTTAAGCTGCTAATTAATTTAAATTAAATGCAAAAAAGCCGGAGGCAAGCCTCCGACTTTAATTTAAACTTAATTATTAAACTAATTGAGCTTTGTTTAGAAGCTTACGGTAAGTGCTGTTGTAATTGCATAACCTGTACCGTCTTCTTCAGAACCAGTTGTATTATTTTCAGGGATACTATTTTTTCCACCATCAATATCACTATCTATATCAGTAAATGGATTATCTTCCCAAGATGCTGAACCATCAATTACCATAGCTTCTGTTCTCCAGCTAATATTATCTCTTAACTTTTTATCAACAAATCCTGTTAAATAGATATAATCTTTGTAATCAGCATTAACTCTTTCAATATCTTTGTAGTTTAAGTTAGCACCCATAGTCATTGTTTCACTATAAGCATATTCAGTACCTAAACCGATTAATGTATATTCATTATCTTTTTCAAAACCATCACCATCAGCATATTCAACAAAAGCTCTGTTTGTATACTTACCATAGTTATTATCTAAACCAAGATTAATAACCATCTTGTCATCTGCTTTTAACTGTTTACCCTGAATAGTTGCACTAGCATCTTTATCATAAACATTTTCCCATCTGTCTCCAGCTTCAGCAAACATTACAAAACCATTGATCTTATTATTCTCATTTAACTGATAATCTCCACCTAGTTCAACTTTAGTATAATCACCAAAGTCTTCTTCTAAGTCATTACGAGCTGCAACAAAATCTTCACCTGCATACTCGATTAAAGCATATGATTTGAAGTTATCAGTGAAAATATAATCTGCATTTAATTTTGCAAACATATCGTCATCATCATTACCTTTATCATCTTCATATTCACCATAAACAATTTCTCCACCTAAGTTTAAAGCCTCACTAATTTGATTTTCTAAACCTAGAGCAATTAATGTATTGTCATAAGGAGTATCAGCAGCACCTTCTCTCTTTCCTTTAGCTGCTAAACCATCAACAACACTTCTAGCTTGGTAAACTTTAGCTGATAAAGTTCCTAATTCTGTATCTCTATGAGCTGTTAAACCAAAGTATTTTTCGTCAGCCATGTCATCATTACCGGCATTATTTTTATTGTCTTCATCATTACCACCAGCAAAAGCTTTGAAATCAGTATTATACATGCTAGTTGTTACTTCAACACCTTCAAAGTCTTCATCTAAGAAGTAATTTTCTGGATAATAATCTTCAATATCTCCAATTCTAAAATTGGTATTGTCAAAAGATACTTCTAATAAAGCTGTATCCATTTTAAAATCACTTTGGTCTTTTTCAGTATAATTCATAACATTTCTTTCATCCATAAAAGCATTAGTGATTGTATCAACAGCTAAATTAAATTCTGCTCCATTTAGCTCTCCTGCAATATTGAAGTCATATTCCTGCCAGAATCTTTCTTCTGCAGGGAATTCATCTGGATCTGTCCAGAAATCTTCATCAATTGCATCACCATCAGCTAACATTTCTAGTACTGCTCTTTCTTCTTTTTCATTATCACCATAATTAGCAGTTTCAGCTAAAGTTTTAACATCCATTGTAAATTCGATATTATCTTCTGGTACATCCATAGCATCTACTTTAGCAGCTAATTCGTCTACGTCTTTTCCTAAAGCTTCTACGTCTGCACCTAGAACTTTAAGCTCAGCGCGTAATTCGAATGTTAAAGCATCAACGATATCTGCTACTTCTTCAGCTTGAGCATCGCTTAAGCTTTCATTTGTGTTCTTTTCCATTAAAGACTTAACAATAGCTGTTACGTCTTCAGCTTGACCATTAGTTAGTCCTTGACCCATTGCGTCCATTTCGTCAACAATGTTATCTAAAGCACGGCTAACCATTACAGCCATTTCGTAACGAGTCATTGACTCATCACCTTTGTACTCGCCATCTGGATATCCTTCAACGATTCCAGCAGCTACCAACTTGTTAATAGCATTATATGACCAGTGACTAGCAGGTACATCTGAGAAAGAAGCACCAAATGCTGGCATAGCTAATGCTACTACTAACATTAAAGCAATTGTAATTATATATTTTTTCATAAAATTTAACACTCCTCTTGTTTTCTTTTTAGAATTTTTCAATCTAAGTTTTACTTGAATCTGATAATAATTCAGTTTTTAAGAAAACAATAAGTGACCTAGTTTCCTTATTATTTTTGCTTAAAACTTATTTTTTTAGCAGATTCTATTTATGTCATTCTATCCTCAAAAATTGTGAGTGTTTTTTTCACCTCCTTTTAAATTTTAATCAGGATAGATTAACAACAATAAAATAAACCAGGAGAAAACCGGTGCCCCCCGAAATGATTTATCAGCAGGAACAACAAGGGGTAACAAGTCGCTTACTGAATAAATCATTTATGAAATTTAATCACGCTTTCTCCTAGTTCAAACCTAAAGTCAAATTTATATGACTGACTGGTCATTCATAATATAACATAATAAATTATACTTTGTCAACTATATATTCATTTATTTTATTAAATTCTGCTTCCAAATTTAATTTTTCAGTTTCTGATAAAGAACTAATTGGCTCAAAATCAAGTATTTTAGCTAACAAATATTTAAAAGCTTCTGTTTCTTCTAAATTTTGGACAAACTGCATAAATTCATTTAAAGCTAATTGTTGTTTTTTAGCCAGCTCTAAACTGTTGTTACTAAATTTTAAAGCCAAATCTTTAAAAAAACTTGGCAATAAGTTAAAATATTTACTTATTGTCTTAACACCTAAATCTAAATTTAAATAATAAAAATCATCAGCCAAAACTAAAAATTCAAATTGGTTTTTATATTTTCCTTTAAGTAATTTAAACTTTTTTAAATCTAAATCATAAAAAGAAACTGGATCAATTAAAAATCCTTGCAAATTATTAAAAGCTAAACTTTTTTCAATTAATTTCTGACTATCAATTAAATTTAAAAGCCTGCTATCTAAATTAATATAAAAATCAGACCTACAATTTTTATTAAGATAAGCAAGGTCAAGCAGATACGCTTCTAAATTAGACTTCAAATTAATTTTATCTAAAGAGGATAATCTGATTACTAATTTAAATTGTTTAGGAAAAAGATTTAACTCCTCAATTATTGTTTGAATTGTAGCTAAAGAACTAAAATCAGTTTCAATTAAAACATCAGCTTTAGCTGGCATTAAATTTAAGAGTTGAAAATAAAATTTTTGCTGTTGTTTATAATTTAGCTTTAAAAAATTATAAGCAGCAGTTTTTAGATAAAATTTATTTTGGCCATTTTTAAGATTATGTTCTAATAATTTTTTAGTCTTTTGATAATCAAACTGTTGCTTAGCATCATAAAAATTAGGGATTAAAGAATAAACTTGTTTCATTAAAATCACCCTTACTATTTAAAATTTTTAAAGCTGAGAAGAATTAAATCTCTTCTCAGCTTTTTTTGACTAACTTAAATCAATTTTGCTGCTTCTTCTTTGGAAATTCCCTTAACTTTAGCTACAATAATTGTTCTTAAATCTGTAACTAGAGAATAGAAAATTGGAATTACAAATAAAGTTAAGAAAGTAGCAAAAGTTAAACCACTAACAATTACAATCCCCATCGGCTGAGTTGATTCTGAACCTTCACCAATGCCCATTGCTATTGGTAAAAGACCCAAAATAGTTGTTAAGGCTGTCATCATAATTGGCCTTAATCTAACTGTTCCAGCTGTAATTATAGCTTCAATTTTATCTGTACCCTTACGCCGCAGCTGATTAATATAATCAACCATAACTATAGCATTATTAACAACTATCCCTGCTAGAGTTATGAGACCTAAAATTGAAGGAACAGAAACTATACTATTAGTAATATACATTCCAAAAATAACTCCAATCAAAGCTAGGGGAATAGTAAACATAATAGTAAAAGGATGAACAAGTGACTCAAATTGAGAAGCCATTACCATATAAATTAAAATAATAGCTAAGCCAAAAGCCATACCTAAACTGCTAAATGATTCCTGCATATCTTCAAACTCACCTTCATAGCTAAATCTATAACCATCTGGTAATTCAACTTTAGCTAAACGAGATTGAATTTGGCCCATTACAGTCCCTAAATCTACACCATGGATATCAGCAGTTATTTCCGAATAACGCTCTTGGTCTTTACGCAGAATTTCTACAGGTCCTTCAGTTATTTCCAAATCAGCTAATCGGCTAAGAGGGATCATCTCACCTGAAGATGTTTGGATATTCAACTCAGATACCTGAGACATTTTTTCAATTTGGTCTTCTTCTAGACGAACTCGGATATCATACTCATCACCTGCAATTTCATAACGAGTAGCAGTTGTACCATCAATAGCAGATCTAACTGTATTTGCAATTTGACTTACATTTAAGCCAAAACGACTTGCTATAGAACGATTAACATTAATTTGATATTCAGGCTGTCCTTCAGTAAAACTATCTTCAATTTCTCTCAGTCCTTCTATATCTTCAATAGCGGCAACAGCTTTTGCGGTCTCTTCCTCTAAGGTGCCAAGATCATCACCTCTTAATTTAACATTAACTGGAGCACCTCCACCACCACCTCCGCCACCACTCTGTTCTTCAACAGAAAGGTCAACATCAGGTATTTTAACTTTTTGCCTTAAAGATTCCATTATCTCATTAGTTGATCTATTTCTTGCAGCAGAATCAACAAGCTGCACATTTATATTTCCAATATGACTACTTGTATTTGAAGACATTCGACCTCCAGAACCCACATTTGCAATCACAGTCTCTACTTCTTCTATTTCCATTAAAGTTGATTCTATTTCTGTAGAAACTTCATTTGAACGTTTCAATGATGTACCTACTGGAAGCTCATAACTAACAGTAAAGGCTCCCTGGTCTGTACTAGGCATAAATTCAAAACCAATATGTGGGACCAAAGCAAAACTACCTGCAAGTAAAACTACTAATAAAACAGCAAAAACCCAACGGTGTTTTAAAGCTCGAGTTAAAGAGCTTTTATATAATTTCTTAATTCTACCTTCTTTTTTACTGCGATCGAGCTCTTCTTGTGAGACTTTCAAAATTTTAGAAGCCAACATTGGGATTAAGGTTAAAGCAACTAACAAAGAAGCAATTAAAGAAAAAGCTACTGTTAAAGCCAAATCTTTAAATAACTGACCTGCCATCCCTTCCACAAATACTATTGGTAAGAAAACAACTACAGTTGTAATTGTAGAGGCTACAATGGCCTTGCCAACTTCTGATGATCCTTCACGAGCTGCTTCAATTTTACCTTCACCTAAACTTCGGTAACGATAAATGTTTTCTAATACAACTACTGCATTATCGACCAGCATCCCGACTCCAAGGGCCAGTCCACCTAAAGAAATTACATTTAAGTTAACATCAGCAAAATACATTAAAATAAAAGTACCAATAATAGAAATCGGCATTGCTGTTGCTATAATTATTGTACTTCTAATATTCCTTAAAAATAAGAAGAGGATAATAACGGCTAATAAACCACCGACAACAGCATTTTGACTAACACTAGCAATAGAATCTTCAATAAATTCGGATTGATCCATTGCTAAAGAAAAACTATAATTTTGATAATCATTCTGAATATTATCTATTTCTTCTCTAACTAATTTTGCTACTTCAACAGTATTAGAATCTGTCTGTTTTTGAATTGAAAGTGAAAGACTCCGCTCACCATTAGTTCTAGCTAAAGTAGATAAATCTGCAAAACCGTCTTTAACTTCTGCTACATCAGATAATTTAATTTGACCATTTCCAACTGGAATATTAATATTTCTAATTTCATCTAAATTTGAAAATTTACCAACTGTTCTAACTAAAAATTCAGTATCTCCCTGTAGTACCTCACCAGCAGAAACATTGACATTTTCTGACCTAACTATATTTGTAATCGTATCATAATCTAAATTATAGTGTTTTAACTTATCTCTTTTTACTGAAACAATAATTTCTCTTTCTAATCCACCCTGCATATTAACCTGAGCTACTCCAGAAATTCTTTCTAAACGGGGGATTAATTCATCATCTACTTCTTCTTTTAGTTCATCAATTTCTAAACCTTCTGCCGAAACACCATAATTCATAATTGGCATCATTGAAGGATCAAATTTGAAAATCATTGGAGACTCAGCATCTTCAGGCAAAACCGAACTACTAATTAAATCCACCTGTTCTCTTAAATCCTGAACTGCAAAATCCATATCTCGACCCCAATTAAATTCAACAACTACTGTAGAAGAACCCATAGAAGAGGTAGAATTAATTCCTTTAACACCTTCTACAGTAGCAACAGAGCTTTCAACCTGTTTTGTAATTAAATTTTCTATTTCCTCTGAGCCAACACCTTCATAAGTTGTAATTATAGCTGCTCCTGGAAAAGTTATATCTGGAAAAAGATCAAGACTCAATCTTGAGAGCGCAACTGTTCCTATTAAAAGCACCATCAAGATAATCATTGCAGTTGTTACTGATCTCTTTATCGAAAAATCTGATATTTTCATCGATTTCTCACCTCAACTGACTGTCCATCCTCTAGGTTGCTTTGACCCCTTATAACTACTTCTTCTCCAGCAGTTAAGCCAGCTAAAATCTCAACTTTACTGTCAGTTGCAATTCCGATCTGAATATCTTTTCTTAGAGCTTTACCAGACTCAATAACAAAGATATATGGTTGATCACTATTTAAATCAACAATACTTTCAATTGGGACCACAACTGCTTGGCCTGCTTTACCTTTTGCTAAACTAACATCTGCAAACATCCCTGCTCTTAGTTTATGATCTTTATTTTCTATTTTTACTTTAACTAAAAAAGTACGACTAGAACTATCTGCTGCTGGAGCAATATTTGTAATTTCTCCATCTATAAAATGCTGCATTGTTTCAGGTTTTACTTTTACTAGCTCACCCTTCTTAATAGCAGATGCTGTAGCAGCAGTTACACCAATTTCAGCATATAATTCATCTATATTTATCAAATTAACTACAGTCTGACCATTAGAGATCATTTCACCTTGATCCACATTAACCTGATTTACTACTCCTGTAAAAGAAGCTGTAATTTTTGTTTTAGAAATCTGATCTTTTGTCTGATCAAGACTTGCTTCAGCCTGTCTTAATGAAGCCAGTCCAGCTCTTACTTTTTCCTCTCTCGGACCTCTTTCAGCTTCATCTAGATTTGCTTTAGAGACTTCCAAATTACTTTGTGCATTTTCTACCTGATTACGAGCATTTTCTAACTGTTGTTTGAGTTCAGTTGGATTATCATAAGTTGCTTTTGTTAACTGATAATTTCTTTCCGCTACCGCAAGTGAAGTTTTTGCCTGACTCAAAGAACTTTCAGCATTTTCAAAAGAATTTTCTGCTTGATCTAATTTATTTTCGGAAATTACATTATCAGCATAAAGCTTTTTTGACCGCTGATAATCTTTTTTTGCCTGATCATAATTAATTTGAGCTTGATTTAAACTTTGTTTTGAATTTTCCAACTGCTGTTCAGCACTTACAAGCTGCTGTTCTAAACTTCTACGATTATTATACAATTCTTCCATTAATTTTAAATTAGTTTTTGCACTTTCTAAACTGTTTTTTGCATTTTCATATGACGACTTAACTCTTGTCATTTCTTCTTCAGTTGCTCCATTTTTCAACTCATTATAATTAGCACGAGCACTTTCTAATGCAGCTTCAGACTGCCTTTTTTGAATTAGTAATGTTTGATCATCAATTTTAATTAATTCTGATCCAGCTTCTATTTCATCACCAATTTCAACATTAACTTTTTCTGCCACTCCACCAGTCTGAGCTGGAATATCTACATCCTGAATAGGTGTTAAAGTACCAGTTATCAACTCATCTAAGCTTATATCTTCTGTTTTTGATTCTGTTACCTCTACAACCTGCCCAGCTTGGGCGGCTACACTACTGCTAATAAATAAGACGACCATTACTAAAAAAATTATACTTTTATTTTTCATTCTCAATCACATCCTCAAAATATTCTTTTAAACGGCCAGTTTTATCTAAAGTTCTAAATCTTTCAATATCATAGTCATATTCAGACTGAAGCAAAGAAATTTTAGCTTGGTTATAAGTTGATTGAGCATCAATTACATCAGTATTACTAGCAACTCCTGCCTCATAACTTTTATTTGCAATTTCTAAATTTTCTTCAGCATTTTCTAAAGATAATTTTTCTAAATCTACTGCTTCTTTTGTTTCTTTAACAGTTAAAATCGAATCTTCTACTTCAATATCCAGATTTTCTAATAGATCCTGGCGTTTATTTTTTAATTTCTGAAATTCGTTTTCCTGTTTGTCAGCCTTAATACCACCTTTACCGCCATCATACAAGGGGATATTTAGACCTAAAGTCATTTTCCAACTTTCTTGATCCATAAATTCTTCTCCCTGCCAAGCATAAGAACCATTTAAAGAAAGATTTGGCCGATAATACTGACCCTCTAATTTCTGATTTAACTTTAAAATCTCTTTATTTAATTCTATAATCATTAACTGATTATCATTTGCTAGAGCTGTTTTAAAAAGCTGACTCTGATCTAAACTAAAATCAAAAACTGTTTCTGGTTTTTCAACACTATATTGAGTTTGGGAATTTAATAACTGGGCCAGCCGCCGCCGAGCAATTTTCAAATCATTTTTAGCTGCTGTCAGCTTTTCTTCAGCCTTTCTTTGTTCAATTTGACTCTGCAATAAATCGCGCCGAATAGCGATTCCAGCTTCTAAATTATTTTTCACTACCCGCAAATGCTCATCTACTGTAGCTAAAGCTTCTTCTCTAATTTCAACCATTCCTTCAGCCTGTAAAACTCCATAATAAGCCTGAATTAGAGAGAAAATCTGAGCTTCAACTGTGTCTTCATATTCTGCTCTAGCCATTTCTAAACTATAATTAGCAATTTCTTTCTGCATTGGTACTTTACCACCAGTCCAAAGTGTCTGTGATAAACCAACAGAAGTACTATAGCTTTCATCAGAGCCCGTTGACTGTTTTTCATCAAATTTTGTATAAGAACTCTGCAGATCTAAAGTTGGAAAATAAGATCTAATTGCTAGATCTATATCTTTTTCTGCAGTTTGAATATCTTTACGTGCATTTTTTAAAGTTCTATTCTGCTCAACTAAAAGTTGAACTGCTTGATCTAGTTCTAAATTTTCAGCAGCCAATACATTGACACTTAAAAATGAAAAAATTAAAACTAAAATTAAGCTAATAACTAAATTTTTATTTTTCATCTTAATGCTCCTCTCTACTAATCCCATTCATTAAAAAATCATAAATAAAATCTATTTTCTGATCTACATTTTCTGCCCCATCTAATAATTTTTTAGTCTGGGGAGTAAATAAAACTGTTAAAATAATAGTTGCAATATCATTTGGATCTGCATCTTTAATAAACCCTTCTGCAATTCCCTGTTCAATAATATTAGTAACTACACCTATATTTTGCTGATGTTTTAATTCAAGTGTATCCTTAAAATTATTATTTATCAGTTCAATATTATTTCTAAAAACATCCAAAATGTTCAAATTATCAACTAAAGTTTCTAAAACACATTCAATTAAATTTTTGATCTTTTCTTTGCTAGTCCCCTCTTTGTTAACAATTTCTGTAAACAAACGATTAAAATGATCCATTCCACTAAATGCAATTTCTCTAAAAAGTTCTTTTTTACTATCAAAATGCCAATAAAGAGTCCCCTTACTAATTTCTGCTCCCTCAGCTATTTCGGTCATTGAAACACCATGATAATTATTTTCAGCAAAAAGCTCAACTGCTGATGTTAAAATCCTTGTTTTTGTATCTTGAGCCATAACGCCCTCCTTAATTATTCTAAACTTATTTTCTCGACTAACCGGTCAGTTGTTATTATAACCATAAATTAAATTTTTGTCAACCGATCGGTCGAGAAACTAAAAAAGTTTATCTATTTATAATTTACTAAATTTTCGCTCTATTTAATCTAAATTATTATTTTTTCTTTTTTTAATAATTATTCAACAGTATAATCATCAACAACGATAGCATCTGGATCTTTTTTCTTCTTCTCTAAATCGGGATCACCCTTTTCATATTTTGCCAAAAGTTTTCTTAGTACAGGCCACATTACTATAAAAACTGCAATATCATCAATTTGACCTAAAATTGGAAAAAAATCACCTACTAAATCAAAAGGCAAAATCAAATAAGCAACTGGTACTAAAAATAGTGCCTTTTTACTTAGCTTCACCTCAGAATTTTTCATAAAACTTATAATCTGAAAAATAGTTTTTAAACTTTTACCCATAATTACACCTCTTTTACTTAAAATAGCCAAAAATATTAATTTAAGCTAATATAAAATATATCATTCTCATTTAAAAAGTTAATTTAATCAGCTTCATATTACTTATTATACTATATCAAAAATAAAAGAACAAAGAGAGCAGAAATAAAATCTGCTCTCTTCACAATTAACTATTCTAATTAAAATATATAATCACCTGTTTTACTTCTCACTGCTCCAGCTGCTTGACCACTGTCTAGCGGCTCAAATGCTGGTACAACAGCACCTTCATATTCTTCCAAAATAAATTCTTTAACAGCCTCAGATTGAATAACTGCTTTTAAAATTTTAATTTTTTGACTATCTTTATCCTCAGCTCGAACAGCAATTACATTAACATAAGGTGAATTTTTACCTTCAATTAATAAAGCATCTGCAACTGGATTTAAATCTGCTTCTAAAGCATAATTAGTATTTATAATTGCAGCTGCTACATCATTTAAAACTCGAGGGAGCTGTGCTGCACCTAACTCTTTAAATTTTAAGTTTTTAGGATTTTCCTTAATATCAACTGGAGTTACATTTAAATTATTAGGATCTTTTAAACTAATTAAGCCTTTACTGTCTAATAAAATTAGGGCCCTACCTTCATTTGAAGGATCATTAGGAATAGCAATTTGAGCTCCAGCTGGAATTTCTTCTAAACTATTATATTTTTCAGAGTATAAAGCAATTGGTTCTAAATGGACTTTAATCACAGCTTTTAAATTCAAAGCTCTATTTTTGTTAAATTCTTTTAAATAAGGAATATGCTGAAAAAAATTAGCATCAATACTACCATCAGCTAAGGCAATATTTGGAGTAACATAATCTGTAAACTCAACTAAATCTAAATCAATCCCTGCTGCTTTTAACTCAGTTCTAATAAAATCTAAAATTTCTGCATGAGGCACTGGAGTAGCACCTATACTTAATTTATGATCAGCAGCCTGTACAGAACCAACAAAGACAATACTTAATAAAACTAAAATTAAAATTGTTTTCTTTAACATAATTATCTCTCCTCTTCTACTTTAATTAGATTTTTAAATTATCTATAACTTAAATTTATTTCAAGTTGATTAAATATTAATTAAGCACGATGATCAAAAAAATCAGCTATTTGATTACCAATAAACTGAATAAGCTGAACTAAAATCACTAAAATAACTATAGTTTTTAATAAAATAATAATTTGAAAACGATGATAACCATAACGAATCGCTATATCACCAAGACCACCTGCTCCAACTGCTCCTCCCATGGCTGAGTAATTAACCAAACTAATAGCAGTTAAAGTTAAACCCAAAATAATAGCTGGTAATGCTTCTGCAATTAATACTTTAAAAATTATCTGCAGAGGATTAGCTCCCATTGATTGAGCTGATTCGATTACTCCTTGATCAATTTCTAAAATTGCATTATCTATCACTCGACCTAAAAAAGGAATAGCAGCCAAAGAAAGTGGTACAATCGCTGCATTAGTTCCAATTGAACTGCCAACTATAAATCTGGTTATGGGAATTATAGTTACCATTAAAATAATAAAAGGAACTGAACGGCCAAGATTAATTATACTATTTAAAATAAAATTAATTTTCTTATTTGGTAAAATATGCTCTGCCCTAGTAACTGTAGTTAAAACACCAAGTGGTAATCCACCTAAAATTCCAAAAAACAGAGAAACAGCTACCATATATAATGTTTCTAAAGTCCCATTAATCAACAAATTATTGTTTTGAATAAATTCTGCAGCAAAATTAAACATCTTCTAACACCTCTACTCTTAAATCTTGACTTCTTAAATAATCAATACTAGCTTCTATTTTTGTCAATTTTCCTTCTAAATCTAAAATTAAAGTTCCAAAAGGAACAGCCTGAATTTCATCAATATTACCATATAAAATATTTGCATCAACTGAATAATGTTTGACTAAATCTGAAATATATGGTGCATGAGTTTTTTCACCTAGAAAAGAAATCCTAATTAATTTGCCAGGTCTTTTTTGATGTAAATATTTAATGATTCTTTGAGGTAACTCAAAATCTATAACTGAACTAATAAATTTTTTAGTTAAATCTTTTTGGGGATTAGCAAAAATATCTAGTATAGAACCTGATTCAATAATTTTACCTGATTCTAAGACACCGACCCGGTCACAAACTTCTTTAATCACCTCCATTTCATGAGTAATTAAAATAATAGTCAAATTCATTTCATCTCTAATTTTAGCTAAAAGTTCTAATGTAGCCTTAGTACTTTCGGGGTCTAAAGAAGAAGTTGCCTCATCAGATAAAAGTACATCTGGCTCATTAGCTAAAGCTCTAGCTATACCTACTCTTTGTTTTTGACCTCCAGATAGTTGAGCTGGATAATGATCTAAACGATCTGCTAAGCCTACTAAAGCTAATAATTTTTTGGCTTTTTTACGCCTTTTATTTTTCTTTACCCCAGCAATTTCTAAAGGAAACTCTACATTTTTTAAAACAGTTCGTGAAGTTAAGAGATTAAAATGCTGAAAAATCATACCTATTTTTTGCCGAGCAGCTCTTAGATTGCTTGAACTAAGCTCTGTTAAATCAGTCCCGTTAATATTAATTGAACCTGAACTAGGCTGTTCTAACAAATTAAGCATTCTAATCAAGGTACTTTTACCAGCCCCACTAGGGCCAATCATTCCAAATATTTCTCCTGCCTCAATTTCCAGATTAAGCCCATCAATTGCTTTAATAATTCCCTGTTTAACAACATAATTTTTGCTTAAATTTTTAATTTTTATCAAAATATACCACCTCTAAATATAATAAAACTGCTCCCAAAATAAAGAGCAGTTAGAATGAAAAAAATCCTCTTGAGAGGATTTTATTACCTCTCATCTATCATTTCTCTTTTGGAAATGCTGGAATTAGCACCTTACTAATTAAAAGTAGGTTGCCGGGTATCATAGGGCCAGTCCCTCCACCGCTCTTGATGATCTTTATTTTATTTTTAAGTTATTAGATAGTTTATCACTATAATTTAATTAAGTCAAGCAATTTTAATAATTTATCCATTTGAGAATTAACTCACTTGTACCCGGTTCAAGTGAATTAAATCACTTGTTTATCTTTTCGCATCTGAATCCCAGAACCCCCTTTTTTACTTTCTACACTTGTAAAATCAAGCCTCTGCTTTGGCAGCTCAGTTAAAAACCGTGATGGATAAAGCTGTTTATACTGACCCTGTTCTCCAGCTACTTTAGTTTTGGCAAAAGAAATAAAAAGCAATTTTTCAGCTCGAGTCATAGCTACATAAAATAAACGTCTTTCTTCTTCAACTGCATAAGGGTTTAGCCCAGCTTCTTTTGCTTCCAAACTTTTCAAATGGGGAAAAACCTCTTCTTCTGCTCCAATAATAAAAACTACTGGAAATTCCAACCCTTTAGCCGAATGAGCAGTCATCACTTTTACTTTTTGCTCCTTATTTTCACTTATATCTTTATCAGCAATTAATTTATTAATTAATAAATAATCATAAAGTCCGCGGCCAGGATTATTTTTTCGGAAATTAGATATATCCTCCAAAAACATATTTAAATATCTTTTTCTGCCTTCAGGGTCATCAAGCTCAGCTAATACATTTTGCTCAAAATCTACCCTTTGATAAAGTTCTAAAGCTTTTTTATCCATCGGTAATTTTTCCTCACGCAGATCATAAATACTATCAATTACTCGTCGCTGAAATTCAATAATATTTGCTGCTTTATTATTACCAATTCCCTTAACAACAGTTGGACTTTCAAAAACATCTGTAATTTTCATTTTATTTTCGCGAGCATATTTAGTAATCTCACTTAATAAAATTTCTCCAACTCCATGAACTTCAATTCTAAACAATCTTTTTAAAGCTAAACGATCATTAGGATTAACTATTAATTTTAAATAATTAACAAAATATCTTATTTCCTGGCGATCAAAAAAGCTGAGGCCACCAACTAACTGATGTGGAATTCTAAACTTTGGTAATTGTTTTTGGAGCTGCATTGACTGAAAATGACTGCGGCATAAAATAGCAATGTCACTTAATTTATAATTATAAAAATCTACTAGGTGATTTATTCTTTTACAAACATATTTTGCCTCAACCAAAGGACTTTCAGCTTCAGCTATAAAAATGGGAGCTCCATCATCTGATTCAGTCCAAGCTTCTTTAACTTTATTTTGAGTATTATTATTTATTAACTTATTTGAAGCAGAAATAATATTATTTGAACTACGATAATTGCGCTCAAGTTTAATTACAACTGCTTCTGGATAATCTTGTTCAAATTCTAAAATATTACTAATATCTGCCCCTCTAAAACCATAAATACCCTGCCAGTCATCACCAACAACAAATATATTATTTTGAGGTTTGGCCAATAAAGAAATTAACTGATATTGAGAATGATTTACATCCTGATATTCATCTACCTGAATATATTTAAATTTATTTTGATATTTAGTCAAAATTGCTGGATTAGACTCCAAAAGTTCAATTGTTTTCTTAATTAAATCATTAAAATCAAAACAATTATTATTTGCTAATACTCTTTCATATTCTTGATAAATTTTACTAACAATTTGATAAAAATGTTTTGAACCTTGATTTTCAGCTTGGGCATACTCAGCTGTTAAATCAGCAGCTAAAACTAATTCCATCTTTGCCTTAGCAATAATATTAAAAATCATTTTTGGATCATATTCAGTAGCTTCTAAACCAAAATCAAATATAATATCTTCTACAATTGCCAGCGAATCCTTAGTATCATAAATCAAACAACCTTCAGCTCTATTTATTTTATTTAAATTTTCTCTTAGTATTTTAAGACAAATACTATGAAAAGTACCAAGGTTCATTTCATCTATAATCTCTGATCCAATTAATTTGCCGATTTTAGCTTTCATATCATCAGCAGCTCGATTAGTAAAAGTAACTGTTAAAATATTTTGGTGACTAACTCCATTTTGAATTAAATTAGCAGTTCTATAAGTTAGAGTTCGTGTTTTACCACTACCAGCTCCAGCCAGTACTAAAACTGGCCCAGTTAAAGTCTGAGCTGCAATTTTTTGTTTAGGGTTCAAATCATTTAATAAGTGCTTCATTATTTACTCCTTTTATTTGCCTAATTATATTATTTAAAGTAAAGAAAGCCGCCTGCTAATTAAAACTCATCTCAGCAGACAGCTAATATTTCTAAGCTAACGGTTTATAATTATATAAAACTTTCAGTTAAATTACAAGCCTATTTTGGGCTTTCAGAATTTTCTTTTTGCATAAAAGCTTCTAGTTTTTCTAATTCAGCTCTGCTTAAACCACAGTCCCCTGGCAAAATTCCAGGAGAATTTTCTCCATGGTAATCAGAACCACCTGTTATTAGTAAATCTAGTTCATTTGCAATTTTTTTATAATGCTCAGTTGTTTTCTGATCATGTTTAGTTTGATAAACCTCAATTCCTTTTAATCCAACCTCTTTTAACCTTGCAATTTCTGCTTGCTCAAGAGCAGGACCATGATTGATAACATAAGGATGTGCAATTACAGGTATTCCACCTGCATTTAAAATTACTTCTATTGCCTCAGCTGGTAAAACATTTTTCTTTTCGGCATAAGCTTTTCCTCCACCAGCTATTAATTCTTGAGTAAAAGCATCTCCTATTTCATCAATATATCCCTTTTCTACCATTGCTCTTGCTAGATGAGGACGCCCTAAACTAACACCTGTAGCAAATTTCTTAACATCCTCAAACTCAAGCGGATAACCCATTTGACTAAGTTTCTCAATCATCTTATGAGTTCTCTCTACTCTTGAATCTAAAATTGCCTCTGTTAACCCAAGTAAAGCATCATTTTCTAAATCAATAAAATAACCTAAAATATGATATTCAGCTCCACCACGATAAGTAGAAATTTCTATTCCTGGAATAACCTTTAAACCCTTTTTACTAGCCAAAGCCTGAGTTTCTTTAACTGAATTAAGATTATCATGATCAGTAACTGCAATAGTCTCTAAACCTAATTCAAGACAAGTATCTACAAGTTCTGCTGGAGTTGAAGCTCCATCAGAAGCAGTTGTATGCATGTGTAAATCAATTTTTTTTCTTTCTCCAAAATTATTTTTATTTTTAGACATCAATATCAGTCTCCTTAAACTTTTTTAGACTAAATTTAAAAGCTAAATTAATCTTATTTAGTCAAACTATAGTTTTAGTTTATCAGAAAAACTTTAAAATATCATTAAATCATAGAAAACAATTTATATTTTTAAATAGATAATTTTTTAACTATTATTAGCTAAATCAAATTCTACCCTTTAAATAATACCAAAACAAACCAATCCACTCATGTAAAGCAGTTAAATTAGCATTTAATGCACCACGGCTGGGGAAATAATCTAGCCAACTTAATTTATGGTTATAAATAAAACCAGAATGAACAGGCAATACTTCTATCTGTTGGGCTTTAAAAACAGTCATCGATCTTAACATATGATAAGCAGAAGTAAATAAATACACTTTTTTAACCTGATGCTGTTTAATCCATTTTCTTAAATACGCTGCATTTTCAAAAGTTGTTTGAGCCTTAGTTTCAGAAAAATAAAATTCTAAATCCATTCCTAAATCCTGCAAAAATTCTGAAGCTGCATCTGCTTCAGAAATATTTTGCTGACCAATAGCAACTCCACCAGAATAGATTAAAGGAGTTTTTAAACTGCGATGAAGCTCATAACCCTTAACCAAACGCTGCAAACTATGAGTGGAAGGAGTTGTTTTTTTAGCTGAATAATAGTTTGAGCCTCCACCTAAAACTACAATGGGGTATTTTTGAGAAACTTCTACTAAATTTCTTTCAGCATAATTTTCCAAAGGATGAACTAAGACTCTAGCTCCCACAGCAGTTGCCAGAAAAATAAGAAAAATTAAACTAAAAACCGCAGTCAATCTGATTAATTTAGAACTCTTATTTTTAAATAAATAAATTAAGAAAACAAAATTTAAAACTATAAAAATTCCAGGCGGCAGCAAAAAAGAAGCTATTATTTTCTCAAGAGCTAAAATCAATTTGATCCCAAGCTCTAAAAACGATATTTTTAAATCTCTTTGTATCAACAATAATTGAAGGCAGGTTAATAACTGCTCCACTCTGCAGTTTAGCTGCTGTTTTTTCAGTCTTAATGGTACTGGATTTTAAATCTTCAACACTAGAAACAAACTGAGACTTATTATAAGCAAAAAGTTCTGGAGCCACAAAATAAACCACAGCTACTAGATCCCACATATAAAAGCCACTTAAACCAATGACTTCAGAAGAATATTGATACCAGCTTTCAATTGCTTTTTTGATATAAGCACGGATAGCCTTATTTTTAGATCTTTTAATTCTGCGCCATGATTTTTCGCCAAAACGAGCTGCTAAAGCAAGATTCCTAGATAATAAGGCAACAGGAACTTCAGCTTTTAGTACTTTTTCCGCTGCTTTTGGATCCAGACTAAAATTAAGATCAGTAATTAATTGATTAGAAATTTCAATTTTTTCTGTAATTCCACCCATAATAATAATTTCTTTTAAATTCCTAAAAAAATCAGGATCAATTTTTGCAGCTGCATATAAATTTGTTAGAGGGCCAATTGCAATTAGAGTTATTTCATTTTTATTTTCAGCAGCAGTTTGAGCTAAATATTGAGCTGCTTTCGTTTCTAAATCACAAGCTTTAGCTGCTCCTTTAAAATGTGGTATTTTATTTTTTAAATTAAAATCATTTATCATTTTTTCAGTAGTCTGATAAGTGTTTTCCAAATTACTATTACCAAAAACACTTGTTAGAGCCATTAAATCTATCTCAGAGCTTCCAACTAAAAAGAGAAATGCTAGGCCAGCAGTAACATCTTTCTGCTTTAGTCCCATTGTATTATCAAAATCTAAAATTACTTTTTTCATTTTAGCTTCCTTAAACCAATTATTTGCTAGTTCTTTGTTTAATTTCAACAAAAATTCAAAAAATCCTGCCTTTTTACAATTTTTTGGCAAAGCTTAAAATTTGGGATGAAAAATTTTGCTCTAAAGTATATAATAGATAATAAAGAAGATCAATCTTAACTAAAAAGAAAAATTAGGAGGCAGCAGATGAATTTTTTCAAAGATAAACTAATAATTATTTTAAGCATTAGCTTTTTTATATTTATTTTTTTTAGTCCTTTAAGTTTAGCTAATTATCAAAAATCAGAACTCTTAATTTCCCCCACAGCCTTAAAAGAAAAATTAGAGCTTGATAATAATAAGCTGAAAATAATAGATGTCCGCAGTAGCCTTAACTATCTTTTAGCTCATATCCCAGGAGCTGTTAATTTACAGCCAGCTAATTTTAGCAATGATAAAGCTTGGGTTTCAGGTTTAATTGCTGAACCACAGAATTTTAATTTTGTAGTTGCAAAAAAGGGAATTCATAATGATTCTGAAATTATAATTTATGCTGATCAAAATCAAGTCTGGCCAACAAGGCTCTGGTTTATTTTTAAACTTTACGGAAAAAATAAGGTTAGAATCTTAAAAGGAGGGCTTAAAGCCTGGAAGGAAGAAGATTTTGCTTTAGAGAGAATGTCTTTTAGGCCCCAAAAAGGTGATTTTGTAGTAAATAAAGTCAATAATGATTTGTTAATAAATACTGACACTATTGCTGAAAATCTAAATAATAAAGATTTTTTAATAGTAGATACAAGACCGAAAGCAGAATTTTTAGGACAAAACACAACAGCAAAGGCTCAACGTCAGGGTAGAATCCCTAATTCTGTACACTTAGATTGGCAAGAATTTTTAGATCAAAATAATAATTTTAAATCAATAGCAGTTATTAAAGAAATTTTGGCAGCTAAAGGAATTAATAAAAATAAAGAAACTATTGTCTTTTTATCGCGTGAGGGAGTTGAGGCCAGTTTTAGTTTTTTTACTCTCAAATTATTAGGCTATAATAATCTAAAATTATATGATGATTCCTGGCTTGGCTGGAGTCAAAGAAAAGATTTACCAATTCAATAAAAAACCCCTTTTTTCTAAACTAAATTTTTAATAGCCAATCTAGTTATTAAAAGGGGTTTTAATCTCAAACTGATATTTATTTATTAAATTTTATTCTCTTAAGAGTTTTCAATTAGCCTAGTTAATCCTTTTTGAAAACGCTGATCATCAAGTTCTGATCTTTTCTGGTGGCTAGTCTGCCTACCAGTTCTTTTTCTAGTTTTAAACTGAAAGTGTCTTTTAGCCAAAAGCATTTCTATATTTTGGTCAGTAAACTCTCTCCCAGAAAAACTGAGAACCTTTGCTTTTTTTGCTAAAGCTAAAGCAGCAAGACCATAATCAGATGTAATAACAATATCCTCTGGCTCTATATTGTTACAAAGCAGCATATCAACAGATTGAAAACCTTGATCAACAACCTTTAAAACTCCATATTCAAGTTGGTGCTGATGGTTTAAATCAGTATAAACAATTAAATCAATTGTAGAAGCTGCTGCTAACTCAACAATAATTTCAATTACAGGACAACTATCTCCATCAACTAAAATTCGCATTACTTTTTAAAATTAACATAATCCAAATCAGTTTCAGAATAACGAGCTAAAGTATAAATTAAATCTGAGAGACGATTAACATATTTCTGTAAATCTAAACTAATATCTGCTTTACCAGCTAATTTTGTAATCCGTCTTTCAGCTCTTCTACAAATAGTTCTAGCTTGGTGTAAAGCACCACTAGCTTTAGAACTACCAGGAATAATAAACATCGATCTTTCTTTTTTGTTCATCTGTTCTAAATAATAGTCAATCTTATCTTCTAGAAATTTTATATCTTCTTCAGTGATTTTTTCAGGAAACTTATTCCAATTAGGTGTTGCTAATTCCCCAGCTAAATTAAATAATTTACGCTGAATAGAACGAATAAGATCATAAATTTCTTCATCATCTACAAAATTCTTAGCAAAGCCCAAAACAGAATTAAGCTCATCTACTGTACCATAACTTTCTACTCTCACAGAATCTTTAGGCACGCGAGAATTGTCATAAAGACTTGTTTTACCTTTGTCTCCACCCTTAGTATAAATTTTCATGTCTTTACCTTCCATTTGATCACTTCTCCTTTTTATTTTTTTAATTTGACTTAGCTTAGGGAATAGTTACTTTTTTCTCTAAACGATTAAATAAATAAACAAAAAACATAATTACAGCTAAATAAATTAAAGCTACTAAAAAATAAACATTAAAGAATTGATAATTACGACTAGCTAGTAATTTTGCTTCTGTCATTAATTCTTTAGCTCCAATTACATAAGCTAAAGATGAATATTTGATCATATAAATAAACTCATTTGTCCAAGCTGGAATTACTCTTCTTAAGGCTTGTGGTAAAATAATATATCTAATACCCTGCCATTTAGTCATCCCAATAGATTGGGCTGCCTTAAGTTGACTCCCACTAATTGACTGAATTGAGCCTCTTAAATATTCTGCCTGATATACCCCACTATTAATAATAAAGCTAATCACAGCAGCAGTAAGTGGAGCTAAGCGAATTCCATAACTAGGCAGACCATAATAAATTATAAAAAGTTGAACTAAAAGTGGTGTGCCACGAATAATAGAAATAAATATTCTCACTAAAGTAGAAATAACTTTATTTCCATAAATTTTTCCCAGAGCTAATAAACTACCTAAAATAGTTCCCGAAAAACAAGAAATGATTGTAACAAATACAGTAACTCCAAGTCCTCGCAAAAATAAGGGATAATATTCACTTAAAATATCTAACATTAATTTTCACCCTCACCATATAAGTTAGTCAACTGAAATAAAAATTCCTTTGTTCTTTGATGATCAGGATTTGTAAATAACTTCTCTGGGTCACCCTGTTCAACAATGTTTCCAGCTTCCATAAAAATTAACTCATCAGCAACACTGCGAGCAAAACCCATTTCATGAGTTACAACTAACATTGTCATTCCTTCTTCTGCCAAGTTACGCATAACTTTTAGTACTTCTCCAGTTAATTCAGGATCTAAAGCAGAAGTAGGCTCATCAAATAAAATTAATTTAGGCTGCATTGCTAAAGCACGAGCAATACCTACTCTTTGTTTTTGGCCCCCTGATAATTGAGAGGGATAAGAAGCTGCATATTCTTTAAGTCCTACTCTTTCTAATTCTAAAAGAGCTAATTCTTCTGCTTCTTTTTTATCCATTTTTTTAACTTTAGTTAAACCAACCATTACATTTCCTTTGGCAGTTAAATGATTAAATAAACCAAAATCTTGAAAAACAAAGCCAATCTGCTGTCTTATTTCGTTAATTTTCTGAGCAGTGGTAATTTCCTGATCTTCTAAATATATTTTCCCCTTTTTAGGTGGAATTAAACGAATAATATTATTTAAAATTGTACTTTTTCCAGTTCCACTTGGTCCAACAATAACTTTAGTTTCTCCTTTATCTAAAGCAAAGGAAATCCCTTTTAAAACTTCTTCATTTTCAAAACTATGATGTAAATCTTCTATTTTCAATAAATGCTTAGTAGGCATCTGAATGTCCCCCTTCAATACCTATCCCTGGAATCTTATATTTTTTCTCAAACAGAGATAGAGCTCCATTAACTATAGTTGTTAAAACAAAATAAATTGCAGCAATGGTCAAATAAATTAACATTGGCCTATTTGCAGTAGCAATAAAATATTCTCCCTGTCTTAAAAGTTCTACAACTCCAATTGTAAAAGCAAGTGAAGTATCTTTCAGTACAATTGCTGATTCATTAGCAACAGGAGGTAAAGCAATTCTAATGGCCTGTGGGCTAATTATATAAAAGAAAGCCTTCATTTTACTCATGCCAAGGGAAAGAGCTGCATTCATTTGTGAACCCCCAACTGACTGAATAGCTCCCCGATAAATTTGAGATTGATAAGCTGCAGATCGAAGTCCAATTCCAATCACTGCTGCTTTAAAAATTGAAATTTGTAAACCCAGCATTGGCAAACCAAAATTTAGTAAAAGTAAAATTAATAATAAAGGAATACTGCGGGCCAAACGCTCATAAACTGCTACTAAAGCCTGAACCAGCTTATTTCCATAAGCCTGTGCAAAAGCCACAGGTAAACCAATTACTACTCCAATTAAAAGGCTCCAAAAGGTTAATTGAATGGTCACTAAAGTTCCTTCTAAAAGATAAGGTAATGCTTCTTTAATTATTTCTAAATTATTCATAATCTGTCCTTTCTCAAAAATTTTAACAAACTTTTAAAATCATAATTCCACTCTTAAAAGTTATTTTAAATTATTTAATCTAATTTTTTAAAATAAAATCTATGATTAAGCAGTTTCAATTAATTCCCACAATCAACTAACTTTTGAGAATAAAATCATTTAACAGGCAAAAAATTAAGCTTAACTCTAAAATTAAAAAAACTCCCCCCTATTTTAGCAAAGTTAAACCAAAATAGAGGAAAAGTATAATTAAATTTTATTCAAAATGTTTTTCAATTAATTGATCCATAGTTCCATTTTCTTTTAATTTTGCTAAACCTTCATTTAACTTTTGTCTAAGCTCTTCATTATTTTTACTAACAGCAATTCCATATTCTTCTCCAGTAATTACTTCTGCTACTACCTTAACTGGATTATTTTTACTATAAGTTTCTGCAACTGGTTTATCTAAAACAGCTGCATCAATGTTTTTATTAGCTAAATCTCTAATCACAAAAACAAAAGAATCATAGTTTCTGATCTCACCTGTTAAAATATCAGCCTTAATTAATTTGTTTCTCACCCAAGCATCACCAGTAGTACCAGTTTGAACTCCAATATCATTATCCCCAAATAAAACTGTTAAGTCTTCCTCGGAATCCTGATGGACTAAGACTGATTGGTTAGCAGAATAATAGGGCTCAGAAAAAGAAACAACCTTTTTTCTTTGCTCACTAATTGTCATTCCAGCAGCTACCAGATCTAAACTACCAGAAGCTAACCCTGGAACTAAAGAATCAAAACTAAGATCTCTAAATTCAACTTCAAACCCCTGCAAATCAGCAATTGCTTTAACTATATCAATATCAAAACCTACTATTTCACCAGCTTCTACATATTCAAAAGGTGGAAAACTTGCATTAGTCCCTACAACATAGCGCTGAGCCATAACCCCAGAACTTAAAGTCAACACTGTCAAAACTACTAAAATTGTTACTAAAGTTTTTTTCATTTAAATAATTCCTCCTTTAATTAGATTGCTAAATTCTCACTACTCTTTTTACTGCTCTCTTGCTAAAAAAAATATCTTAACATTGATTATACCATAATCCTGGAATTAGCAAAAGCTATATTTAAATTTAATTTAAGACTTAATCTTCTGAAACTTAAATTAAATAAAAAAATTCCTGCTGTCTAGCTTAATTACAGCAGGAATTATAATTATCATTTTTTATTATGGGGTGTTTTTCTTAATTTCTAATTAAATAATCAAAAGCTGCTAAAGCTGCACTAGCTCCAGAACCAATTGAAATAACAATTTGTTTATAAATGCTATCTGCACAATCACCAGCTGCAAAAACTCCAGCTAAATTGGTACTCTGATTGGCAGTGGTTATAATTTCACCATATTGATTCAGCTCAACTTTATCTTTTAGCCAATCTGTATTTGCTTTTAAACCAATTTGCACAAAAACTCCATCTAAATCAAGTTCTTGTTTTTGACCACTATCTCTTTCAACATAACTAATAGCATTTACTGTATCTGTTCCCTTAATTTCCTGACAATCTACATTTTTAATTACCTTAAGATTATCAATCTCTTCTAATCGATTTTGGAGAACCTGATCAGCTTTTAATTCTGGTAGAAATTCTAATAAGGTTACACTCTTAGCAATCCCAGCCAAATCAATTGCTGCTTCGACTCCAGAATTACCACCTCCGATAACAGCCACATCTTTATCTTCAAACATTGGGCCATCACAGTGAGGACAATAAGCAACTCCTTTATTCTTAAACTCAGCTTCACCAGGAATATTAAGTTGGCGCCAGCTTGCTCCAGTAGCAGCAATTAAAGTTTTAGACTTTAAAACTGCTCCACTTTCTAGCTCTAATTCTACTAATTCATTTTTTTCTAAACTCTTAGCTTTTTGAGATAAAATTAAGTCAATATCATAGTCTTCAATATGTTCTTTAAATTTACTGATTAATTTAGAACCCTCTATATTTTTTTGACCAATAAAGTTCTCAATTTCAGCAGTATCTAAAACTTGGCCGCCAAAACGTTCAGCTACAATTGCAGTTTTAATCCCTTTTCGCGCTGCATAAATAGCAGCACTGGCTGCTGCTGGACCTCCACCGACAATTAAGACATCATAAGGATCTTTCTCATTTAATTCAGAATTATCTATTTTACCAACTAAATGTTCCAAGATCTTAGTTAAAGTTAAACGACCACTCTTAAAGAATTCTCCATTTAAATAAATTGCTGGTACAGCTAAGATGCTTTTTTCTTCAACCTCACCTTTAAAGAAAGCACCATCAATCATTGTATGAGTAATATTGGGGTTAATTATACTCATAATATTTAAAGCTTGTACAACATCAGGACAATTATTACAACTTAAGCTAATATAAGTTTCAAAATTATATTCTTGCTCAATATTTTTTATCTGCTTAATTAATTTTGCTTCTACCTTAGGTTCTCGACCACTAGCCTGCAGTAAAGCTAAAACTAGTGAATTTAATTCATGACCTAAAGGTATACCAGCAAAACTAACACCAGTCTCTTGACCTGCTGCAGTTAAGCTAAAACTAGGTGTTCTGGCCAGCGAAGTTTCTTTTAGTTCAAGTTTAGAAGAAAGAGAGGCTAATTCTTTTAAAAATGAATGCATTTCTTTAGATTTTTGATCAGAACCAATGCTGGCTTTAATTAAAACATTGGCTTCTAATAACTGAAAATATTCTTTTAATTGCTCTTTGATATCTGCCTCTAACATCTTTTAAACAACTCCTTAGATTTTACCTACTAGATCTAGTCCAGGCTTTAAGGTTTTACTTCCTTCTTCCCATTTAGCAGGACATACTTCATCAGGATTATTCCTTACATATTGAGCAGCTTTAATTTTTCTAACAAGAGCACTAGAGTCTCTGCCTAAGTTACCAGCATTAATCTCTACACCCTGTACTACTCCATCTGGATCAATAATAAAAGTACCACGATCTGCTAAACCATCTTCCTCAATTAAAACATCAAAGTTTTCACACAGAGTATGAGATGGATCTCCAACCATTACAAATTCTATTTTTCCAATTGTGTCAGAATTATCATGCCAAGCTTTGTGAGTAAAGTGAGTATCTGTTGAAACAGAATAAACTTCAACTCCCATTTCTTTTAAAGCATCATATTCATTTTGTAAATCTTCTAATTCTGTTGGGCAGACAAAAGTAAAGTCAGCTGGATAAAAAACTACTACACTCCACTGTCCTTCAAAGTCTTCCTCTGTAACCTCTAGAAATTCTCCGTTCTGATAAGCGTTAGCTTTAAATGGCATTACTTTCTTTCCTACTAATGACATAATTTTTTCCTCCTATTGATATATTTTAATGTATTTATTAAGACTGATTACTGTTATCGATTATTATTATTGCATATCTTTTATTATTTGTCAAGTGAATTTTATCTTTTTTCTGTTTAAAAAAATAAAAAAATCATTTCATCTGCTAACTATCTCTTTAATTTCCTTGCTTTCTCCCTTAAAAATAGATATAATTAAAAAGAGTTTGATTAATTAAAAAATAGGCTGGGTGAACATTATGAAAGAAAAAATAAAAAACTTTTTATTACAAAAGTTTCATTTAAAAATAGTTCCAGATTCAGCAGAGAAAAATATTAAAACTTTTTCTTTAACTGCTCTTTACCCTGTTTTAGGAATTTTGATCTTAATTTTAATTTTAACTTCTTTATTTATAGGTCTTGGCACTTACAAAATAAAATATGATTCTACTCAAAATCAGATTAAAGAAGCCGAAAGTACTGCTGCCAAAAATAAGTTTCTCAAAAAAGAATTAGTTAAATTAAAATCTGATACAGATAAGCTCAGAAATTCATTGGTGATGTTAAATGAATATCAGCATAATGTTTATCAATTACTTAAAAATGAAGATTTTGATATTAAAGAAGAAGATTTTAAGCTTAAAGACTTAGAACTTAAAAATTTAGATAAACCAGATTTACCCCAAGGTGGAGTTTTTAAAAGTTATGAAATTAAAAATCAAGCAGATTTAATCAATAATATAAAAATGAACTTATCTTTACTTAAAAAAGAAATACCTGTCCATAATAAAAGATTAGCTAAATTTGAACATAAAATAGAAGAACAAAAAATAAAAAATAGAGCTAGACCAAGTATTTGGCCTTTAGCCGATAATGGTGATGGCTATATTTCTTCTCATTTCGGACCCCGAAGTGACCCTAAATCTCATCAAAATGCTTTTCATGAAGGCCTTGATGTTGCTGTTTGGTACAATACACCTGTTTTAGCAGCTGCTTATGGGAAAGTTACTCATGTTGGTTGGAAAGGAGGTTATGGTAGAGCAGTTATTATTGACCATGGTCAAGGATATAAAACTCTCTACGGTCACTTAAATGGTTATAAAGTTAAAAAAGGAGATTATGTTAAAAGAGGAGATACAATTGCTTTAACTGGTAATTCAGGTCGTAGTACAGGACCACATCTCCATTATGAAGTATTGGTAAACTCTAAACCTAAAAACCCGTTAGATTACATAGGAGGAAGATAAATGTTTAATAGTTCTAAAAATGAAGAAAATAAAACACAAAGCAAAGAAATAGAAAGCATTATTGGCAAAGGAGCAAAAATAACTGGAGAATTAGTTACTTCTAATTCAGTTAGAGTTGAAGGAAAAATAGATGGTTCAATTGAATCAAAATCAACTTTAGTAATTGGTAAAGAAGCTTTAATAAAAAATAAAGTTCAAGCTAAAAATATAACTATTGCTGGTCAAGTTGAAGGAGAAATTATAGCTCATAATAAAGTAGAACTACTCCAAACTGCTAAAGTTAATGCTGATATTAGTACCAAATCTTTAAAAATAGAAGAAGGAGCTGTTTTTAATGGCTCTAGCAAATCACTAACTGAGCATAAAACAGCAAAAATTAATCAAAAAGATAAAAAACAAAAAACAAAAAGTAACAATAAAAATAAGAAATAAAAGCAAAAAAACGCTAACAATTAAGTTAGCGTTTTTTATATGTAACAAATATTATTTTTAATTAAAAAATTTAATCCCAACACTCAACTTCAGCTGTTTCAGAAATTGTATCCTTTTTAAAAACAGGATTTTTGCCTAGTTTTTTCTGATCTGCATAGTCTTTAAGTACTTTAGCAGCTATAGGAGCTAAGAAAGTAATTGCAATTAAATTAACAAAAGCCATTAAACCCATTGATAAATCTGCCATATTCCAAACTAAATTAATTTTAGAAACAGAACCAAATAAAACCATAGCTAAAACAGCAATTCGATAAACAATCAACCAATTATTACTTATATTACCAAATTTAATATTTGTTTCACCATAAACATAATTTCCTAAAATGGAACTAAAAGCAAATAATAAAATAGCTATAGCTACAAAAATATCTGCCCAAGGACCAACAGTTTTGGTTAAAGCTAATTGAGTTAATTGAATCCCTTCTAAACCAGTTTCAGTATAAACTCCAGAAATTATAATTACAAAAGCAGTAGCACTACAGATTAAAATCGTATCAGTAAAAACTGCTAAAGTTTGAACTAATCCCTGTTTAACTGGGTGAGTAACTTCTGCGGTAGCAGCTGCATTAGGAGCACTACCCATTCCAGCTTCATTTGAGAAAAGACCTCTTTTAATTCCCATCATAATAGTAGCACCTAAACCACCACCAATAGCTTCATTTAAACCAAAAGCATTACTGAAAATTAATGAAAAAACTTCTGGAACAGCAGATAAATTCTTGAAAACTACAATTAGAGCTATGATTAAATAACCAATTGCCATAATAGGTACTATTTTTTCAACTGTCCTGGCAATTCTTTTAACTCCACCAAAAATTATAATTGCTACAAAAGCAGATAATACAATTCCTACTCCAAAACGACTAAAACCAAAAGCTTCTTCAAAAGCAAAAGTAATAGTATTAGCTTGAACTGCATTAAAAACTAAACCAAAAGAAAAGGTTAATAAAACTGAAAATAAAATTCCCATCCATTTTTGATTTAAAGCCTGATCCATATAATAGGCAGGTCCACCCCGATAATTTCCGTTTTCATCCTTAATCTTATATACCTGGGCCAGAGTAGATTCAATAAAACCAGAAGCAGCTCCAATTAAAGCAACTACCCACATCCAAAAAACTGCCCCTGGACCTCCAACAGCAATAGCAATTGCTACTCCTGCCAAGTTACCAGTTCCCACTCGAGAAGCAATAGTAACACAAAAAGCCTGAAAAGATGAAACTTGATCCCCCAGTTCTTGACCAGAAACAGAACTAACAGCTTTTTCACTTAAGAGAGTAATCATCTCTTTTATAAATCTAAACTGAACAAATTTAGTTTTAAAAGTAAAATAAAGTCCTAAACCTAAGAGCATATAAACTAAGGCATAAGACCAAACTATTTTGTTCCCCCAGCCTATAATATTTTCTAAAACAGCTAACATCTTATCCACTCCTCTATAATATTAATCTTCTTAAAATTACTCTAAAATACTTTCTAACTTATAAAATACTTAAATCTAAAGCCTGAGCCAAATTTTCTAAAATTTTGAGACCTGTAATACTATTTCCATTGGCATCTAAAGCAGGACCAAAAGTCCCAATTCCAAATTTACCTGGAACAATAGCTAACATTCCACCACCAACACCACTTTTGGCTGGCAGCCCAACTTTAACAGCAAATTCGCCTGATTCATTATATAAACCACAAGTCACCATCAAAGCACGTACTAATTTAACTATAGCTGCTGGAACAATTTGCTCTTTAGTTTCATAATCTACTCCATCATTGGCCAGTATAGCTCCTAAACTTGCTAATTCTTTTGCTGTAACTAAAATAGAACACTGCCTAAAATATAAATCAAGTGCTGCTTCCACCTCCCCTTCAATAATGTTTTTTTCCTTCATATAATAAGCTAAAGTTCTATTTCGAATTCCAGTTCTTTTTTCTGATAAATATACTCGCTCATCTAATTCTAAGTTATCACTTTTAGTAATTTTTTTAAAAAAATTCATTATTCTTGCAAATTTAATTTGAGGGCTATCACCTTTAATCATCGAAGTTACAGCTATTGCTCCAGCATTAATCATCGGATTAAAAGGTTTATTACAGCAATTAATACTTTCAATTGCATTATAAGATTTACCTGAAGGCTCCATCCCTACCTTTTTAAAAACAGCATCTCTTCCATTATCTAATAAAGCTAAAATTAAAGTAATAATTTTAGAAATACTCTGGATAGTAAATCTAGTCTGATAAGCACCTGCATTAAACGATTCTCCTTTAATTGTCCAGATACTCAAACCAACTTGAGTAGGATCTGCCTCAGTTAAAACAGGAATATAGCTTGCCAAATTACCTAATTTAGCATAATGCCTATTATTTTCAACCACTTCTTCTACTTTTTGCTGTAATTGCTCTTTATTTTTAGAAATTAAGCTATTATATAGCATACTGGCCTCCTTTATTTTATCATAATTCAGTCTAATTTTAAAATTTTAACTTAACTGCACCTAAATTTAGCTTATTTTTTCAGAAAAAAATAGTGTCAGGAATCTTAATTAATTTTAAGCCTGACACTAATTAAAACAATTTAATTAAAAGCATTTTTATTACCTAAATAATTTAAGCAATTAAATTTGCAACTGTAGTAATAATTATAGCATTTGTAAAGTCAATTAAAAAAGCTCCAACTATTGGTAAAACAAAAAATGCCCTTGGCGCAGAACCAAATTTATCAACTAGAGCTTCCATATTAGCTACTCCATTCGGGGTTGCTCCCATACCAAAACCACAAATACCACCAGATAAAACAGCTCCATCATAATCTTTATTCATTAGTTTGAATACAACAAAATAAGCCATTAAAGCCATAAAAATCGCTTGAGCTATTAAAATAATAAGCATTGGTCCTGCTATATCAGCAAGTTCCCATAAACGCAAGCTCATCAAAGCCATTGACAAAAAGATATTAAGTCCAATACTACCAATTAAATTATTAGCTTTGCTATTTATTTCCCATTTACCAGTTGCTTCTCCTAAATTAAGTATTAAAGCAGCAATAATCATTGCACTTATGTAAGCAGGTAAAGTAAAATTTAAACTATCAAAGAATTTTTCAACTACAGAACCAAAACTCATAGCAATTAAAATTACCATAAAAGTTTTAAAAATACTTTGGTAATTTAATCTTTCTTCTTGCTCACCCTTCTGCTTATTCTCATATTGCTCAGGCTGAGGATTTAAATTGTTTTTTTCAATTAATTTTTTACCAATTGGACCTCCAATTAAACCACCAATAACAAGGCCAAAGGTTGCAGCTGCCATTGCTGCTGTCAAAGCACCCTCAATTCCATACTGCTGTTCAAATAGCTGCCCAAAAGCTGCTCCAGTTCCATGACCACCAATCATCGAAATAGAACCAGAAAGTAGAGCCATTAAAGGATTAATATGCAGTATTTTAGAAAGCACTATCGAAATAGCATTTTGACCAAGAGCTATAAAAGTTGCCACAAGCCAAAATAAAGCTACCTGAATCCCTCCTTTTTTTACTAACTCTAAACTAGCACCTAAGCCTACAGTAGTAAAGAAGACAATCATTGCTGGACTTTGTAAACTAGTATCAAAATTTAAAAATAAAACTCCACTTTCTCTCATAATTAAATTTAAGAAAGCAAATAAAATACCCCCAATAACTGGAGCCGGTATACAAAACCTATCCAGAAAATCAACTTTAGATCTGACCCAGTTCCCAAAATAATAAATCACAACTGCCAAAGTAATTGTTTGAATCATGTCTAAATTTATTTCCATAAATACCACCACTCCTATTTAAGTTTTTTTAAGATAATCAGCTATCCCCCTTTTGATATAAATTATTAGCTTCTGCATCAATTACAACTGTTGCTGGAAAATCTTCTACTTCTAATTTTCTCACAGCTTCTGCCCCTAAATCTTCATAGGCAATAATTTCAGCTTTTTTTATTCTCTGGGCAATTAAAGCTGCTGCTCCACCAGTAGCTGCAAAATAAACTGCTCCTTCTGCCTGCATAGTATCAATAACTTCTTGGTTTCTTAAACCTTTACCAATCATTCCCTTTAAACCTTCTTTAATAAAAGCTGGAGCAAAAGGATCCATTCTATAACTTGTTGTTGGTCCAGCCGAACCTATTGCCTGACCAGGTTTAGCAGGAGCAGGTCCTACATAGTAAATTATCTGATTTTTCAAAGCAAAAGGTAATTCTTCTCCTTTTTCTAAACTAGCTAACATTCTAGCATGAGCAGCATCTCTTGCAGTATAAATTGTACCACTAATTAAAACACTATCTCCTGCTTTTAATTCCTTAACTTTTTCTAAAGTTAAGGGAGTTTGTATTTTTACCTTACTCATTTTATCAGCTCCTTAAGCTAAAATTCTTGTTTGGTGTCTTGTAACATGACAACTAATATTAACAGCAACTGGTAAACCAGCAATATGAGTTGGATATTTTTCTATTTTAACATCTAAAGCTGTAGTTAAACCACCTAAACCTTGGGGACCAACATCTAATTGATTTACTTCTTTTAATAATTGTTTTTCCAAAGCAGCTGTTTTCGGATCAGGATTTCTAGCTCCTACTTTTCTTAATAAAGATTTTTTAGCAATTAAAGCAGCTTTTTCAAAAGTACCACCAATTCCCACTCCTACAATAATTGGAGGACAAGGATTTGGACCTGCTTCAGCAACTGTTTTTAAGACAAATTCTTTAACTCCTTCAACTCCAGCAGTTGGTTTTAACATTTTAATCTGACTCATATTTTCACTACCAAATCCTTTTGGAGCCACAGTTATTTTTAAGCCATCCCCAGCCACAATTTCTGCATGAATAACAGCTGGTGTATTATCTTTAGTATTTTCTCTATCTAATGGGTCACTTACAACTGACTTTCTTAAATAACCTTCTTTATAACCTTTAGCAACTCCTTGGTTAATAGCTGAGTAAAGCTCTCCACCTTCAATTACAGCATCTTGACCTAATTCTACGAAAACAACAGTCATTCCTGTATCCTGACAAATAGGTACTCGTTCTTTTTTAGCAATTTTAGCATTTTCAATTAACTGTTCTAAAATATTTTTTGCGACCTCAGATTCTTCTTTAGCTAAAGCTTCTTTATAACTTTGAACAATATCATCACCTAAATTATAATTAGCTTCCATACACATTTCAGCTACTTTATTTGTAATTTCTGCAGCTTTTATTCCCATTTTTTTCCCTCCTAATAATAATTCACTTATATATTATGCAGATCTCATTCCATAAATCTAAAAAATAAAAATATTTAGAATTATTATCCTAAATATTAGTGTTTAATCATTTATTAATTTTTTTAAAACTTATTTTTAGAATAATAGACTCCAAAAAAAGATCAATAATTTGGTTAATAAAAGTTAAATAGGCTCTTAACTTAACCCATTAAACCCATTATTTTTAATCAGAAACTGTTTTTAAAACTTTAATTCCCTTTGCAGTTATAGTTGTTCCCTGCCTACCAACTCCAATTTCAACCATATTTTGAGCCTCTAATTTATTTAATCTACTTCTCACCATTTGGGGTGATAAATAAAGATCATTTACTTTGGCATTTTCGGCTATTTCTCTTCTACCTGTTCTGTGGTCTAACTGTCTGGCCAAATATAATTCATTTAAAATAAATAAGTATTCTTTTTCTTCACCTAAGTCTAACTTCGCTAACTCATTTTCTTGAATATTAGTTTCTTTTTGATTTTTCCTTAAAAAATGAGGTGGCAGATCTTGAATCCCAATTTCTCCTGTATAAATTTGAACTAAATATTCAATACAATTTTCTAATTCGCGTACATTTCCCTGCCAATTATAATTATATAATTTACTAATTAATGGCTTTGATAATTCCATATCTTTGGCATCAAATTTATTAAAAAAATATTCAATTAATAATAAAATATCTTCTCTCCGCTTCCGCAGAGGTGGAATAAATAAAGAAAGAACATTTAATCTATAATAAAGATCCTCCCTAAATTCTCCAGTCTGGATTAACTGATATAGATCTTTATTTGTAGCAGCCACAACTCTAATATCAATTGGTATCATTTTAGTGCCACCAATTCTCATTATTTCTTTTTCCTGCAAAACTCGCAGCAGCCTGGCCTGAATATTAGCAGAAATATCTCCTATTTCATCCAAAAATATCGTACCTGTATGTGCCTGCTCAAAGACTCCGGGTTTACCACCCTTTTTAGCTCCAGTAAAAGCTCCCCCTTCATATCCAAAGAGCTCACTTTCTAACAGATTATCAGGAAAAGCTGCACAATTAATAGCCACAAAAGGATTTTGAAAACGATCTGAATAATTATGGATTGATTGGGCAAAAAGTTCTTTACCAGTACCACTTTCACCCTGAATTAAAATAGTCGATTCGCTTTTAGCAATTTTTTTCGCCTTTTTTATTACCTTTTTTATTTCTTTACTTTGACCAATAATATTTTGAAAATTATACTTAGCAATATGGCCTTTTTTCTTCAGTTTCAGTCTCAAATCAGCTTCTAATTTTTTAATATCTGTAACATCTTTAAAAGTTGCTAAAGCCCCAATAATCTTCCCATCCATTTCAACTGGAACCCTAGTACTGACTATTTTATTATTGCCAACATCTTGTAAAGCATTTTTATGTACAATTTTATTAGTTAAGATTTGATCTAATTTTGTGTTAGGGATAGTTGGAGCAACTTTTTTACCAATCACTGCTTCAGTTTTCATTGAAAAGATTTCTTCTGCTTTTTGATTAAAAATTTCTATTTCTTGATCTTGATTAATATAAATAATTCCATCATGGACATGGTTCATAACTGTATCTAATTTTTTATTTGTTCTTTCCTGATCTTTAATCCGATGGTTTAATCTTTTACCCATTGTCACTAATTCTCTAATATAATGTGAAGATAAAAAATCAAAATTAGTATCCATAATCCCCATTTTAACAGCGATTTCTATAATAGTAGTAATATCTAAAACTCGACTGCCAATATTAACAACGCGCTCAATATAATCAGGAATTAAATGTTCTTCTCCTAAATTAATAGCAATTTTGACATTAGCTGGTGCTTTTTTACCAGGATAATATGGTATTAATTCTAAATGATTAATCCCTACTTCTTCTAAAAGAGATTTGGCCTCATAAGCCCCTAATTTAGTATCATTAATCAATAAAACACGGCTCTGATCATTAATTTTAATTAAATCTTCTAAATAAGAAATATTAAGTGATCTTCTGGCAATTAAAACGTCACTTTGAGCAAAAATATAATCATCTATATTTTTTTCTTTAATCAATGACTTTGTAGTCAAAACCATATCTGACTTAATTTTTTGAGATTTCAACTCTTCAGTTGTTAAATATTTAATCATTATTTTATCTGCAAAAATATCATTTAACTGTCTTCTAAATAAATTACTGGTAACTTTACTAATTGTTAAAACAACTAATTCTTTTTTCAACTCTTACACCTCTTAACAAAGCAAATAATATCAAATGAAATCGGGCTATTTGGCTCTTTTATCTAATCTTTTTAGTTCAAACAAGCAAATAGCCCATTTCAAATTTAACTTATAAAGGTATTTCTATATTTAATAAAGGAGCATGCTGTTGGGCTCCATAAACATCTGTTTCACCAACATCACCAGAAGCAAAAGGTCTAATAATAGTAACTTTAATTGCCTTGGCAGGATCATAGTTTATCACATTAATCACATTTTCAACAGGAATATCATATAATTTAGCAATTAATTCCTTATTGATGGCTGCTGATTTTTTGACTTTTTGATAAATTTCGAAATTCTTAAAAATAAAGTCAAATGTTAATTCAAAAGGGCCAGCATTTTTACTTCTAATTACATCAACTAATTCTGTAATTTTTCTAAGCTTAGCTTGAGAAATGATCATCACCTTCTTTATTTTATAATTTAAAGTTCTTCAATTTTAATTGGAAAAAGACTAGTTGGATCTTGAACAGTTATTAAATGATGGAGATTAAATTCATAAACTTCCCCAGCTTTAAGATCAGAAGGAGAATAAGGAAAAGCCAAATTACCTGCAGTAGCAACTCGACCTGGATAACCATAATGAAGCATAGTTGAACGAGCAAAACTACAAATAGTATTTGCTAAATCTTGAGTTTTAGCTACTACCTCAATTATAATTCCAACTTCATGTGAATTAATTTCTGTTTCTGGCTCTAACTTACCCATTACAGCATTTTCACCATAGATTCTAAAAATAAGTTGGTAATCATCCTGATCTAATTGATCAAAATTATCTCGCACAGTATCCCGCACAACTTTTTTAATATGATCTAATTGCTTAATCATAATTGGATCTCTAGTTCCTGCTATAGAAACTGTTCTATAACCTACTTTTTTGGCTCCTTCTAACTTAACTGTATAAGCTTGATCTTCAACAAATTTACTACCACTAACCTTAACTCTTCTTTCATCTAATTGCTCAAATTTAGAGTTAGTTAAATCAATAACCCCACCTGGACCATGTAATTTAAATGGATTTGCTTTTTCATATAAAGTATGAGCTGCAACAGAAGTAGTTGTACAGCGTCTTTTAGGATTAAGAGGTTCTAAAATAAAATGATCTTTAGTTAAAATCCCAAACATACTATCACTACCACTGCCTGGATTAGCAGCAATAGCAGCACACTCCATAATTTTACCCATATGTAAAGCTAAACCTTTAGGGAAACCATGTTTAACACAAAAACCAGCAAAAACAGTTGGATCATAAGCTCGACCAGCAATAATAACATCTGCCTCAAGCTCTAAAGCTTTAATAAAAGGCTCAACTCCCATTTGACCAACTATTCTGGTCGAATCTTCAATATCTTCTTCAGTTATTGCTGGAGCTGGAAAAAGAGCTTCAACCTGATCTTTTTCATATCTCTTTCTAATTTCTTTTTTATCTAATTCTGAAGAAATTGTAGCTAATTTAAAACTTAAGTCTTCTTCAGCAACTATTTCTTTGACAATTTCAATTCCCCAATCTAAATGAGGTTGACCACCAGACCCTCCCATTGTTCCTACAATAACAGGTATATTTCTTGCTTGACCTGCCTTAATCATTAATCTTAAATCTCTTTTAACAGCTGTTCTATCAGTAAAAGAAACACCTGCTCCCAGATAATAAGGTCCTGGGTCAGTAGAACCTGCATCAACTGCTATTAAATCAGGCTCCATCTCTAAACCTTTTTCAAAAGACTCTTTAGGAAAACCGTAGCCTAAAATTGCTGTCGGCGATAAAATTCTTAATTCCTTTTTCAAGAATATCACTCCAATTAATTATTATTTATTAGCTTCATCTTTGTATTTTAATATTTCTAAAATGCGATTCATTTCATTTTTAACAATCATAATTGCTTCATCTACACCCATTCCTGGTTTAGCAAGTACTTGATCAGGTTGAGTAGCTAAAGCTAAGTTAACACAGATTCTAGAAGAACGATCTGTTTCATTACAAGTTCCTCCCTGATAAGCACCAACATTATTTTCCTTACAGTACATTACAGCTTCAATAGTGTTGTTTATACCACCTAAGTCAGGAGTCTTGATCTGAACCACATCTGCTGCCTCATGGTCTACAAATAATTTAATATCTTCTAAAGTATTACACCACTCATCAGCAACTAATTCAACTTTTATATCTCGGCGAGCTAATTCATCTTTTAGAGCTTTCATATCTTTAATCTGGGCTTCTCTACTACCTGAATCCATTGGACCTTCTATTCTTAAATCATATGGCTCAGCTTCTGCTGCTAATTCAGCTAAATAATCAGCCATTTTAACTGGATCATTATCAAAAGCAACACCTATTGTTCCATAAACATCAAGGTGAAAAGCAGGGTGATACTCTTGATCAACAGCTATTTTTTTGATTCTGTTTTTTAACCAATTAACATATTCTTTTAATTTTTCACCATTTTTACCTAATTTCTCTTCTACATGATTAATCAAACCGTGTGGTATAACTTCAGCCTGTTTAATAATCATTTTATCAGCATTTAAATGTCTGCTATCACCAGTTTGAGAAAAAACTGGTACAGGTTTAGGATCTAGTTCTAAATTATATTCTTCAGCAACTATTTCTGCCATTGTCTTATTTTTTGCTTGAGCAACAGCACTTAATAAAGCCTGAGTAATTCCATATCTTAAGGCTGTATGCATTCTTTTACCATTAATTTTTAAGCTATCAAATTCTGCTGCTAATTCTTTAAAATTATCAACTTCACGACCTTCAAGACGTGGTGCAATTTCTGCTTTAATTACTGGTAGAAAATCATCTGCTAAAAATAAGGGATCTCTACCTCCTGCTCCTGAATACTGAACAGCTGCACAATCACCATAAGCAATTTGATCATTTTCTAAAATAATCATAATCGAAATTGACTCTCCAGCCTGTCTTACCTTAGAAAAACCAGGAGTTTGGGCCTTACCAATATAAGTTGCTCCATCACCTTTAGCCTCTCCCTTAACTGCAGCCTGATCATCAAAATAAAAGCCTGTATATCCTTTGGATGCTAATACTTTTTTTATTTGCAAGAGTTTTCCTCCTTTTTATTCTTTTTAGGACGCCCAACAAGTTCTCCTTGACCTACAGCATAAATATCATCAATTACCATCTGGAAACTAGCTTCTCTACCTTCATCTTTACCTCTATCCTCTAATTTTTTCTGGTGGAATTTAACTATTTCTTCTGTAAAAGGAAGATTACCATGGTCTAAATAACGAACAGCCCCTTCATTATCACGAGCAGGTAAAATTTTGCCTGCATTAAAACGACTAGGAGCAAAAGGAATATCAATTACACCTGCTTTAAAGGCTTTAACTACACCTTGAGCTAAATCTCCCTTACCTAATTCTAAAACATGATCCATTATTTGCTTTGTTTCTTTTTTAATCATTTCTTTTTCTTTTTCTAATTTATCATTTGAGGCTAAACTTTGGTCTCTTAACATATTAATAACCTGTTTACTTGCTTTAAGTCCTTCAGCATTTGCTTCTTTTGTAGGGATTCCCAAAGCCTCATGTGTTGTTTTAGTAATAACTTTAGTTGCATTTCCTAAAGCTGCAGTTGAAGCTCCCCAGGAAATAACTGCAAAAGCTTGGGCTTCATCTTGGGGAAAACCTCCCATCCACTGATGGAAAACAGTAGTTAACATTATATCTTTAAAATCAGCAAAATATTCTGCTGCTAATTCTCTCAAAGATTCTAAAGCTGCAACATCTTGGACTAAGTTTCCACATTGACCATAACCTAAAGTTAAATTTTTAACTCCCTGTTCTGCAGCCAAGAGTCCTTCCACTAAAGCTACAGTATGAGAAACAGATGGGGGAACTAAAGTACCAGTTAAAGGTCCAAAAGGTTCTCTGTTAATAGAGATCCCATTTTCTTCATAAAGACCAACTAAACGATCAACATACTGCCAATCATAAATTGTTCTTTCAATAGAAACTTCTTTTGCATACGGAATATTATAAGAAATTCCTCCACCTTCAAAATCAGTAAAACCACCTGCTAGTGTTATTTCGGCTAATAAGCGAGCATCTGGGGTTCCATGTCTAACTTGTAAAGGTGAAGCTAAAGCTTCTACAACTTCTCTACAACCTTGAACTCCATGATTCACAGCTGGAAAACCATTTAACATTGATCTTTTTTCTTCTCTACTTTCTTTAATTCCAGCTTCTGCATCTTCGTAATTATTTTGTCTTGTATAACTATCTATTGTTGTTGGTAAAATATCTGCTTTACCTTCATCTTGCAAAAATCTAAGTAATTCTATATGTTTATCGATTAAAGCAACTCCCGCTCGTGGCTGAATAAGAGTAATTCCACTTTCTTTAGCTTCTTTTAATTTGGCAGTAACTCTTTTTTTAGGCTCTATATTTTTTTGATATTCAATAGCCTCTTCTAAGTCCACATCTTGACCAGTAGGCCATTGTTTTAAAACTTCTTCTCTAATTTGATTAAACTTTTCTAAACTCCATTTTTTGTTTTCTATTTTCATCTTTTCTACCTCCTATAGGGGATAAATATTTTCTAGCAATCTCAAAGGCAAGCTCTGAATCAACTCCTGCCAACAAACCAATTGCTGATAATAGATATTTTTGATCGAGCATCATTTTTGGTGCTTTAGGTGCTAAAACAGTTGGATTTGATTCAGTATAAAAACTAGCTCTTAAGATTTCGGAAGCAGAATCATTATTAATCAAAACTCCGCCTGTCCCTATTATTAAATCAAGCTCAGTTAAGTCTTTACCATATTGAGCATAGTTTTCACCAAATGGACCATAAACTGCTTTAATCCTACCAACATGTCTAGCTACAGCATTTTTAGCTGCAGCACTAGCAATTGCAATTTCAAATCTTTTTTCTTTTTCAGTTTGCGGTATGTATTCAATATTTGAATTTATTTTTTTTATATATTCAAATAATTCTTCTGATTTTTGGCCCTCAAGATAACTTAATAATTCCTTTTTAGTCACCGAATCAGCTAAACTCGGAGCACTATATCTCATCCCTAAATCTCCTTCAACAGTTCTTTTAAGATAAGGTTCTTCTAAACCTCTTAAACTAACTTTAGCTTTAGTTGGATAACCATCAGCAGCAGAATGAATATCAGTTGTTGCTCCACCAATATCAACTACCATTAAATCTCCAAATCCAGCCTGATTTTCAGTTCCAGTAGCAATTAATTCTGCTGCTTTCATTACTGCTGAAGGAGTGGGCATAATTAAATCATCTATATGTTTTTTAGCTTTTGATAAACCTTTAGCATATATAATCTTATCTAAAAAAACTTTGCGAATAGTTTGCCGCACAGGTTCAATATTTAATTTTTCTAATTTGGCCATTACATTTTCAGTTAAATGAACTTCTTTACCAGCTTTAGTCAATATTTGTTCTACTTCATCTGCTGCAGCCTTATTACCTGCTACCACAATTGGGGTCTGATCTAAATTTGTGGGGGCCAGCTTTTTGGCATTATTTAGTATTATTTCTTTATTTCCCCCATCAGTACCACCAGATAAAAGGATTAAATCAGGGTTTTTAGTTTCTATTTCAGCAATTTCAGCTTTATTTAATTGATAGGAATAAGTCCCGATCACTTTGGCTCCTGCTCCCAGGGCTGCTCTTTTAGCCGCTTCTGCTGTTAGACTAGGCACTAAGCCAATTACAATCATTTTTAGTCCACCAGCCGCACTGCTGCAAGCTAATTTTTGATCTATACTAGCCAGATCTTCTCCCTGAGCTTCTAATTTAGTAAATACTTTTTTAATACCTATATTTACATCATTCCAGACAGTAGTAATTGCTTTTGCAGCAGCTAGTAATCGGGCTTGATCAAGATCAAAAACAACTCCTTTTGTATAAGTGCTGCCAATATCAAGTAATAATATCTTTTTCATTTCGCCACCCCAATCTAATTTCAAAAAATTGCTTGAATCTTAAAAAACAAAATTTAATCATCTAGACCTAAATCTTTTTTCAAATCTGCTATTGATACTTCAGGCATTGTTCCTGGAGGATAAACTCTATCAAAACCCATCTCAAGAAACTTTTTCTTAACTGGTTCCCAATCTTGTTTTCCAACAACAAGATTACCACCAACATAAAGTAGTACATCATCTAAACCAGCTTCAACACATTTAGCCTTAAAGCCCTTACAATCCATTTCTCCATGTCCATATAATGAAGAAACTAAAATAACATCAGCATCTGTTTCTACAGCAGCATTAATAAACTCTTCTTGAGCAGCTAAAACTCCTATATTAACTACATTAAATCCAGCTTGAGTAAAAGCTTCTTCCAGAATTCGATTGCCAACTGCATGAACATCAGAGCCAATAACCCCAATTACTAGAGTTTTTTGTTCAGTTTCCTGTTTGTTTTCTGTTTTTTGTACTTCTTTTGTTTTAGTTTTTTGCATTAGCTAACCCACCTTTTTGATTTTTTAAATTAATCAAACTATTGCAAATAAAAAATTAAACTTTAACTTTGCATCTAAAATATATTGCATATCCTATGCCAAAATCAAAGTTTGAGCTAAAAAAGTCTTTTTTTGTTAGAATTATTAGTTTGACTAAAAAAATAACTGTTTTGACTTAAATTTAGAGCCTAAAATTTGTCGAATTATCGACTAAAAACTTTTGTAAAAAAAGTTATGAGATTTAATGGGGTGTTTAACTCCTTTAACTAGTTTAAAATAACCCATTAACCCAATTAGAAAATTATTTGCAGTTAGAAAAAGCTTCCCTCTTTCATCAAATTTTAAGCGAAAATAAAAAGGGAAGCTCTCTTTTGGATTACATTATATAGTATTTTCTGAAAAATTGCACCCTTAATTTAAAAAAATATTAAAGACCCTACTTTAAGGTTGTAAAACGGGTTATCAACGAGTTAATCTAAGCTCTGAGATAAGAAGTTGCAGTCTCGCTGGTAGAACTTCTATTAACTGTTTTAATTAAAAATTCCCTGCTTAATAAAAGAACTTTATTATCCTTTTATCAGCAGGGAATTGCTTTTTTTATAGCTTTTATTTTGTTTTGAATAATTTTAATTTTACTGCATAGTTCGCTGAATATAATTTTCACCTAAAAGTGAGTGAATAAGCTCATCTTTATCAATTACTAACTTAGTTGCAGAGTAAATATAGCCACTTTCTATAGAAACTAATTTGGCCATTAAATGTATTTCTTTTTTAATACTATAATATCTACCAATAATTATACTGTCTGCACCTAAGAGTTCACCAATTTTTTCAGAGGTTTCTTGTTTTAAAACTCCAGAAGTCATTCTATCTTGTTCTTCTAAAATAGAATTTAAACGCTGGCGTTCTAAAACCTTAATTTTTGAACCACCAGTATTGGTTAACTTAATAATTAAATCTTCACTAATAAAGTTACTCAATTTTGTTTTTTGATTATTTTGATTTAAAAAATCAGCAACTGCTAGCTTATAGTCTTGATCAGCTGGAAGCTGCATAAAAAGTTCTGTTGTTAAATCAGAAACTATTTTATCTAGAGCATCATTTAAATTATCGGCTGCTGCTGGCCCAGCTGCTAAAACCAGAATCAGCAGAGTTAAAACTAAATATTTATTTAATAATCTATTGATTTTCAAAAATTTACTCATCAATTACAGCAACAACATTAGCTTGTCTAAATACTTTAGTACTTTCTAATTCTCTATTAATTACTGCTGCATCTCCATTACTAACAACTACAACTGTACCAGCTTCACCACTAACATTAATCGCTTCTACAATTAAAGGATTATCTCCAACTCTAGGTAATTCAGAAGCTCTTTCTACTGAAGGAGCAAAACCAACTAAGCCTTTATCTACAGCTGGTTCAAATAAAGCCTTAGTATTATCATAAACAACAGTTCCATTTTCGGCTTCAATTCTAAACATTACCTGTGGTTTTAAATCAACATTGCGGGCATCAATTACCAGACCTGTATATTCTGTTTCTTTAGCAGCTGGTTTAGTGGCAAACTCTGTACTCTGTTTTTCGTAAAAAACTCGGTTAAATTCATCAATATCTTTACGCATAGTTACTTGATAAATTCCTTCTTCCCAGTTTTCACTTCCTCTAACAACATAAGTTCCATTAATAAAACCTTCTAAACTTTGATTAATTTTAGAATTTGCCATCGCATTTACTACTGTTACATCTTTAGTAATATGTACTCCTTTGATATATTCCAACATTTTTGCGCGAGCGTCAACAATTGCCCCTTCTCTAGCTAAAACCTTAGCCTGAGCCGCATTTGACATATTATCAGGTGCTACTGCCATCCCTACTGTCTCAACTGAGCCCTTAAAATATTTAACCATTACATTTGATACTAAATCTTCGTCTGCACTAACTGCAGTTGCCAGTGTAAGAACTAAAAATGTTGTAATTAATACTGCTGTTAATAGTTTTTTCATTATTATCATCTCCTAATTTAATAACTAAACTTTTAATTAATTGGCTTGAAGTTCTAAATAATCAGGGCCCAGCTTTTTAACCTGCAGAGGAAATTCTTTTTCATTTGCAAATCTTTCTGCTAAAACCGCTGTAGTTTGTAAGACTTTTAATAAATAAGAAGCAGAATCATCTGCAAAACTATATAATTTAAAATTCTGAACTCCACTCAGCTTCTTAATTACTTTTTCCAGTTTAGTTAAATCTTCGTATGCTGCTAAATTATTTACTTTTAGCTTCAAGTTTTTTTGACCACTATTTAAGTCAACTAAAGGTAATAATGCCTGAGCTAAATTTTCAGCTCCAGCTCTACCTGCTTTTTCAATAGCTAAGTCTAAAGCTTTTTGAGTTGATCTAGCATAGGCTTTTTCAGTAAAAGTAATTTTTTTAAGTTCTTCTCCAGTTTGAGCACTATAAACTAAAAAAGAACTTTTAACTCCAGCAATTTTTAAAAGACCAAAACCAAAATCTTTTTCTCCTAGTTGTTTAAGTTCACTTTGGCCAATAATTAATAATTCAAAAGGAAATTGAAAACTATCAACCAACTGTGAAGAATTCTGTTCCCATCCCTGTAAACCACCAACTACCTGCAAAAAATCTAGTTCACTACTTTGTTTAGCTAATCTAAAACCAAGACCTTTTAAATTAAGACTTAAATTTCTTTGGATTTGATCTGAAATTTTATTGATCCCTGCTTGTTCAGTCAAAGAATCTTCAATCTCTCTAACATAAAGCTGAAATTCATTTGAATTAGATCCAGCTAAAGCCGTTGTCTGAACATCTTCTACAAACAAAAGTAGCCTGGGATTATTCGTCTGATTTTCAATAATTAACTTTAGTTCTTCTAAATCTGAAAAGAGTTTAGACGTAACCTCTGCCTTAATTTCCAATTTGTAAACACCAGCTGCAGCTGATTGACTTAAAATCTGATAATTACTAATATAGCCTTCAGCTTGAGAATAAATACGACTACTAATTAATTTAGAATTTTCAACTAAAATTGATTTTCTAATAAAATTACCTGCTGCTTGCCTTACAGATTTAACCATTGCTTTTTGCAAAGCTTCTTTGCGAGCTAATTCTACCCCTGCAATTATTTCTGCTTCAGCGCTAACTGTTATTTCTTGAGCTTGAGTTAATGGTGTGATTAATGTTAGTAAGATTAGTATAATAAATATTTTCAAAAAAGCGCTTCTGATTATTTTCACCTCTTTTCTGCCAATTATAAGTATCAAATATATTATCGTTTAAAACTACTCATTTCTTAAATAGCTTTAGCTCTTATCTAAGTGATTAAAATCACCATAAGTTAAATTAAAGCTTATTTACAGGTTTATACAATTGAATTTGAATTTGCTAAAATATTGATTATCAGAAAACATTTTAATAATTGCTTTATCATATTCAGCAATGTTTCTACTGCTGCCAGGCTAAAAGTGCTTCTAAAGCTAATTTTATTTCTCTGCTTTCTCCTGCCATAATAACTTCATCTTCTTCAACATAGCTATTAATTCCAGCAGACGAGTCCTGACTATCATTAACTACTACATTTAAAATTGAAGCTGCTCGCAGTTTGCGTAAATTAGCTAGAGTAAAAAGAGCAGCAGTTTCCATATCTGAGGCCAGAACATTTTTCTGCTTCCAGTAATCAATAACTTCCTGGTTATGATCGATATAAAATGACTCATGGCTGCGGCAGATACCGAGACTAAAATCAAAGCCTAAATCTTCAGCTTTAGTTTTAAGACAATTACTCAATTCAAAATCACTTACTGCTGGGTATTCAGTTTTAACATAGGTCTTACTTAAACCATCTTCTCTAACAGCTGCTGTCACAATTATTAACTCTCCCAATTTAAGTTCAGGTTGTAAAGCTCCACAACTGCCAATTCTAATTAAATTTTTAGCACCACAATTAGCAAGTTCTTCAACTGCAATTCCCATTGAACAACCACCAATTCCAGTTGAAGTAACTGTAAGCGGCATTCCTTTGTAATTACCAGTTATTGTTCTAAATTCTCGATTAAAAGCAATTTCTTTGACCTGACTCAACTCTGAAGCAACTCTCAAAACCCGCTCTGGATCTCCAGGCAATAATACATTTTCGGCAATTTCCTCTGCTTGACAGAGCAAATGTGCTTCTTTCATTTGATCACTCCTAAATTCTTAATTTATATTTATTTAAATTAATCTTGCTCAAGCAATTTCAAGCCAGAGTTCATTCTATTAAAAACTAGATCCTAATTTGGGCTCCATCAGAGCAGCTTCTCTTAAGATTTCAGTTCTTGTTGGCTGAATATAGATATTTTCAAGCAAATCTTTTAACTCCAAATCAGCAGTTAAGCTTAGGCTAGAAACAATCTCTGAAAGCTGGTCTCCAACAAAATAAACTCCCAGAATTTTTTCAGACTCTGCTGCCAGCATAATTTTAACAAAACCCTTTTTTTGACTAATTAAGCTGCGCCAGCAATCTTTAAAATAGTACTTTTGAACTCGATATGCAATATTTTTAGCCTTTAACTGAGTTTCTGATAAACCAAAACCACCAATTTCAGGCAGAGTAAAAATATTTAAAGGAATAGTTTGAGCTGCTGCTGTTTTTAAATGAGTAACTGGCTTTTTATAATGAGCTTTTAACTTATTTTTGAAAATATCTAGCTGTTTAAGCTCATTAACTGCTATTAAGGCATCATTTATTGCTGTACTGGCAATTCCAAAATTACCATTAAGATCTCCCAAAGCATAAACTGCTGGGTTAGTTGTCTGTAATTTCGAATTAACCTGCAGACCTTGTTTATTAAAAGCAAGCTGCATTTTTTCAATTCCAGCAGGGAAATTTGCTTCTCTACCAGCTGTAAATAAGATTTTATCTACTATTAAAGTCTTAGTTCCAGTAGAACTCGCCCCTTGAGCAGTCTCTACTTGAACAGCTCTAGTAGTTTTAGTTTGCTTAGAATTTAAATTAGATTCTACTTCTACTTTAACTACTTTTTGATTTTTAAGCTCAGTTATTTCTGCTTTTTTTAAAGTAGTTGAAGTCATAATTTCAACTCCATTTTTTTCAAGTTCCTGTTTTAAAACTTTAGTTAGATCTTGATCAATTCCAGGCAGCAGACTATCTTTTTGATCTAAAATATAGACTTTAACTCCTAAAAAACTAAAAATAGAGGCAAATTCTGCTCCTTCAATATTCATACCTATAATTAACATACTTTCTGGTAATTTTTTAAAACTGACTGCTTCTTTATGAGAAATAATCGGCTCTTGTTCTAACTCTAAACCAGCATTTGTTTTAACTTGACTGCCGCTAGCCAAAATAACCCGTTCTGCTTTTATCAATTTTTCTTTTAATTCAAATTCATGGGCGGAATTAAAATGGCCCTCACCATAAAAAAGATCAGCTCCTGCTTGACTTAAATCTTTTTTAATTTTAGCTTCAATTTTTTTAAAATCAGCAGCCTGCAGCAAAAAATCAGTTTTTTTTAAATCTAACTTAAACTCCGGTAACATCTTTTTTGTTTTTTGATAAGCTTTGATTTTATCAGCAATCATTTTGACTGGTAAACTACCCCAATAAAAAGCAGTTCCCCCTAATTCATTTTTTTCGACAATAGCTGTTTTAAGACCAGCTCTAGCAGCTTCACGGGCTGCATAAAAACCAGCTGCTCCAGCCCCAATTACTAATAAATCATAATTAAGTTTCTGCTTCATTATTGCACCTCTTTTTTTACTTTTTAATTAACAGTTTTTAAAGCTTTTTCATCTTTTTTAGCAAGCTGTCTTTTAGCAATTATAAATAAAGCAATTACTGTAAAAAGATAAGGAATGGCCTTACTAAATTGAGAAGGAACCCCTACTCCCTGCAGCCTCATACCTACTGCATCAAAAAAACCAAATAAAAGAGCTGCTGCAAAGGTCTTAACTGGATGTGAACGCCCAAAAATTATTGCTGCCAAAGCAATAAAACCACGATCAGCACTCATTCCTTCTGAAAATAGAGTTAGATAACCTAAGGATAAATGCGCTCCTGCTAAACCAGTAAAAATCCCACACATCACAGAACTAAAATGCTTCATTAACTGTGAACTAACACCAACTGTATCTAGGGCTTCTGGATATTCACCTGCTGCCCTTAACCACATGCCATAGGGAGTTTTATAAAGAAAAATTGTAACCAAAATAACTAAAATCCAGCTCAAATAAACTGTTACTGAATGATTATTAAAAATTAGATTTAAGAAATTAATATTTTCTAAAAAAGGAATATTAATTCTAGGAATAGCAACAATTTTATCAGAAGAAAAAGCACCTTTTACCCCAAAAATAGTTCTTAACAGAAAAACAGTTAAACCACCAGCAAAAATATTAATTGCAATTCCCACAATAAATTCATCTGCTTTTAATTTAACTACCATAAAACTAAAAAATAAGCCAATTACTATCCCTGATAAAACAGCAAAAGCTACTCCCATCAATGAACTAGCAAAAAGATAACTACCTAAAACAGCAAAAAAGGCTCCAATTAAAATCATACCATCCATTCCGATATTTAAAATATCTGCCTGCATAGTTAATAATCCACCCAAAGCTGCTAAAATTAGAGGAGTTGAGGTTCGAATAGTATTCTGAATTACTGATAAGTTAAAAATCCTTGCTAAAATTTCTTCCATTTAAACTTCCTCCTCTTTCTTTAAAAATCCTTTAATAATTTTTTTCATTCCAGCCTCACCTGCAATAAAGAAGATAATTACTGACTGAATAATTAAAACCAATTCTGAAGGGATTTCAGTTGCCATTTCCATTGACATGGAACCTGTTTTTAAGGCAGCAAAGAAAAATGACATAAAAATGATTCCCAATGGATTATTTTTAACAATTAAAGCAATTAAAAGTCCATCAAAATAATAACCGGGAGAAATCCCCTGTAAAAATCTAAAATGAGTCCCTAAAACCTCAAAAGAACCTGCTATTCCAGCTAATCCACCGGAAATTAGCATTGCTGTAATCATTCGCTTTTTAGAGTTAACTCCTCCATAATCAGCAAATTCTTTATTTTGACCTACCATTTTAAAATCATAACCTAAAGTTGTTTTTTCTAAAAGATAATAGATTGTAATCCCCATTAAAGCTACCATAAAGATACTGCTATTTAAATCAGAAAGTCTAACTAAGCGGCTCAGCTGATAACCTTCTCCAATCATATCTGTTCCACCCATTTTGCCTTGACTTGTGGCAAAGGGATAATTAACCAAATAACCAGTAAAAAAGATAGCGACACTGTTTAGCATAATTGTGGTAATAACTTCATCAATCTTGTAATAGACTTTCAGTACCGCTGGAATATAGGCGTAAGCAGCTCCAACTGCTGCTGCCGCTAAAACTGCCAGCAATATCCCAAGGTAACCAGGCAAACTAGTAAATGTAATTCCTACATAAGCTGCGGCAAAAGCACCTAAATAAAGCTGTCCTTCTCCTCCAATATTGTAAATCCCAGCTCGAAAAGAAACAGCTGTAGCTAAACCTGTTAAAACTAAAGGTACCATTTTGGCTAAAGTCGTAGCAAAACGATACTGAGAATTAAAGGCACCCGCAAACATCGCTTGATAACCAAGTAGTGGATCTTTACCATAAAGCCACATAATAATAGCACCAATTAAAAGGGCTGCTGCAATAGAAATAAATAAAGAGCTTAAATATTCTAATTTATATTTATCTTTTTTAATCAATTGGCTTCACCCCTGTTCTCAGTCATATAAAGGCCTATTTCTTTTTTAGATAAATCTTTGTCATTTTCAAATTCACCTGTTATTTGACCTTCATAAATTGTTAAAATCCGATCAGAAAGCCGCATGATTTCATCTAATTCTGCTGAAACTAAAAGTACTGCACAGCCGTCATTTCTCTTTTTCATTATTTGCTGATGGATAAATTCTATAGCTCCAATATCCACTCCCCTTGTTGGTTGAGAAATCAATAAAATTGGACTATTAAAAGAAAATTCGCGGGCAATAACCATTTTCTGCATATTCCCACCAGAAAGACTACCTGCACTCACTTCTGCTCCCGGAGTTCTGATATCAAACTGCTCAATCAGATTTTCAGCTTCTTGTTTGACTGCCTGCTGTTTAAGCTGAATTTTTTTAACAGCAAAATCTTTTTGATACTGTTTTCCCATTAAAAGGTTTTCAGCAATACTAGCTTCTTTACTCATTCCGTTTTTTAACCTATCTTCGGGAATATGAACTACACCTGAATCGCGAATTTCCCCACTTTGGGCTGCCGAAAGATCTCTACCATTAATTATTATTTTACCTGAATCAATTTCTCGTAAACCAGCAATTACCTCTACTAGTTCGGATTGACCATTACCTTCTACTCCAGCAATTCCTAAGATTTCTCCACTGTGAACCTGAAAAGAAATATCTTTAACAGCCTCTAAGTTTCGATTGTCACGCGCTTTTAGCTTTTGGACCTCAAGTCTGGCTGGCCCTTTATTTGAAGCTCGCTCTAATTCTGCAAGTAAGACTTCACGCCCAACCATTAATTCTGCAATCTGAGCTTTAGTAGCACTTTGAGTAGGCATTGTTTTTAACTTTTTACCAGCTCTCATTACTGTTACGCGATCTGAAATATTCATAACCTCATTTAGCTTATGAGTAATAAAAATAACTGTTTTATTTTTTTCTTTAACTAAATTTTTAATTACTTCAAATAATTCTTCAGTTTCCTGAGGAGTTAAAACTGCTGTCGGCTCATCTAAGATTAAAATATCTGCTCCATGATATAGGACTTTTAAAATTTCAATTCGCTGTTGAATTCCAACTGAAACATCTACTACTTTCTGTAGTGGGTCAACCTCTAAGCCATATTCTGCCGCCAGCTTTTTGGTTACTGTCTCTGCTTTTTTTAAATCAGTAAAAATACTTTTCCGACGGGGTTCATAACCTAAAACTATATTTTCAGCAATTGTAAAAGAAGGAATCAACATAAAATGCTGATGGACCATACCAATTCCCCTTTTTATTGCCTGAGCTGGGTTAGCAATTTTTTCTTCTTTTCCTTCAATATAAATTCTGCCTGAAGTCGGCTGATGCAGGCCGTATAATATTTTAAGCAAAGTTGTTTTGCCAGCCCCATTTTCTCCAACTATAGCGTGGATTTCTCCTTTATTAATAGTTAAATCAATATCATTATTTGCTATAACTCCTGGAAACTCCTTTCTAATCTTTTCAAAACGAATTAATTCTGCTGCCATTACTTTCACCTCAATCACTTTTGATAAAAATAAGGGAGAAGCAACTTTCACTCCTCCCTTAATTAATCTACTTTAGTTTTTAAAAGCTAAAATCTAATTCATTTCTTAATAAGCTGTAGGTACTTCAATTTCACCACTAATAATCTGTTCTTTGATAACCTGGACTTTTTCTTTGATTTCAGCTGGAACTATCTGGTTCATTTCTTCAGTTCCATAACCGATATAAACTCCCTCTTCTTCTAAACCATAAGTATAAAGACTGCCTGAATTAAGTTCATCTGCAATAATTCTCTCAATTGACTCATAAACTGAGACATTAACTGCCTTAACTACACTTGCAATGATCACCTCAGGATTAATATAACGCTGATCTGCATCAACACCAATTACATAATTATCTTTTTCTCCTGCTGCCTGGAAAACGCCTTCTCCTGTTTTACCAGCTGCTGCAAAAACAATATCTGCTCCTTGAGAAAAGAGAGTCAAGGCTGATTCTTTACCCTGGGCTGGATCTTCAAAATCACCAGCAAAAACTGTTTCTACTTTAGTTTCCGAATCAACATATTTGGCACCTTCCTGATAACCAACTTGAAAGTTTCTAATCACAGGAATATCCATCCCACCTACCATTCCAATTATTTTTTCTGCTGTAATATTTGGAACTTCAGTTTTAGTAGTCATCATAGCAGCTAAAGCACCTGCTAAAAATGAACCTTCATTTTCTTTATATACTATAGATGTAATATTAGCTTGATCTTCTATCGTGTTATCAACATAAATATATTCTACCTCTGGAAACTCTGGTGCCACAGTTTGAACTACGTCGTAAAATTCAAATCCAACTACAATTACTACATCACCATACATTGAACCCTGAATCAGGCGATCTCTAAATAGAGAGGGATCATTTCTACATTCTAAAACGCGAGAGTCAATCCCAAAATCTTCTTCTGCCCATTCTACACCCTCAGCAGCTGAATCATAAAATGAACGATCACCTAAACCACCAGAAACTACCAGTGCAACTTTAAGCTCTGATTCTGCCTGTACAGCCTCTGTTTCTAAAATCACTGCAGAACTACAAATAAAAAATAAAGCTAATGTTAAAAATAAAAATTTTTTCATTTTAAATAACACCTTCTCCTTTGTTTTTTAATATATTTAAACCGTTTTTTTATTGATCACGGCTTAACTGCTCTTCCTGTTTTAGTGCTTTTAAATCCCTGATTATTCACTGATGCTGATTAAAAATTTCTAGCTCACCAAAATAATTGCCCCTTTTATAGATAGACTGGACATATTTCCGAAAATATTCTCAATTTTTTCATTATCTTTTATAATTTTTTTAAAATTCAATTTTCGCACCTTAATTATAGATTATTTAGCCAAAAAAATAAAGGACAGATGTCCTAAAGAGCTTCATTAACTTAATTTTTAATCATCAATTTCTAAAATATTAGAAATTATAAATTTATCTTCTCGAATATATTTTCTGATTAATTCTTCTTCAACTCCAGTTTTATTATGAATTTTTTTAACTGTAGAATTAGGATGTTCCCAGAGAAAATCTTTGATTTTACGTAATTTATGCTGATTCTCTTCTTTACATTCATCACAGAGACCAGATTTGTTTTTAGTTAGTGAACCACAGAGATAGCAGTTTTTCACCATATTTTATGCCTCCAAAGATTATAATTATTTTTATTATATTTATATTTTAACAAATAAAGCTCTCCACCTAAATCACAGCTTTAGATGGATTTTTCTTGGCTGTTTTAGATAAAATATATTTTTCTATAGAAATCAAGAAAGAATAAAATTACTTAAAATTTAAATATCAATACTCTTTATTAATTTATCTAATGAATCATAATTTTTAATTGCAATTTTGATTTCTTTTAATTTTTCATAGTCCTCTATTTTTTTAACATCTTTCGCAAAAGGTTTACTTGTCAAACCAAATTTCAATTCCAAAGCAAATTCAATCATTTCATGCATATTCTCGATTTTACCTTCTTCTTTACCTTCTTCTTTACCTTCTTCTCTTCCTTCTATTTTACCTTCTTCTTTTCCATCATGATAAATTTTTTCTGCTATAGTCATGATTACAGCACTCCCTTCAGCTGAAATTTTTTTTGACTTTTGGTCCAATTCACTTAAAGAGATCTCTTCTCCAATATTTAAAATATACTTAACAACAGTTTCAATATACTCAAGTCCGGTTGTCTTTTTTCTCAGCTCAATTAATAAAGGCAGAATTTCTCGCAGTCCATTATCAAAATTATCATCAAAAATATGTGAGATTAGCTTTAAAAATAATTTTAATTTAATCTGGCCTTTGATTTCTGCATCAGAATAACTAGAAAAATCATAAATTAAATACTTATGGTCAGGTATATAATTTGATATAGCTGCTGGGATAGCTTCAATTAATTCTGATAATCTGTCTCCACAATCCCATTTTCTATCTCCATGGTAAATAAGCATTGGAAGAATAGGCGGCAACTTCCTATTTTTGTTCTGCTTATGATAAAGCTTCCAGATATCTGCAATATAACCGAGCATCTGAATCGGTGTCATTTTGTCATAATAACTTTTGTGTTCAAATAAAACATAAATAAACCCATCTCTGCCATCTATACTAACATTATATAAGATATCAGAAAAGCTTTCTTCTAATTCCTTATCTATAAAACTATCTTTGGCTACCTTAATATCTGTTAGATCGATTTCTTTTAAAATATTATCAGGCAGGTAATTTTGCAGAAAATCTACTGCCACTTCCTTATCACCGAGAGTTCTCTTAAAAAGAGAATCATGTGGGTTTTTAATAATATCCAATTTAGTCCCTCCATCTTTGTAAACTTCTTATATATTTATTATATCATATTAGTGATGATTACAAAACAGATTATTCTGAAATTGTTTTCCCAATTATTGGTTCAGCAAATGGTAAATGCACATCAATTTATCAATATTTAATCTACCATCTTTATTTTTTAAACTTCAAAATTATAATTGTATTAATTTTTGTTTCAATTCTACTATAATTAAAACATATATATGTTTTATATAAAAAAAACCACCTTATAGTGGTTGATTGTTTTAGTATTAATAATCAATTCAACACCCTGTCCCTTTAGTTGCATAGCTGCATTTCTTAAAGATAAAGCATTAGAAATTATTTATTTAACCTGCTCCTTATTTGTTCAAAAATTTTATCTCTATTTTTAATTTCAACACCCAGTTCTTTTTCTGTTTCATCTCTTAATAAGGCAATGTTTTTATTACTATTTTCATCTACAGTAATAACTGGTGTATTGAAAACTCGATTATATACATCATTTGGATCATGAAAAAACAATGAATAAAATTTTTTTAATTTACTATAAATTTTTGAAGCTATTTTACTGTGCCGAATAATTACATCATGACCTGATATATCTTCTATAATTTGAAAATCAAAGCTTTTAGGACCAACAACTTCAAAAGTTCCTGTGTTAAATATTTCTATATTGGAAAATAAATAAACAAGACTGGACTACGTTTTTAAAAATTTATTAGCTGAAATTGATTTTGGACAAACAAAAAAATCCAATCTTTTGTTTTCTGAAGCTTTAATTTCTGAATAAATAGATTTAGAATTATCCTTATTTGTCTTTCCAATATCTTTTAAGCTCATATTTTTTGGCAACCATAAACTAAATACTGGAAACGGAAATGGCTCTTTAGCATTTATAGATCCTAAATGAGGCAGTTTAGCCACCTTATCAGAATAATCTTTTAAATGTATAACAGGAGAAGATAATACATTTTTATTTATATGTAAAAAATAACCGTGCCAGCTAATTGAATTAATTGTATGAGTCGGCTGAGTAAACTCTGTGAAATAGTTTCCCGCAACAATCTTATCAAAATACAAACCTTTTCCAGAATCAATAAAAATATCAGTTTCTCCTTTTTTTGAATTTTTAGGAGATTTAATTTTAAAAGTCAGTATCTTTTTTCCAGCTTTTAAAACAACTATTTTATTCACTGCAGTTTCCTTTCACTATTAAAAACATCCAAATTATTAAGTTAATGTTTTAAAATTAGAGTAATCAATAAATCCGAGCAATTCTGGAATATCGATAACATCACAGCTGCAGCAAGTTATCTGCAGAGCGGTAAACTTGAATTTAATTTATGCTTGAGATATATTTTTTAAATAAAAAAACGTGGATAAATTTCAATTTCCAATTCATACTAAATTTTTACGTTTAATTGCAACCTTAACTAATTTAGAAAGCTTATCAACTAAATTAGTAATTTTATTCCTAATTTCTTTTATATTAGAATTTTCATTAGTATGACTAACTTGATTTCTATAATAAGTATAAATAGTTTCAAGATACTCTTTATTGAAACGTGTAGTCTTTTTTTCTTTTACATTTTTATTTTGATTTCTAATAAAATCATCCACATTACCCTGAGAACTTTTCTTTTTATCACTATTTATTAAATCAAATAAAATACTGTATAAAAATAAAAATCTCGCAATTTCATTTTTGATTTGAAGAGCACTTCTGTATAATTCAAAATAAAATGATTCTTTTTCATAATTCTTCTCTAGACAGTTAAATATTTCATTCAACTCTTGACTATCAGTTTTTTTACATAAAGTTCTTACTGACTTTATTTTACCGTATCCTTTACTTGATTTTTTAGTTATCTCACTTCTTATCATAGGAATTCCTATATAATTTGCAGTATTAAAAGCGATTTTATTTAAAATATTCTCCATTGCCTTTTTAGTTAATTTTCTAGCAATTTCAGGTTCAACTATTTTTTCTTCAATAAAAAATCTTATCCAGGTATCTTTATTATCATTTTTTTGAAATATAATTATTTTTTTAATTCCATCATAAATTGATTCAATTTTAAATTTACTATCAAAATTTAAACTTCTTATTTCAACACTATAGTCGATGTAGCTCATTTTATATAACTCCTTTTTTATATTTAGTTGGTAAATAGTTAAATTAGTTATATTTTTCATCTAATTATAGTCGGTCTATCCGTAGGAATATAACATGTTATAAATTTTGATCTTAACTAACCTAAATGTTATCGATCAAATTATTTCAACTTAAAATCCTTAGTTTTTTAGTTTCATCTTAAGATAGTTAAAATACTGCTGTAGCCCTCATGCTCCTCAGGTTCATTTCTATTTCAGCAAGTTTTCTTCTCTTTTTTATTACTTCTGCTCTTTTATTTTTAGAAGTTTTTAGTTTAGAGTTTATTTCTTTTTTTAATTTCTTTATTATTTTAAGCAGCTTATCTATTTTTATTTGCATTTTATCAGTCCTAATTTTTTACCCCTGCTCATCTAATACATGCTCTTCCTTCTTGTCTTCAGCATAAATAAAACGATCTTTACCGGAGGCAGTCATTTTAAGCTGAACCTTACCGATTCCAAATTCTTCGTTGGCTTTATGCTGAATGGCAGCCTGTATCTCTGTTAAGTTATATTCTCCTGGATCAATTTTTAGAGCCCGATTGCGGTTATTATGATTAATAAAAAAGATATTATTGCTGTTATTGATTTTGATCGGTCTTTTAATTCCATTTTTAGCTGCAAAATCTTCCAGGGTATAGGTGACTTTTTCTGTCGGCTGTGATTTAGTGAATCTGTCACCTTTTAGATCCTGTTTATTCTGCTCACTACTCTGATCAGGCTGGTTGAGTTGATTGACGATTACATTTTTAATTTGGGTAAGGATATAATTAGTATTATCTACAGCAGACATTTTTAGTCACCTCTCTTAATTTTCTTCCAGTAACTCCTGATTGAAGTTTCTCATCTTATCCAAATATTCTACCATCTCTACTTCCAGTAAATCAGCTAGATAGTCAAAGTCTTCATTTTGTAGAGCTACCATAGCTCTGTTTAAAGCCTGAGTAAAATCTTTGTTTTATTTGCGAATATAAGCAGGAACATGAGAAATAGAGTGCTTTTTAATTACTTTATTTACTTCCTTTTTATCTAAAAATTCATCTACTGCTTTAGTTGCACCAGCTACTTTGCCATAATCATCTAATACTATTAATCCATTTTTGACAACTTTATCAAATAAATTTTCTAAAACAAATTTTGTAGGTTGGTAAACATCTACATCAATATGAAGCAAAGATATTTTTAATTCAGGATTTTTTATTAAATATTCAGGGATAGTTTTTATAATATCACCTTTAACTAGTTCATAATTTCTAAAATTTTTGTGTTTTAAAATTTTATCTAATTCTTCTACTGAAATTCCATTTCCCGCATTATTTTCGAATTTTTCTATAAACTCAATATCATTCTCACTTGCCTTATTGGGGCGAGGAAATTCACCGAAAATATCAAACCCAATAATTTTTCTAGAGTAATAATTTTCAAGCATTTCTCTAAAACTAGAAAATCTTATTAAAGATGCACCTTTAAAAACTCCGCATTCAACAATATTTCCAGGTAAATCTATAATAGATTTATAAAGTTCATAATGGGATATTAATTTTGCCAATCGTTCTACTTTACTGGTCAAATAAAAACCATTCTCATATTCATAAGATTTATCTAAATTAAAATCAAAAATTCTATTCATAATTTCACTCCATTATTAAATTTCGTTAAGTCGAATCAGTTTTTTTTAGCCCATACCACACTAGTAATATCATTTTTAATCTCTATTAAAATTTAGAAAAAATAAAAATCATTTCATTAACAATTATTAAAATGCTCCATGTCTATCTATAATATCATTTGTATTATGACCAACTAAAATATCAGAAATAATCTTATTTTCAGTTTTAATAACTTTTAAAGCCTTTTTAATAATCAAATTCTCATACTTTTTCGGTAAAACAATTATGCCATCACTATCTGCAAATATTAAATCACCCGGACTAACTTCAACTCCCATGATATTGACTTTTTTATTAATACTTTCTGTAGTAGCTCTTTTTCTAACATCTTTTGAAATATTGCCGGTAGAAAAAACTGGGAAATCTAAATCTGTTACATCTTTTCTATCTCTAGTTTTCCCACCAATAATGGCACCAACAGCTCCACTTTTTATTGCTAAATTCGCATTCAGATTTCCAAAATATGCATATTCACTTATTTCATTTTCCACTACAATAATATCGTTAGGAACTATGGTTTTATAAGATTCTAATGCTTCATAAATACCTCTAAAATCTTCACCCTTGTTCAATTTTCTCAATTTCAAAGTTTTAGCTCTTCCCATAATTTTTTTATTTTTCATATTAGGTTTTAAACCACTTATGAAATTATCGAGATTTAAATCATCCATAATATCAGATAACATTGCACTTGTTAAAATTTTAGATAAATTTCTAAATCTTTCTCTTTCTTCTTCTCGTTTCCCAGCCATTATATAACTTGCTAATTTAAAATCTTCTGGATAATTAACATCTACTGCTTCAATAGACTCTGCTTCTAATAAATATGGATTACTTCCTATTCTTTTCTTTTTATTTAAAGCAACATCTTTATTAACAATATAAAGTCCCATGGTTTCAATAATAGTATCATCCAAATCATTACTATTAGGAATATGCTCATTATTATATAAAGGGCCATTTTCATCCCATAAATACTGTTTTTCTTTATTAACTAAAACTATTGAATCATACCGTTCTTTGTTTTTTAATTTTTCTACCCCTTTACGAATAGTATCAATTTTGATAAATGGACTAGTACATAAAATTTGTATATAAATATCTGCTTTCACTTTTTTTGCCTCATTAAACATTAACATATGACCGTCTGTACTATTATTTGCTAAAGATGGATCTCGTCTTAAATATTTACAGTCTACCTCCGAAGCTAAATCAAAAACAGCTTCGGAATCTGAATCTAAATATACCTCATCAATAAAATCACATTTCATAAGTTTTTCTAATGTGTGCAGAAATAAAGGCTTTCCATCTAATAATTTAATGTTTTTTGATTTTATTCTTCTACTCTGACCTTTAGCAGGCAAAAAAGCTACAACTCTCATTTAAATTCCCTCTACTTTCTATTATAAATAATTAATAACTCTTTTTTATTCTCCTATTAAATTCAACCATAGTTTCTACATGTTCAACTATCTCATATTCCAAAATATCAGCAACTAAAACATAATCTTCTTTGTTATATGCCACCATTAAATCACTAAGAGGTTTATTCATATCATTTATCAAATTCTTAATCTCTTCAGATAACTCTTTCTGATCTAAAAGAGAAGTGATTTTTATAATTACACCTGTATACCATTTCAAACCATCTATTATTAGTTTATATTTATTATGGGCTTCTTTTTCTCTTCCATTTCTAAAAAGCGACGCAGTATTTTTTATACCACTATATAATTTAGGCAAATAATCTGAAGCCTCTTCAATAGTCTCTATAATCAAAACCTCAGAAGTTTTTGTTACAAATTTGAGCTCCTTTATACTTGCCTTCTCATTAATATTCTCTTTTATATATTCTTCATTAACTGCAACATCATTAATTAGAATTTTACTTAGAATTTCATCTTCTAAATTATTTTTTATTTTATTTAAGATATCAGGAACTTCTAAATCTTTGTATTTTTTAGTTACTTCCTCATTATTTAAATAAATTATCATTATTTTCTTCCTCCTGATTATCTTTTTTTAAGTGTAAATTTTTAATTAAATTTATACATTTTTTTAATTCTTCTATATATTGAACTCGATAACTTCGGTAATATTTTATTTCTTCTTTTATTTTTTTAGTTTGATTCATATAGTATTTATTTTTAATTTCTTTATATTTCATAGACTCTACAATCAGTATGCGTTCAATACAATATTTAACATTTTCTAAAGACTTTAATTGATTCTCTAAACTCTTTAACTTATTTTGGAATTTAATTATCTCTCCCCTAGCTAATTCATTAGTATATTTAAGCTTTTTTTCCATATCACTTATTAAAGATAACTGCTTCGCAGACAAAACTATAGCCTGATTTAATTCTTGAAATAAATTTTTAATAGAATTCTCCAACTTGTTTTTAGGATAGTCATGTTTAACCGTTTCATATGTATTTTTTAATAATATTTTGGCATTTATATTAATATCTTCCTCACAATATTCTTTAATTGCCTTTTTCATAGTTTTAATTTCTGTATTCTTTATTTTTGCGCCACCTTCTGTAGCATCAATATATTTTCTGTCAGGATGTTTAGCAAAGTAATTATTAAAGAAACTTATCATTGTCATAAATGTTTTACTCGTCAAAACTTTCTCCCCTGTATAACTATCCACTGCAATCAAATTTTCATTTGAAACTTTCTCATCCTCTTTATATGTTCCAGCAGCATGAGTTTTGCCATTAGCATATGCAAGATCTTGACCAGCTAAAATTATAGGATTTGCACCCATTTTATAAGCTAAATCAACCATGCTGTGTGCAACTGTTCCCCCTGTTTTAATAGGTGTATATTCACCATTAATTTTTTCTACCCAACCACTAAAATTTCTTTTCATAGTAAAAAAAGATAATTTATCATTCCAGCGTCTTGGCGCCTTATAATAAGTACCTAACTCTAAAAATAAAATTATATCATTTAAATCTTTTACTTTTTTGAAATCAGAAAATTTATCTAAATGACCATCCATTGCTACTACTATATCTGGTTTTATATCATTTTTTATTAATGCTTCTAAAGCAGAATCTACACATATTATTAAAGCTTTACCTTCAGCATTTTTAATATCATTGATATTTTTATCTAATGAAGGGCCAGCAGAAACACAAATTGCTGGTATATCTTTAAATTTTTCAAAAAAAGCATCAGCTTTAGGATTATTAAAAATAAAAAGAAGGTTAGCAATAATGTTATTCCTCCAATGTTTAGCTGATTTAATATTGGTAGCCAATTCGGTTTTCTTATAATTTATTCCTTCTTTAATTTCTTGATAAATATCTTTATATTCTTCACTAAATAATTTTACAGAAGGACTGTGTTCCAAAAAGTCCAAATCCTTTTCAAGATTCAACTCATAATAAGCTATAATAGCATCAAATAATTCTTGTTTATTATCTAAAACAAAGATTATATTATCACTTTTTAATAATTTTCTTAAATCTATATACTTTAAGGCAATATAAAAAATAGAAAAGTAAGGTTCAATGATAAAAATTTTATCATATTTATTTTCAGCTGCTAATTTATTCAAATGATATCCTAAACCAAATCCTAGGGCAAAAACCTGCTGTTTATTTTGAGTTTTAAACTCCTTAATCTGTCGTTCTGACTCCCTGATAGGATTATATGTGCTGTGAAAATATATATCATTATTCTTATATTTCACACGCATTGTGAGACCATCATTCTTAGCTTTTTCTAAATAAATAGTTAAATCATTTTCTTGATCAATAATTTTTTTGATTATCTCTTTATCTTCTTCATCATTTATTTCAAGAAAATTATGTTCTTCATATTTTTTTATGCATTGATATAAATTTGGTTTTTTACTTTTAATTGCTCGCATATTTTTATTATAATTATCCAAAATAAACACATCCTAAAATTTGTATCATTAATATTACAAATAAATTCATTCAAATTTATAAAAAGGAGATTGATATTTATTAAATCAACCAATCTCCTCAACAAAAATTATCTTATCATATTTACATCATACTGCTTACAGTAGATCCCCCCATACTCTGGAGTTGACTCATCATCCAGCTCTGCTGACTCTGCATTTCTGAAATTGCTTCTTCCATAGCTGAAAACTGATCAACATATCGCTGTCTAGTCATCTCTACTTTTCGCTGCACATCTTCTATATCATCATTCAATCCATCTATCCTGGTATCATAGAAGTCAAGTCTTCTTGGGATCAAACCAGTATTGGACTACATCAATTGGTCAAGATAACTATCCATTCTAACAGCCATTCCTTCATAGCCATCAGAATCACTTTCAGCAGTAAAGATAGATATTACTTCTTCTGGAGAATCTTCAAGAGCTTCAGTAAATTTAGAACTATCAAAGCTCATTACTCCATCTCTGTCAATTTCTATACCTACAGAAGTTAGAGTATTATAATCTCCACTATCTTTAACTTTAGAAGTTACAAGTTCTCTTAAGCGCATCTGTAAGCGCATAGCAGTACTATCACCCTGAAGAACAGCACTTTTTTCTGTTTCCTCATCATAATCAGTCTTACCATCCAGAAAGCTCATTGCACTGTTGTACTGGTCTACAAAAGCCTGAACTGCTTTAGTAGCTTTACCAGTATCTTTAGCTACAGAAACACTAGAAAAAGCAGTATCTGTTCCGTCATTAGCAACAGCATCTGGATTGATATTAAAGGTAACACCTTCTACTGCTTCTGAAAAAGTATTGGAAGAACTTGTTATACCTGTAATACCATTAATATCTATTTCTGCATTAGAGGCTGATTGAACTTCAATATCATTTGTTATAGCTCCACCATCTAATATCCCTAAAGTTTCTAAGACACCATCATTAGTATTACTATCAATCAGATTATTTCCAGCGACTAAAGCATTCTCTTCCCCTGTTTCACTAGTTTCCAAAACTAAATGATTATCTACAATAGAAGCTTTTACTCCTGCATTTGCATCATTAATTTTATTGCTAATATCTCTTAAGCTGTCTGTGTCATTAATAGTAATAGCTTTTTCATTAATAGTTATTGTATTTTCTGCTGCAAAATCACCAAGTCCACTAATTGGAGCACTGGTATCATCAAATCTTGTTCCAGCAAGTCGCTGAACCTGAGCTGTACTCTTTACGGTAACAGAATAATTAGCTTCATCAGAACTATTACTTGCAGTAGCTGTAACTACATCTTCATTACTACTATTAGCTGTTCTAGAATTATAGGTTGCAGAAAGCTTTAAATCTGTAATCCTATTTTCTAACTTATCAAGCCTGCTGTTAACATCTCTCCAGGCACCTTTAGTTTGTTCCAGTTCGGATATTTCTTGCTGGTAATTATAGATTGGACGCTGTTCTAATTGAACCAACTGACTAATTATTGATTCGGTATCCATACCGGTTGCTAATCCACCAAGACTTAAATCACTCATTTATAACACCTTCTTCCTAAACCGTCTCATCTATTAAGATTCCTACCATTTCATGAATTCGTGCTTGTAAATCAAGCATTTCTTCTGGAGGTAGTTCTTTAATTACTTCATCTGTATTTAAATCAACTACCTTAACCATCATCTTTTCTGTATCTTCATGAATCTGGAAGGAAAGTCCTTCTTTTACTTTATCTACTATTTCGTTTACATCTTTAACTGATTCTCTGACTTCATCTTCAAGTTCTTGCTCGGAGTATTCCTGTTTTTCTCGAAGAGACTCAGGCTTGCGATCACTATTATCATTTCTATTAACTCTAGTGTTTTGATTATTACTGTTATTGTTATGAATCTGACGGTTGGAAATAGATTCCACACTATCTACTCTCATAATAGCTTCCACCCTTTCTTCTAAAAAAAGCCAGCCGGAAAACCGGCCGGCCTATTTATTAGTCTATATCTATTTTATTCTCTTCAAGAAATTAACCGAGTAACTGAAGTACTCCCTGTGGTAACTGATTAGCTTGAGCCATCATAGCTGTACCAGCCTGACTTAAGATCTGTGACTTAGTAAAGCTCATCATTTCTTTAGCCATATCTACATCAGAGATTCTTGATTCAGCAGCTGTTAAGTTTTCTTCAGCTGTGTTTAAGTTATTAATTGTATGATCTAATCTGTTTTGTTTAGAACCCAATTTAGATCTTTCTGCAGAAACTTTTTGAATAGCTTTATCTAAAGCAGTAATAGAAGCATTTGCTTGTGATTGAGTTTCAACTTTTACTCCAGCCACTCCCAAATTACTAGAACTCATGTTTTCAATATCTAATGATAAACTTTGAGATGAGTTTGCTCCAATTTGGAAAGTAGCTGTTCCATCAGTTCTCACATCGGCTGCTTTTGTTGTTTCTTGGAAATTTGAAAGAGCATCAGTTGCAGCAGATTTAACTTCTCCAGAAGCATTTTTGACAGTCATAGTTACTCCATTAACGGCATCTGATACACCAGTATTAGCAGCTGTAAATGTTAAAGTACCTGAAGCTACTGAAGTAGTTATATCCGCTGATGTTAAGGCAGTAACAGCTGTTCCAGAAGCAATAGTAATACTTTCTGTAACAGTATCATCACCTTTTACATAAGATAATTCAACAGTATCTCCAGCAGCAATACCTAAGTTATTATCATCAGAATCTTGTAAGCTAACAACAGTAGAACCAGAGGCAATATTAGAACCTCCGGATTTCAAGCTATCGTTTTCATTAACATTTGCTACAGCAGTATTTACTGCAGTTCCTAAATCACCATTTAATAATTTCTTAGTATTAAATTCAGTAGTATTTGAAATTCTATCTAATTCATTAACCAATTCATCTACTTCTTTCTGAATTTCTTCTCTATCACCAGCGGTGTTTGTATCATTAGCAGCCTGTACAGAAAGTTCTCTCATACGCTGTAGAATTGAGTGCGACTCTTTAAGAGCACCCTCAGCAGTCTGAATCATTGAAATGCCATCCTGAGCATTTCTTTGCGCCATTGACAAACCTCTAGTTTGAGACATCATTTTTTCACTAATAGCAAGACCCGCAGCATCATCAGCCGCCTTATTAATTCTTTTACCTGAAGAAAGTCTCTCCAACGATTTACTTAAACTACTCTGTGTGTTTTTTAGCTGGTTGTATGAATTCAACGCAGCAATGTTTGTGTTAATTCTCATTTTTTATTCCTCCTTGAAATTTTGTGTTGTTACTGGCATCCTTGCCAGTTGAATCTATTTATAGTGGTTATATGAGCACCTCCGCAGCAACACTTCGGCCGATAGTGTTGCCAGCAACGGTGTTTTAGTAACCATTACAACTATGGTAGTTTATTGAAAGCCATAGTTATAAAAGCCACTAAAATTTTATCTAATAAAATCTACTAATGACTGCTGCATAATTCTTGATCCAGAAGCTAAAGAAGCTCTATAAACCGTTTCTTCCATTTTTAAATTAGTAATTACTTCTGCTAGATCAGCATCTTCATTTTTAGACTTTAAGCTTTTAATATGAATTTCGTTTGCTTCTAATCTATCAATAACATTTCCAGTCCGCTGAAGTTTTCCACCAACTTCTGCTCTTAACTCAGCATATTTATTAATTGAATCATCCATTTCAGATAAGTTATTACCTATATCCTCACCTGAAATACTCTCATCTTCTAGTTGATTATATATTTTATTAATGCTCTCTATTTCATCTTTAAAAACCTCATGCCCATTAAGATTAATATCCATCTCTACATTTTCATTTAATCTTCTGGCTACCTTACTTGTATCTCCATTATACTTCACATAATTATCAATGCCATTATCAACAACTTCAAAAGGTTTTGCATCTGTTTTTTGGCCTGAGAAAATATAACTATCACCAAGTTTAGCATTAGAAATATCTATTAGCTCATCTCTTAATTCTTTCATTTCTTTTGCCACCATTTTTCGATCACCAGAAGTCAAAGAATCATTAGCAGTTTTAATTGTTAATTCTCTTGCTCTCTGAATAACCTTTGTCCCACTTTTAAGAGCACTCTCAGTTGTGTTTAACCAATTCTCTGCTTGGTTAAGATTCCGCTGAAACTGAGAATTCCTATTTAACTGTGATTTGTAATTCATGCTTTCTGAAACTTTAATTGGAGCATCAGAAGGTGTCTGGAATAACTTACCTGAACTCAATTGTTCATTTAAGTCATTTAAATCTCCCATATTATTTTTAAGATGATCTAACATATTTTGAACCATCATTGAATTTGTAACTCTCATAGCTGTCAACTCCTGTTATTTATACTATAGTCATTAATGTTTCTAATAATTGATCAGTTTTATTTATATATTTAGCTGCTGCTGCATATGACTGCTGATATTTAATTAAATTAGCCATTTCTTCATCTAAAGAAACACCAGAAACACTTTTGTCAAGTGTATTTAATTGTTTTAAAACAACATCTTGATTGTTTTTCATCTGCTGTGACCTTGATGATTCAGCCCCAACTGAAGTTACAATAGTTCGAAAATAACCCTCTATTGAAGCTCCTTCTATTACATCTCCACTGTTAAATAAATTAGCAAGTGCATTTGCATTTTCACCATTACCAATTGCTTTATTTAAACTAATGTTTATATTACCTTCTTTGTTGATTGTTAATTTAAAATCATCAGTAGTAGAACCTGTAACTGGTGTCTGAATACCACCGCTACCATCCACTTCTAAATCAATAGTAGTTCCAGCATCAACTGTCTCAACTCCTGAAGTTGGATATACCTGATTTCCATCAGAATCACTAATTACTAAATCTAATTTACCAGGAGTTGCATTTTCTGTAACTTCAACCTGATAATTTCCACTTAAAGAATTGCCAAGAGTATCTAATTCAACAAAAGTATCAATATTTTTATTTCCAGCTGCTATTTTATCAAGTCCATTTTCTAAATCTTTGATAGCCGCTGTCAAATCTAATTGAGAAATAGCGCTTTGATCACTATCTTCATCTATTGGTTTAAAGAAATCTCCTCCATCAACACCATTAGCATCATAACCTGCCTTATGTTGACTATTAAACTCTTTCACCATTTCTGCTGCTAACTTATCTAAACGACCTCTATAAAAATCAAGTTTATCATCTCTCATATCCATCCAAGCATCAATTTTACCATTAGTTGGTCTAATTTCATTTCCTGTTTGGCTGTGGATTAATTTATCTTGGTTTTTAGGAATAGTTTTATCCTCAGTAAAACCTTTAGTTTCTAAATCATAAGAATCAGAACCATTAACTAATTGTAAACCATTAGTGGAAACTACTAAATTTCCCTGTTCATCTTCTCGGCTTTGAACATTAATTAGAGAACTCAATTCTTTATATAAAGCATCTCTTTCATCAAGTAAGTCATTCGGATTCTGTCCGCTGCCTTTAACAGAAACAATTTGTTTATTTAAATCAGCCATTTTACCAGTAATATTATTAATATTGGCTGCTGCATTACTCAAATTATCATTAATACTTTCCTTATAATCATTCAACTGATTTTCTACACTCTGAAAAGAATCAATTACATTATAAGCATTTTCTCGAACCATATTCCTAGCTGCAGTATCACTTGGATTATTACTTAAATCCTGAAGTGAATTCCAAAATTGATTAATTGAACTATCAATTCCAGATTCAGAAGGTTCATTTAAAATATATTCTACCTTTTCTAAACCTCTCTGCATTTCTTTCCAATAACCTGAAGTTTGAGTCTCTTTAAAAATTTGAGAACTTATAAACTGATCTTTAACTCTTTCAATTTGAGCAATTTCAACTCCAGTCCCCATTTGACCAGCACTTCCATTATTAGAAAGTCCAGGAGCTGTATAAGGATAAGAAGCCTTATGTACTGCTCGTTGTTTATTATATTTTTCGTTATTTGCATTTGCTATATTATGTCCTGTCACATCGAGTGACTTACGCTGAGTTTCTAAAGCTCTTAACCCAACACTCAGGCCACTAAATATATTATTCATTATCTCCCCACCTTTAGCCCTGTTTATTTATAATTCTCGGCTGTTCTTTTTTTAATTTTTTATCTTTAGAATAAGTAGTATCCTGTTCTTTAATAGTTTTAACAATTGTTTCAAATGAAAGTTGGTTAAGCTCTAAGGCCTGATCCAGCAGTTTTTGGTTTTGCTCATTTAAATTATGAAATTCATCTGTTAACTCTATTAATTCTTCTCGCAGAGGATTTAAAAGTTCTCCCCACGCTTCTGGTAATTTTTCAATTAGATTACTGTATGAATCTTTTTCTAATTCTATTTCAAATTCAGACTTAATCGCTTGAATTTTATTATTTCTTTGCTCATCTTTAGTTTCTATCTCGGCAATTACTTCTCTATCATTTTCTACTATTTCTACTAATTTGTCTGTATCGTTATTTACTAAAGCTTCATTTTTTGCTTCTGCAATTTCAAAAAGCTGCTGATAAAGAGCTTTTTCTTCTTTTAATATCTTTAGTAATTCATCTTTTAAAGCCATCTATTACACCTGCTCAACATTATTTATAATTTTTGTAGCTAATGTTTTAGAATCAATTTGATAATTACCAGCTTGAACTTCTTTTTTTAAAGCTGCTACTTTTTCTTCTCTAATCTGAGGCACCTTTTTAAGTTCAGTTCTAGCAGTCATGATTTCCTTAGCTTTAGCAGAAATTTGAGTGCTATCATCTTTATTCTTTTTTTGCTCAGTTTGTTTCTGCTGCATCTGTTTATAATATTGATTAATTTTGCCAGCTTGAATATTGTTAATTTTCATGGCTGCCCCCTTCCTGAAAATAATTCATTTTTATCTTCTGCTTATAATATCGTCAGAGAGGGGGATTTATTAAACACCATTTAATTAGTCTTTAAGCTATTTAACCAGATTATCTGGCTTTAACTCTTTTTTACTCTATCTTTTAGCTTTATTTGATTTTTTATTTTAATTTTAAATGAATTGCATAAAAAAAGACTCAAACTAAGTTTAAATATTAAATTTTTTAACCATTTCTCCTAACTTCCTAGCTGAATCAGCTAAATCTTCAGCCGACTCCGCTATAATCTTTGTTGAAGTTGACTGTTCATTACTAGCTGCTGCTACTGCTTCTGCATTTTGAGCTGCTTCTTCACTAACTAAAGCAACTTCTTTTACAGCTGATCTAACAAGTTCACTATTAGTATCCATACTTTTACTTTGGTGCTCAATCTCTGCTATTAATTTTTCTAACTTGGCTGCTGTTTGAATAATCTTCTTAAAAACAAAAGCAGTATCTTTAATTTCAACTACACTTTTTTCAACTTTCTCTTCATTTTTTTCCATTTCAGAAACTGTATTTTTAACATCTTTTTGAATAGAAGTTATCAATTTAGAAATATCCTCAGTAGCAGCTGTAGACTGTTCAGCTAATCCTCTGATTTCATCTGCTACAACTGAAAATCCTCGACCCGCTTCTCCAGCCCGTGCTGCCTCAATTGCAGCATTAAGAGCTAAAAGATTAGTCTGCTCAGAAATATTACTAATTAAATTCACTATTTCGCTAATTTTTTGGGAAGATTTCCCTAAAGAATCAATAACTTTTGATGTTTCTCTAGTGTTTTCACTTACCTCTTTAAAACTATTTTCTGAATTTTTCAAAGAACTATTACCACTTTTAATCTGCTCCATTACTGTTTTAGATTGTGCTGCCATCTGCTCAGAATTAGCTGAAATTTGATCAATACCTTCAGTTAGTGTATCAATAATAGAAGCAGTTTCTTCTATTTGAGCCGACTGTTCTTCAGCTCCCGAAGCAATTTGTTGAATTGAATCTCCAACCTGATCTGCAGAGGCTGCTAGCTCTTCTCCAGTTGCAGTTAATTCCTGACTAGAATCGCTTAAATCTTCTACTGTATTATCAATACCACTAATTAAGTTTTGTAAACTGGACCTCATTTTAGCAAATGCCTGGGCCAGTTTTCCCACTTCATCCCTTTTATTAAGATAAGAATCTTCAATTTCAATATTTAAATTACCAGCTGCAATCTCAACTGCATAATTACTCAAATCATTAATTGGCTTAGTCACTTTAGCAATAAAAATAAAAATCAGTAAAGCTAAAATAATTCCAACCATTAAAGTTGATAACGCTGTACTAGTAGTAATTCCATTAACCATCCCTTTAACAAAGGCCATAGAAGTACCCACATACCAGATTCCAACTATTTCTCCCTCTTGATCACGCAAAGGTTGATAAGCAGTTTGATATAAATGTCCAACTACATTTGCTTCTCCAAAAAACTTTTGGCCTGATCTTAATACAGTTTCTTTAACTGGGCCAGACACTCTAGTTCCCACTGCTCTTTTACCAGAGTCCATTACATTTGTAGCAACTCTTTTATCTCCTGCAAAAATAGTAACAGTATTTCCCTGAGTCAACCTCCCTATTTTATCTACCAGCTGATAATTTTCATTCATTAGGGTTTGACCTTTATAAAGCTGATCCCCTTCTAGTCTCCAATCTCCGGGATACTGCTGATCTATTATCTCATAGCCAGTAGCTAAATCAGCCCTAGCTTTAGTTAGAGCAGCCTTTTTTGCTTCTAAATTTGAGACATCTCTAACCCGCCAAACTACTACACCTGTCATGAGAACAATCCCCAGCATCACTATTAACAACAACTTAAATTTAATTGACATTTCTTTAACTTTCATCTAATTCCTCCCCAAATAAATATTTTTAATTATTATTTATATTATCGTCAGACTCCCTATTTATTTGAACTAAGAACTAGAGTTATATTGACTCTCAGTCAGTTTGTGAGCTAATTAACTTGCTTAGGCTTAAACATCTAACTCATTTACTAATTTTCTGCATAAAAAAAGACTCAAACTAAGTTTAAACTTCTCACTTAATTTAAGTCTTATTCTAAATTTAATCTTATTTTAGTTTTTAAAATAGATATTAATAATCAGCAACTGGTTTAGTAGATTTTACTAACTGGTCTACTACCCCCACCAATTTATCTAACTCTGGTTTAGTAATTTGAGCATCCGCTCCCACATCTTTACCCTTATGCAGTAAATCTTCTGTAATTAAAGATGAGAAAATAACAGTCGGCAGCTGCCTTAAATAACGATCTTCATGAATTTTCCTAATCAAAGTATGACCATCCATATTTGGCATTTCAATATCAGTAATAATTCCCTGAACATGGTCTAAAATACTATCGTCAGGAAACTCCTCTTTAATCTCCTGTAAATGATCATATAATTTTTGACCGTCACTAAAGATTTTAAAGTCTTCATAGCCAGCCTCTACTAAAGTATCTTTAATCATGTTTCGAGTTGTAGGAGAATCATCTGCTAAAGCAAGTGTCTTAGTTTTTCTCCTTGCTCTAACTTCTGCCGAAGCCTCAGGTTTAACATTAACTTGGTTACCAAGCTCAGGTTGTAGATCTTCTAATATTTTTTCGAAATTTAAAAAGTTAATCAAATCTTTGTTTTCAGACTTAATAACACCATTAATTAGCTCACCCATCATTCTATCTGGCGGCTGAATGTCATCCCAACCGATTCTATCGATACCTACTACATTATCAACTGCAAACAATATTTTAGTTGCATTAAATTCCGCCAAAATAGCCATTACAATTCCTTCATTCTCAATTAGCTCTGAATTTAAATAAGAACTCAAATTGACAATCATGATTACTTCTCCCCGAATATTAGTCATACCAAGGATTACATCTGATTTTTCAGGCAGTTTTTTAATATCTCCTTTTTCCACTCGCAAAATTTCTCTGACTTTAAGTACATTAATAGCATATGAACTATCATCAACTATAAATTTTAATATTTCTAGTTCCCCAGTCCCACTTTCCAGCAATATATCTTGCTTTTTAGTTTTAGCCATAATTTACCCCCTCTAACTCGATAATTTAGTTATTATTATCATTATATAATAAATTGACTGAATTTAACAGCTTTTGCTAAAAAAAATTCTGAACTTTCTTTTTGAGTAGATTTTAATCTAGTTAAATTTGTAACTTAAAGCCAGAAGATGTTATAATTAATTAAAGTAATAAAATAAAATAAAGCAGGTGTCCATCAAAATATGAAAAACATCAATTTCCGCAATAAGATACTCAGTTTACCTCTTTTAATAATTGTAATTTTTACTTTAGCAATCATAATTAGTATTACTAATAGTTTTAATAGTATTTTAGAAGAAATTATTTTTGAAAATCAAACTAATAATATAGCTCAAAAATCAGAATTAACTGCCCACTGGCTGGAAGAAAAAAAATCGGATTTAAAAATTTATGCAAATACAAAAGTAATCCAAAATGGAAGCTGGCCAGAAAAAATAAATTATCTACAGCAAGAACTACATAAAAGAGGCTCTAATTACTTTTTCTTTTTTATAGCCGATAAAAATGGCAATTATAGTACAACCTTAAAAAAAGATGCAGGCAATATTGGTAATCGAGCTTATTTTGAACAAGTTCTAAATGGAAAAACTATTGTTTCAGATCCAGTAGTTTCTAAATCAACCAAAAGACCGATTATAGTAATTGCTTCTTCAATTAAAGGAGATAATCTTTCCTTACTAGGAGCCAGCATAGAAATTAAAGATTTATCCAAAAATATTAATCGCTATACCAACTCTGAAGAAGGTATCTATTCTTTTTTAATTAATGAAGAAGGAAAGTTAATAGCTCATCCTAAGCAAAATATTTCAGATAGACAGCCATTTTATAATATTGACAATTTTTTAGTCAATGAATATGATTTCACTACCCAAATTAAGGCTAAAAAACAAGGCACTTTAACTTTTACAGAAAAAAATAATAAAAAGCATGCCTTTTATCACAGTATACCAGGCACTAACAATTGGAAAATAGTAACTATTATCCCTCAAAGTTATTTACAAAAATCAATTAATAAAGTTAATAAAATTATAATAATTATTTCAATTATTACCATTCTGATTGCTATTATTTTAAGTATCTTAATTTCAAATAATATTGCAAGACCAATTACTCAACTTAAAAACACTTTTCAAAAAGGAGCAGCTGGAAATTTAAATGTCCGCTCTCAGATCAATAGTAATGATGAACTAGGAGAAGCTGCAGCTAGCTTTAATAAAATGATGGAAGTAATTAAGGATTTAAGTTATAATGATGCTTTAACTGGTTTACCAAATATAAATATTTTTAAAAAAGAATTAAATAAATATCTCAGCCAACTCAAAAATGAAAAACTTTACCTTTGTGCTATCGGAATTGATGATTTTAAATCGATTAATGATAGTTTTGGGCATGATATAGGTAATAAAATTTTAAAAAAATTAGCTCAAAGATTGACTAATCAATTAGAAGCTGAATATTTGGTGAGTCGAGTTGGTGATGAATTTTATTTTTACCTAACAGCAGATCATTTAGCTAAAAAAGCAGAAATCAGAAATCGTCTAAATGAAATTTTAGAAGTGATTAATAATAATTATTTTATAGAAAATAATATAATTTATCTCAAATCAAGTTTAGGAGTTTCAATTTATCCTGATGATCACCAAAATATTGATATTTTAATTAAAAATTCTAGTTTAGCCATGCATGCTGTTAAAAAAAGTAGTTCTAATAAATTAGCTTTTTATTCACTTAATATTGACCGCAGTATTTCTGAAAAAAAGAGATTGGAAAACCAACTAGCAACTGCTTTGGAAAGAGATGAATTCCTCCTCTATTATCAAGGCTTTAATGCTGGAAAAGAGGGTGAGCGAGTTGGCTTTGAAACTTTGATTCGCTGGGATCATCCGCAAAAAGGATTAATCTCACCTGGAGTTTTTATTCCTCTGGCAGAAGAAAATGGTTTTATTAAAGAAATTGGGAACTGGGTTTTAGAAAAAGGCTGTCAGGATCTATACAAATTAAATCAAAAATTTAAGAGTGATTATTATCTTTCAGTTAATATCAGCCCCGAACAATTTATTGACCGTGATTTTCTAAAAACAGTCCAAAATGTCTTAAAAAAGACGGGGGTAAAGCCCAAAAATCTAGAACTAGAAATAACAGAGAGAACAACTGTGGAAAATATTGGCTACACAATAGAAGTTTTAGACAAATTAAATAGTCTTGGAGTTAAAACTGCTATTGATGATTTTGGTACTGGCTATTCATCTTTAAATTATATTAAAGAATTTAAAATTCACACTCTAAAAATTGATAAATCATTTATTGATTATTTTATTAATAATGCCAATAATCGGGCCATCGTAAAATCCATTATCAATTTAGCCCATAATTTAAATTTAAGAGTTGTAGCTGAAGGTGTTGAAACTAAAAAGCAGGCAGAAAAACTTAATCAAGCTGGCTGTGACATCATTCAGGGTTATTATTATAGTTATCCTTCCCCATTAGAAGATGTGATTAAAGAATTAGAAAAAAAAGCTGCTGACAATTAAGTCGGCAGCTTTTTTAGCTTTAACTAAACTTAAAGCAAAATTCAATTTTAACTTTGTTCCTTTTCAAAAACACTTAAAATACTATTCCAAGCTGCCTTAATATGTGCTTCGGCAGACAAGCGAGCCTCTTGGGCCTCACCATTAATTATAGCAGCTGCCAGCTCTTTATGTTCTGCTAAAAACTCCTCCATTCTACCTGCCCGCGAAAAACTACTGCGGCGAAAACGAGTTGCCTGTTCAAAGAGGGTATCTAAAAATTTAGCTAACCATTTGTTTTGAGCAGCTTCTTTAATTATTCGATGAAAAGCAATATCAACTCTAATACAGCCCCTTTGATCATTACTTTCAATACAATTTTCAATCTCTTGAATATAATTTTTTAACATTTTTCGCTGTTCTTGATCAATGTTTTTAGCAGCTAGATAAGCGGCTAATCCTTCCAGTTCAACCCGGATTTGAAAAATATCATCAATTTCTTTTTTAGTTTCTATTCCAGCTATAAAGACCCCCTGCTGAGGAATAATATTAATTAATTCTTCTTGTTCTAACATGCGGAAAGCTTCTCTGACTGGGGTCCGACTAACACTTAGTTCAGAAGCAATTTCCATCTCAGTTATTTTTTCTCCAATCATTAGTTCTCCTTTTAAAATAGCCTCTCTTAAAACTTTATAGACTTGTTTACGCAGTGGTTCATAACTATAAGAATCAATTGCATTTAAATTAAATTTACTCATACTTTTAACCCACTTCCTAAAATTAAAACTTTATCAACTCAATCCCAACACTTTTTAAAAAAGAATTAAAACCTTTAAAGCCCTGCTCAGTATTTTTATAAACTCCAGCTGCTTCCAAAACCTGACTAAACTTATTTGCAACTTCATATTCTAAAACTGCAGCTGCTTTTTTAGCTTCTAAATCAGATCCATATTTTTCTTTCAATTCCAAAATCCAATCCAGATGTTTAACTAAACCTTTTTGCTTTTTTAAATCTTTTAAGTTTAAATTGCCACTTAAATAAGCTGAAATTTGCTCTAATTCTGTTTTTAATCTCCCTGGTAAAATTGCTCTCCCCATCACTTCAATTAAACCAATATTTTCTTTTTTAATATGATGTAATTCAGAATGAGGATGAAAAATTCCGGCTGGATATTCTTTGCTTTTACGATTATTTCTTAAAACTAAATCAAGTTCATATAAGCCGGTTTTTTTGCGGGCAATCGGAGTAATTGTATTATGATCAATTTTAACTCCTTCACCTTTAGAATAAGCTAAAATATCAAGTTCAGGTGCAGAATATTGACGCCAATTATCTAAAATTTTAACAGCTAAGTTTATAATATCTTCCCGAACTTCAGCTTTTAATCTAATTACAGATAAAGGCCACTTGATTTTGCTGATTTCTACTTCTGGAAAAGCTGGATGTTCATATTTTTGCTCTGTTTCAGCTTCTTCCATCGGGAAAATATGGCGGCCGCCTTGATAATGATCATGATTTAAAATTGAACCTCCAACTAAAGGTAAATCTGCATTAGAACCAATAAAATAATGTGGAATCTGATCAATAAAATCTAATAAAACTGCAAAAGTTTGTTTATTAATCTGCATTGGAATATGCTTTTTATGAAAAACAATACAGTGTTCATTATAATAAACATAAGGAGAATACTGCAAAAACCAATCTTCATTTTGCAATTTTAAAGGAATTACGCGATGATTTTGACGAGCTGGATGATTTAAGCTCCCTTGATAACCTATATTTTCTAAACAAAGATAACACTTAGGATAATTAAGCTGCTTTTCTTTTTTAGCTTTTGCTATTTCGGCTGGATCTTTTTCTGGTTTAGAAAGATTAATAGTAATTTCAAGCTGACCGTAATCACTATCTGCTTTCCAATTAAGGTCTTTTTTTACTCGGGCTTGGCGGATATAATTACTTGCCTTAGCAAAATTATAATATTGATCTGTAGCCCTTTTAATTCCTTCTTGGGCAGCAGTCTCATAAAATCGACTGCTGATTTCTGATTCTCTAGGAGTTAAAGCTCCCATGATTTTAGTATCTAAAAGATCTCTTTCACTTATCTGATTATTAATCAATTTTTTTTCTACAGCAAAATCTAATAATTGATCTAATAAAGGCTGTGGTTCAGATGGAATTTCCAAATTTTTTTCAGCTTCACCAAGATAATTAGGAGCAGCTTCTATCTCTAAAATCTCTCTAATTTGATTCCGAGCTGCAACTTTATCCCACTCACCTAATAAATCCTTTTGCTCACCATAAACTAATAATTTTTCAATTACTTGATTTATTTTATCAACTTTCAAAATTAGCCCTCCTGTCAATATTAGCTAAGATATTTTAATTAAATTACAAATCAACTATTATTGTATTTGATTTAGCAGCAAAAATCCAGTCAAGAGCCTAATTAAATAAATTTTAAATTTTTATAACCTTTGCTAAAGCTGCTGACTCTCGCAAAGCATCCATTACTTTTAAATTAGCAAAGCTTTCGTTTTCTACTTTTAGCGGCAGCTCTTCCTGCTTAAGTACTGCGCGAGTAAAAGCTTCAATTTCTAATTGATATTGGGGGCCAGTCTCTAGCTTAATTTTTTCTTCTTGGCCAGCTTTTTTTAATAAATAGTAATTTTCAGCTTTCCAATCAAAAAAATCTGGAAACTCAATTATTCCTTTAGTCCCAATTAAGCTTAAATCTTTTTTAGGGTACGAATTCAAACTATAATAAATACTAGCAAAACGACCGCCTTCAAAAAATAGGGTCCCGCTTCCACTTAAATCCACACCAGCTGCTGTCTTCTGCTCAAAAAAATTAGCTACCCTAGTTGGCATCTCTCCCATTAAATACCGCGAAATATTAACTGTATAGCAGCCAATATCATTTAAAGCACCGCCATCTAAATCGGGATTAAGTCTAATCTCATTTTGACGGTCACTAATATCAAAAGCAAAATCAGCCTGAATTTCTTTTAACTGACCAATCTCACCTTTGTCAACAGTCTTTTTAAGCTCTATTACAAAAGGCTGAAAGCGATACATAAAGGCTTCCATTAATTTAACTTGATTTTTTTTAGCTGCTCTTAACATCTCTGCTGCCTCTTTTATATTTTTTCCCGAAAGAGGTTTTTCACATAAAATATGTTTACCAGCGGCAGCTGCTTTTAAAACCCATTTTTTGTGTAAACTATTTGGAAGCGGGATATAAACTGCTTCAACTTCAGGATCTGCCAAAAGCTTGTCATAAGCTGAATAAGCTTTTTCTGCTCCAAACTTTTTGGCAAACTCAATTGCTTTATCTGAATTTCTACTCGCCACTGCCCACAACTTCGAATTATCTGCTTTTTTAATAGCTGGAATCACAGCTTTGCGGGCAATATTAGCACAACCTAAAATTCCCCAATTTATTTTTTGCATCTGATTCACTCCTTTTTTTCTTATTTTAATTGTTTAAATTAATTTTAATGAAGAAATCAAAAAAATTCAAGCAGACTAAAACTCAGCCTGCTTAAGACTGAGTTTATCAAAATAAAACTAAAATTCTACTAGCTGCTAAATATTAACCTTTAACAGAACCGGCCAGCATTCCTTTAATAAAATAGCGGCCAAAAATAATATAAACTAAAAGTGTTGGCAAAGCTGTTATAATAGCTCCACTCATCTGTACATTCCATTCTACAACCTGACTCCCAGCTAAATTTGTTAAAGCAACAGTTATCGGCTGGCTTTGGGTATCAGTTAAAGTTACAGCAAATAAAAATTCATTCCAAATATTTGTAAATTGCCAGATAAAAACAACCACAAATGAAGGAATAGAAATTGGTAAAAATATATACCTATAAATACTAAAAATATTAGCCCCATCTACTTTGGCTGCTTCTGTTAGGGCTTGAGGTACATCTTGATAATAATTTCTAAACATTAAAGTTGTAATTGGCAGTCCATAAACTACATGGACTAAAATCAAACCAGGAATAGATCCATAAAGACCTATAGATTGCATAAATTGAACTAAAGGAAAAAGTACACTTTGATAAGGAATAAACATCCCAAATAAAATTAGGGCAAAAAGTGTATCAGAACCTTTAAACTTCCAGTGTGCTAAAACATAACCATTCATTGAGCCCAAAAGAGCCGAAAATAAAGTAGCTGGAATTACTAAATATAAACTATTAAGTACATTAGGGGCTAAACGAGCAAAAGCAGTTTTAAAACCAGCAAAAGAAATACTCTGTGGTAAATTCCACATAGTATTAATTGAGACTTCACTAAAACTTTTTAAACTAGTAGTTAAGAGGACATACATTGGAATTAAAAAGAAAATAGCAAAAATAATTAAAATGGAATAACGAATTGCTTTTTCAGCTGCAGTATTTTTTTCTTTCATTATTTAATCCTCCTTAAAGCTGTGGATCAGGTAAGGGATAATTAGTAATCCTACCATCATTAATAACACAATAGCAATGGCAGATCCAGTTGAATATCGATTTGATCTAAAGGTTGCTTCAAACATATAAACAGCTGGAATATCAGTTACATTATTTGGTCCACTACCTGTCATTGCATAAATTAAAGCAAAAGCTTTAAGTGAAACATGAGCCAAGACTATAATTGCTGATAAAGTAATTGGTTTCTGCATTGGAAATAATATTTGAGTAAAAATTTGCCATTTGCTTGCACCATCTATCCGCGCTGCCTCGATCAACTGCTGATCAATACCGCGCAAACCAGCTAACCACATTGCCATAGTATAACCAGAATACTGCCAAATAGCAGCAATAATGACCGCAATTAAAGCTATATTAAAACCAAAAACATTATTAGTACTAGTAAACCAACCCCACTGTAGTGCTTCTAAATTTAATTGTTCAAATAAAAGGTTAATCCCGCGTGGATTTAAAGGTAAACGACCTGGAGCAAAGATCCAGCGCCAAACTGTACCTGTTACCACAAAAGAAATTGCCATCGGAAATAAATATAAGTTCTGAAAAAAATAACTACCTTGAGGCTTATTATTTAAAATTAGGGATAAAATAATCCCAATTGTCAAACAGCCTAAAATGAAAAATAAGGTAAAATAAAGGGTATTCCAAAGATCAGTCTGAAATCTACTTTCTTGCAAAAGCTGACGGTAATTTTCCAAACCTATATAATCTTTAGCCTTTCGCATAAAACTACCAAAGGTATCCCAATCAAGCAGAGAAATTTGAACACTTCGGCTAATAAACCCATAAACAAATATAGAAAGAGCAATAATTGATGGTGATAAAATTGCAAGTGAAGTTAAAGACTCTTTATGTTTTCTTTTCATTTTTACCACTCCATAAAATAAATCTTCCCCTCCTAGATAGGAGGGGAGATATTGCATTATTGGACATATTCTTGATGATTTTGCTGGAAGCTTTCAAAAGCTTGATCAACATCACCAGAAGTAATAAAGCTATTAATTGTATCACTTAAAGCAGTGATAAAACCTTCAGGTGCAGCAGAACCATGAGCAATCGAAGGAACTAAAGTGTCATTAGCAAAGTCATCCATTGTGTCTGAAAGATAGGCATCATATTTACTTTTATCTGCATCTAAACGAGCAGGGATTGAACCTTTAATTGGATTAAAAGTATCCTGCCCTGCTACAGAGGCAATTGTTTTTAACCATTTTTTAGCATTTTCAGGATTAGGAGCACCTTTTGGTAAACCAAAAGTATCAGTGACAACTACAAATGAACCTTCAGTACCAGGTACAGGCAGCCAGCCAAATTCTTGCCCAGGAGTCCAACCTAAAGTTTTCATATAACCTTCAGCCCAGTCACCCATTATATTAAATCCAGCTTCTCCTTCTTGCATAATCTGAGTCGCATCCTGCCAAGTTAAAGCAGAGTGATCTGAATTAACATATTCCATAATTTGATCAAAATAAACAAGAGCTTCTCTTACTGCTGGATCATCAGCAGCTGTTTCTCCTTCCCAAAGACCATTATAAGCATCTGGGCCTAAAGTCGCTACTAATAAAGTCTCAAAAATTTGAGTTGCTGGCCACTTATTAGTATCACCTAAAGCAAGTGGAACTACTCCAGCTTGGTCAAGTTTTTCTAAAGCAGCAATAAAGCTATCTAAATCTGTTGGTACTTCAACATTATTTTCTGCAAGTACTTCTTTGTTATAAAACATAGCATTTGAGCGGTGAACATTAACCGGTACTGAATAATACTCACCTTGATAAGCAGACATTTCTAAAATTTGCTGATTAAACTTATCTTTGACACCCCATTCTTCTAATAAATCAGTAATTGGCTGCATCATACCTGTTTCAACATAAGTATTAATTAATTCTGCTCCACCATGAACCTGAAAAGAATCAGGTGGGTTAGCTCCAACCATTCTTGTTTTAAGTACTGCCTTAGCATTTGAACCAGCTCCCCCAGCTACTGTAGCATTTACAACTTCAATATTTGGGTATTCTTCATGGAAAAGTTCAATTAAAGCATTCAGACCTTCTTCTTCTCCACCGCCAGTCCACCAGCTAAAAATCTCCACTTCTTCATCCTGAGCTGCAGCTGGTAAGCTGAAAGCTAAAACTAAAGCCAAAATCAATAGTCCACTTAACAAAGCACTTTTTTTCAATAACATTTTTGACCCCCTCTTTTTATTAATACTTTAGTAAAACTGAAATAAAATTATCATTTTATATACTTATTATATCATAATTTTAAACAATTAAAAGATTATTTTGAAAATTAAATAAAAAATGAAGCCCGTCTTTAAACTGACTCCATTTAGATTGATTTCAAAATATTATTGAAATTTTAGTTGCCGTGCTACATATTATTTATCTTAATTTAGCCGCAGCTGCTTTGATGATTAATTTTAATTTAAATTAGTTATTTCTTTTAAATCTATTTTTCAAAAACATACCTTTACTATCTTTAGATTTTTTAGGATCTTTCGGCTCTTCTTCTTTTTCTCCTTCGCCAAAATCATTAATCATCTTTGCTCTACAACTTTGACAAAAAATGCCAGACTTAATCTCTTTAGCACAGCGTTTGCATTTTAGAGTATAATCAATTAATAAACCTTCGGCAGCTAATCTATCTTCGCGCATAAACTTAATTATCAATTCTTTTTCTACTCCAGTTTCTTTGGCTACTTTTAAAGCTGTGGAATTAGGATTATCCCAGAGATAATCTTTAACCTTTTCAAATTTTTCCTCTTCACTTTTTCGACAGTCAGGACAAATTTTCTTACCAGTAGAAGAAAAAAGTTTGCCACATTCTTTACAATTTATCAACTTCATCAGGCTCAACTCCTTTTAGTTAGTTTATTTACACTTAAAATCACCTTTAATTTAAGCTATTCTGTTTTTATTATAACATAGTCTTATTTCTGGCTCCAGCTATTTTAGCTATTTTCTAACAAATTAAAGTGTTTTAATCAATTTTAATTAAATAATTGAATTTTTAAAAAGGTTTTTTAACTTAAATACAGAATATGTAAGTTAGGAACAAAAAATAAGGAGGTAAAAGAATGCTTAAAGTCTTAATCTGTGATGATTCTGCTTTTATGAGAAAAATATTTTCAGATACCATTGAAAAGGATCCAGATTTGAAAGTTGCAGCAACCGCCTATAATGGCGAAGATGCCCTCCGCAAACTAGAGAAAATGGATGTTGATCTTTTAATGCTAGATATAGAAATGCCGAAACTAAATGGATTGGAAACACTTGAAATTGTAAAAAAGGATTACCCAGAAATACCTGTAATTATGGTTAGTGCACTCGATAATAAACAAACAGTATTTAGAGCTTTAGAATTAGGAGCTTTTGATTTTATTGCTAAGCCTTCTGGCTCTATTTCTTTAAATATTGATTCAATCAAAGAAGAATTAGTACTTAAAATAAAGGCTGCTGTTGAATCAAAAGCTAATTTTAAAACTAAAAAAATTAAGAAAAAAAGAATTAGTACTAGTAACTCTTTTCCGATTGTAGCAATTGGTTCTTCTTCTGGTGGACCAAGGGCTTTAAACACTTTATTTGAAAGTATAGATCAAAAACTGGATGCAGCTTTTATCATTGTACAGCATATGCCAGCAGGTTTTACTGAAACTCTGGCGGAAAGATTAAATAATGTTTCTGGCCTTAGCATTAAAGAAGCTCAAGCTGGTGATCAGTTAAAACCAGGACATGGACTTTTGGCCCCAGGTGATTTCCATATGGAAATAGATGCTCAAGGAAAAGTAAGTTTAAATAAAAAAGATAGATTACATGGAGTTCGACCTTGTGTTGATTATATGATGACTAGTTTAGCCGAAAATTTTGCTGGTGACCGACTTTTAGGAGTTGTACTCACTGGTATGGGCCGTGATGGTGGTCAAGGAATGGCCGATTTAGTTAATAAGGGTGGTTATGGTATTATAGAATCTAAGGAAACAGCCCTTGTTTATGGAATGCCTTCTGCCGTCGCAAAACTGGGTGCTTATCACGAAATTAAAAGAATAGATGAAATTGGAAACAGAATTATAGAAATAACGGAGGGATAATCTAAATGACAATTACTTTTACAGAATTTAAAGATCAGGCTAAGAAAATTTTAGACATTGACTTAGATGGCTATAAATTAGATCGAGTTGAGAGAAGAACAAAAAGTTTAATGCGTAGATACCAAGTTGAGGATTTTGCTGAATGTATTGATTTGATTAAACATGATACTGAGTTTAAGGATGCTTATTTAAACCATTTTACTATTAATACTTCTGAGTTTTTTCGCAACCCTGAAAACTTTGAGTTTTTACAATCAGATGTTTTTCCAAAATTATTTGATGAAAATGACAAAATAAATATTTGGAGTGCACCTTGTTCAAATGGATCTGAACCTTATACAATGGCAATTATTTTAAAAGAAATGGGGATTAGTCCTAGCAAATTTAAAATTTATGCCACAGATTTAGATCATACTATTCTAGCAACTGCTAAAGAAGCAAAATACAAAGAAAATTCTCTTAAGAATGTTTCTGACAAATTATTAAATAAATATTTTGAAGAGAGTTCTGATGGTAAAACTTATGCTTTGAAATCTGAAATAAAAAGAATGGTTAAATTTGAGCAGTTAGATTTAATCAATGCTCGTTTTAAAAAAGACTGGGATTTAATTTTAAGTCGTAACTTCTTTATTTATCTGACTAAAGATATGAAAGATCAATTAATTAAAAAATTTACTTCTGTTTTAAACCCAGGCGGCTATTTTTTCCTTGGTAATACTGAATATATTTTCTCACCTGAAAAATATGGCTTAGATAAAATATTCCAATCTTTTTATCGATATCAAAACAAGAAGTAATAGCACACAAATCAAAAAATTAATCGTCCCGATTTGGGACGATTTTTTCTTTAATAAGCCCGCATATGTTCGCGCAAATAATCATAAATTTTGCGAGCAGTTTTGCCACTAATTCCTTTTACTTCTTTTAACTGCCAAATTTTAGCTTCTCTAATTTTAGCTAAAGAACCAAAATGCTGCAGTAGAGCAGTTCTCCGAGTTTCTCCAACCCCAGGTATCTCATCAAGCATTGAATGAGTTAGCCTTCTTGATCTCAATTTACGGTGATAACTGACAGCAAAACGATGTGCTTCATCTCTTACCCTCTGCAAAAGCTGTAAAGTTGGGGTGTGATGAGGCAGAGTAATCGGCTCACTTGTATTTGGCCTAAATATTTCTTCTTCTCTTTTAGCTAAACCAATAATTGGCAAGTTTCCAATTCCTAAAAACTCCAAAATCTCATAAGCTGCATTCAGCTGGCCTTTACCACCATCAATTAAAATTAAATCAGGTAGTTTTTTATCTTCTCGCAAAAGCCTAGCATAACGCCTTTCAACAACTTCTTTCATACTAGCAAAGTCATCAGGGCCAGTTACAGTTTTAATTTTAAAACGCCTATAATCCTGTTTAGATGGTCTACCATCTTTAAAAACTACCATTGATGCAACTGAATCGGTCCCCTGGATATTTGAAATATCAAAACCTTCTATCTGATAAGGAGCTTTTTCAATTCCCAAAATTTCTCCTAATTTTTCCACTGCACCTGAGGTTCTTTGCTTTTCATATTTACTGCGAATATTTTCTTTTTTAAGATTCTGTTGAGCATTTCGCTCAGCCATCTCCAACATTTTTTTCTTATCTCCCTTTTGGGGATATTGAATACTTACTTTTTTATTTTTAATTTCAGCTAATCGCTGGCCAAGCAAATCCTGCTCTTCTAATTTAGTATTTAATAAAAGTTCATCTGGAATTCCAGCTGCTTGTTCATAATACTGCTGTAAAAATGAAGCCATTGTTTCTGACTCCAATTCTGCTTCAGTTCCTTCTAAAATAAAATATTCTTGACCTAAAAGACGGCCACTTCTAATCAATAACAGTTGAGCACAAGCTTGATTTTCAGTCCCTTGAACTAAGGCAACTACATCTTGATCAATATTTTTATCTGTCATTACTTTTTGGCTTTCACTTAATTTTGTAAACGCTTTTAAGGCATCACGAAAACGAGCTGCTTTTTCAAAATTTCTCTGAGCAGCCGCTTCTTTCATCTGTACTTCTACTTGTTTTTTTAATTGACTCTGTTTACCGGAAAGAAAGAGGCAGACCTGGTCAATTAATTGATGGTAATCTTCTTTACTAACTGCGCCAATACAAGGTCCTAGACATTTATCAATATGGTAATTTAAACAAGGGCGATCTTCTGGGTCATTTGCTTTTAATTCTTTTTTACAACTTCTTAATTGAAAAATGTCTTTGATTACATCTAAAGTTTTATAAATAGCATCAACATCAGCAAAAGGGCCAAAATACTCAGCTCCATCATTTTTTACTATTCTAGTTTTAAAAACTCTGGGAAAATCAACATTTTTAGTGATTTTTATATAAGGATAACTTTTATCGTCTTTTAAGCGAATATTAAACTTTGGCTGGTGCTTTTTTATTAAATTAGCCTCTAAAATATAGGCTTCTACCTCTGTATCAGTCATTATATAATCAAAGTCAGCTATATATTTAACTAACATTTGAGTTTTATATGTTTGATTATTTTTGCGAAAATAAGATCTAACTCGGTTCCGCAGTGATTTTGCCTTACCTACATAAATAATCATTCCAGTTTCATCTTTCATTAAATAAACACCTGGCTGCCGAGGCAGTTCCTTCAATTGAGCCTCAATCTGCTGTTTTCTCATTTTACATATCACCCTTACCCTTTGGTACCTGGTTATAATTATTTTTTTCACAACTCGCATTCAGCTTTTATTTCTTGGTCCAACTTTTTATTAATTTCTTCAGTTTCAGTGAATTTTTTGTAAATTGTTCTATTCTGCTCAAAATAAGACAAGATCTCACTAGTATCAACAAGGTCATCATTTTTTTGGGCCAAATAAATATTATAGCTACTTTTACTATATAATTCAGGCTTATTAACAATTGAAGCTACAACTGGATTTAAATGAATATAGCGATTGACAGCTAAATTATATAATTTATCTTTAATTATTTTTGAAAAATAGCGCCCTTGAAAAAGATGGCCAACTAAATCATATTTATAATTAAAATATTTAGCATAGAAAAGATTTATTTGATGCATCAACCGCCAAATTTCAACTTCTTTAGTCCTAATTTGTAGATGAACATGATTTGTCATTAAACAATAAGCAAGTAAAGAAAAGTCATATTTAGCCTTTGTTTTTCTCAAAATATCAAGGTAAAATTTATAATCTCTTTTATCCCTAAACAAATGACCTTTACGATTAGCTCGGCTGACAACATGATAAGCTGCTCCTGGATACCAAACTCTCTTTTTTCGAGCCATATTCATTCACCTTCCATTTATTGGATTTATTGTATAAATTATATCATTTATTTTATATAATGGAAAGTGAATGTGAAATATTTATTCTGTACCCGGTACCAAAACGCAGGTACCAAAACGTACTATCCCAAATACTCTTTTAAAAATTTACCGGTATAAGAATTTTCATTTTCAGCAACTTCTTCTGGGGTTCCAGTAGCTACAATTTGGCCACCCTTTTCTCCTCCTTCAGGTCCTAAATCAATCAAATAATCTGCAGATTTAATAACATCCAAATTATGCTCAATTACAATTACAGTATTACCATCTTCTCGTAAACGGTGTAATACTTCTAAAAGTTTTTTGATATCTGCAAAATGCAAACCAGTTGTCGGCTCATCTAAAAGGTAAAGTGTTTCTCCTGTACTCCGCTTACCAAGTTCTTTGGAAATCTTAATTCTTTGGGCTTCACCACCAGAAAAAGTTGTAGCAGGCTGTCCTAAACGAATATAACTTAAACCTACATCATAAAGTGTCTGCAGACGGCGTCTAATCGGCTCAATATTTTCAAAAAATTCCAAAGCTTCCTCAACAGTCATTTCCAAAACATCTGCTATTGTTTTACCTTTATATTTAATCTCTAAAGTTTCACGATTATAACGCTTACCATTGCAGACATCACAAGGAACATAAACATCTGGCAAAAAGTGCATTTCAATTTCTTCAATTCCCTGACCTTTACAAGCTTCACAGCGGCCGCCCTTAACATTAAAGCTAAAACGTCCAATTTCATAACCTCTCTGCTTAGCCTCAGGTGTACTAGCAAAAACATCTCTAATATAATTAAAAATTTTGGTATAAGTTACAGCATTAGAGCGTGGAGTTCTGCCAATTGGAGATTGATCAATATTTATTACCTTATCAATTTGATCTATTCCTTCTAAATGATCATGTTCTCCCGGGTGTAAAGTTGAATCATATAGTTCTCTCATCATTTTTCGCTTCAAAGTATTATTAATTAAAGTACTTTTACCAGAACCAGAAACTCCTGTTACACAAGTAAAGGTTCCTAGAGGAAAATCAACATCTATATTTTTTAAATTGTGCTGTTTAGCTCCCTTTAACTTAAGCCATTTTTCTCCAGTTTGATAACGGTCTTTTGGTACCTCAATTTTCTTTTTGCCAGCCAAATATTGACCAGTAAGTGACCTTTTTTCAGCTATAATATCAGCCACAGAACCTTCTGCTACAATTTCTCCACCATGTTTACCAGCTCCAGGGCCCATATCAATAATATAATCAGCAGCCCTAATTGTGTCTTCATCATGTTCAACTACAATTACAGTATTTCCTAAATCACGAATATGCTCTAAAGTATTTATTAGACGATTATTATCTCGCTGATGTAATCCGATACTTGGCTCATCCAAAATATATAAAACTCCCATCAAACCAGAACCAATTTGAGTAGCTAACCTAATCCTTTGAGCTTCTCCACCCGAAAGAGTTCCAGCCGAACGATCAAGGCTTAAATAATCCAAACCTACATCTAATAAAAAACGAAGTCTTTCTTTTATTTCTTTCAAAATTTCCTTACCAATCTTGGCTCGGCGCTGGTCAAACTCAACTCCTTTTAAAAATTCATGGGCTTCTTTAATAGTATAAGAACTAAAATCCGCTATTGAAATTCCACCAACAGTAACTGCTAAAACCTCTGGTTTTAAACGCTGGCCTTCACAAACATTACAAGGAATTTCATTCATATATCTTTCCATTTTTTTATGTGTACCTGGACTATCTGACTTTTCCATTCTTTCTTTCAAATAACCTGTTATTCCTTTAAATCTTGTTGTATGATCCCTAGTTTTACCATAACGATTTGTATAAGGAAAAGTAATTTTATGATCATCACCATAAAGTAGTTTATCAATAATTTTTTGATCAAGATTTTTAATTTTAGTTGCTAAGCTAAAATCATATTCAGCTGCCATTGCTTTTAAAAGGGCTGGATAATAACGACTAGATGAACTAGACCAAGGAATAATCCCCCCAGCATCAATTGATTTTTCTTCATCTAAAATCAAATCTGGATCAAATTCTTTTTTGACTCCTAAACCACCACAGTTTTCACAAGCTCCATAAGGAGAGTTAAATGAAAACATACGAGGAGACATTTCTTCTAAACTTATATTATGCTCTGGACAGGCAAATTTTTCACTATAAGTTGTTGTCTCAGCTTCAATTTGGTCAATCATTACTAATCCATCTGCATATTCTAAAGCAGTTTCTACAGAATCAGCCAAACGCTCTCTAATTCCTGCTTTAACTACTAATCTATCAACTATAATTTCTATATCATGTTTAAAATTCTTATCTAATTTTTCTGCCTCTTCCAGCAAAATAGTTTCTCCATCAACTCTAGCTCTAACAAATCCATCTCTTTGAGCCTGCAAAAAAGTCCTTTCATGTTCACCCTTACGTCCACGAACAATAGGAGCTAAAACTTGAATTTTAGTTCTTTCTGGTAATTCTAAGACTTGGTCAACAATTTCATCAACAGTTTGAGACTTTATTTCTTCCCCACAAACTGGACAGTGAGGAATCCCAACTCTAGCATAAAGTAAACGCAAATAATCATGAATCTCAGTTACTGTCCCTACAGTTGAGCGGGGATTGCTATTAGTTGATTTTTGATCAATAGAAATTGCAGGTGAAAGTCCCTCTATATATTCTACTTTTGGTTTTTCCATTTGGCCTAAAAACTGGCGAGCATAAGCTGAAAGTGACTCCACATATCTTCGCTGACCTTCTGCATAAATAGTATCAAAAGCCAAAGATGATTTACCAGAACCACTTAAGCCAGTTATTACTATTAATTCATCACGGGGTATATCTAAATCTACTTTTTTTAAGTTATGCTCTTCAGCTCCCTTAACAATTAAACGTTCTAATCCCATTTATAATTACACCTCTTTTATTGTTTTGTGATTAATTTCTTTTGTACCCGGTTATAATTATTTTTTTCACATTTTTTTCACATTTAATCTAATCCACTAATTTAATCCAATTTTGCTTCTAACTCTTCAATCTCATCTCGAATCTGAGCTGCGATTTCAAATTCTAAATTGTCAGCAGCAGTTTCCATTTCTTCTTCTAAATCTAAAATCAAATGTTGAATTTCTTTGCGGTTCATCTGATCATAGTTTTGGCTGTGATCATCAGGATCAGTATTAGACTGACTTTTATCATAATAACGGCTCTGATCTTCTGAAACCACCATATCTACTGGTTTAACAACATCTCTAACTGGCTTAATAATTGTTTCTGGAGTAATATTATTATCCAGATTATGCTGAATTTGAATTTTTCTTCTTCTTTCAGTTTCCGAAATAGCAGTTTGCATTGAATCAGTAATTTTATCTGCATACATTATTACTTTACCCTCAACATTCCTAGCAGCACGTCCAATAGTCTGAATCAAAGCACGTTGAGAACGCAAAAAGCCTTCTTTATCAGCATCTAAAATAGCAACTCGAGAAACTTCAGGTAAATCAAGTCCCTCTCTTAATAAGTTAATCCCAACTAAAACATCAAATTTTCCTAAACGCAAATCTCTAATTATTTCTGAGCGCTCAATAGTATCAATATCTGAATGCAAATAGCGGACTTTAATCCCAGCTTCAGCTAGATATTCTGTTAAATCTTCAGACATTTTTTTAGTTAAAGTAGTAACTAAAACTCTCTCTTTACTAGCCACAACTTGCCTAATTTCTTCTAACAAATCATCTATCTGGCTTTTAGTTGGTCTAATATCAATTTCAGGATCAACTAAACCTGTTGGCCGAATAATTTGTTCAACAATTTGTTGGCTGTGTTTTCTTTCATATGGCCCAGGGGTTGCAGAAACATAAACTGCCTGAGGTACAACCTGCTCAAACTCTTCAAAATTAAGTGGTCTATTATCTAAAGCAGATGGCAGGCGAAAACCATATTCTACTAATTTTTCTTTACGAGACCTGTCTCCAGCAAACATCCCTCCAATTTGAGGAATTGTCATATGTGATTCATCAATAATAACCATAAAATCATCAGGAAAATAATCTAAAAGGGCCATCGGTCTTGAACCAGTTTCACGGCCAGCTAAATGCCGGGCATAATTTTCAATCCCAGAACAAAACCCCATCTGCTCCAACATTTCTAAATCATAACGGGTTCTTTGCTCTAATCTTTGAGCTTCAACTAAGCGATTTTCTGCTCTCAAATCTTTTAAATGTTCTTCTAATTCAGCTGTAATTGTTTTAATTGCTCTTTCAACCTTATCTTCTGGAGTTACAAAGTGACTGGCAGGATAAATAGTCATTTCCTCAATTTCGGCCTGAACTTCACCTGTCACTGTATTAATTCTAGTAATTCGATCTATCTCATCACCAAAAAGCTCAACTCTAATTGCAATATCTCTATAAGCAGGGAAAATATCAACTACATCACCTTTAACTCTAAAATGTCCCCGCGAAGTATCCATATCATTACGACTATACTGCATAAAAGTTAAACTTCTAGTAATTTTTTTGCGATCCATAATTTTGCCAACTTTTAAATCTAAAGATAAATTTAAATAATCATCTGGAGAACCAAGACCATAAATACATGAAACACTTGCTACAATTAAAACATCTCTTCTTTCAAAAAGAGAAGTAGTAGCTGAAAGCCTCAATTTCTCAATTTCATCATTTACAGATGCATCTTTTTCTATATAGGTATCAGTTTGGGGAACATAAGCTTCTGGTTGATAATAATCATAATAACTTACAAAATATTCAACTGCATTATCAGGAAAAAATTCTTTAAACTCACTTGTTAATTGGGCAGCTAAAGTCTTATTATGAGCAATAACTAAAGTTGGTTTATTAACTTCTTCCACTAATTTAGCCATTGTAAAAGTTTTACCAGTACCTGTTGCCCCAAGTAAAGTCTGGTGTTGATATCCATTTTTAATCCCTTGAGCTAATTTTTCTATTGCTTCAGGCTGATCACCTTTAGGTTCAAAAGGGGCCTTCAACTTAAATTTACCCTCTCTCATTGTTTTTCCCCCTTATAAGCTAAAACTAAATAACTTTTTTTGTTAACTAAAATAATTATTCCACTTTTATCTAAAACATTCAAAGAAAACTCCATCTAAACTACTGTATTAAGTGGAGATGAATTTGGATAATATTTGTAAGGTTCAACACCTTCAAATATTCCAGTTAGTATGATATAATACTAATTACAAGGTTATAAAAATAGTAATGCTAACTCACAACCTGAGTTCAGCCCCTTGTCGTAAAAGTGAATATATGGAGTTGCAAACACTAATCCTTGTTTGTGTAAAATATTCAAGGTATCGCAGAATTAATGTATTCCCAGAATAGCTATATAGCTATGAGGGATAATGGGTTTGTGGACAGCCCCTAGTGAATAAGGTAATCTACATTTGTAGAGGAAACTTAAACTACAAACTTCACTAAAAAGCTACTAGTAATATACTTGTTTTTTTGAGTATATGAAGTATAGCGAAGCTCCATCTAAAATTTTAATTTAGGTGGTGAGGTTCACACTTTCTGTTTAAGCATAAATTAAAAGAAAATTTTTTTCAGTAAAATTCACACTATAGCTAAAAGTGAATATATGTTTAGTCATTTATTCTATTATAGCAATAATCATTACTGATTTAAAGTTTTATTTTAATAAATAAAGCTCTTCTCCTAAATCCAAAACAAGACTAAGATTATTTTTTAGCGATTTAAAATAATCTTTCTAAAAAAATAAACGACAAAAGCCTTTCATATCAAAAGACTTAGCCGTTTAATTAATTTTATTTTATTTTCAATTTCACTTAGAGCCAATATTTATGGTGATTATAATGGTCATAAAGTAGATCTTCATAGCCTCTACTAATTAATTTTTGATCTGCTGGCTGTTCATATTCAGGAGCATTTTCTATTTCTTTTTTATCTTTATCAACAAAAATTTCTGCTCCCTGCCAGCTAATAGAATCGATCCATTCAGGTGCAATCAAAACTGATTTGCCTGGAATATGATCTTTAGTATCAATTAGAAAATATCTAATTAACCAATTTTCTTCATCAACAAAAATATCTTCTAAATGACCAAATTTTTCATCTTGAGCATGAATTTTATAACCAGTAACTTCTTCTAAACTTCTTAAATTACTTTGTTTTTCTGCTGCAGCATTTTTTTCTGCTGCTTTTTCAGCATCTAAGGCTTTAATGTCAAGTAGCTTCTTTCTTTGTTGGAGACCAGCATGAATAAACTCACTGTCACTTGCATGGTGTTCTGACCAATAACCAGGCCAATCAAAATATTCTACTATTCTTTTTTCTTCCAACTGAGAAATAGGTTTATTTTTAGCAAGACTTGGAGAATCTTCAAGCTGAGATTTTTCTATATCTACTTTAACCATTTTTTGATCAAAATTTATTTCTAAAACCGAATGAGTAGAAATTAAATTTGTCTCGTGTTTTAGCCAGCTTCCTGTATCTAAAACTAAATATCTAAGTACAAGGTGATCTTGGTCAAAATAAAAATCATCAATTTCCCCCAGCTTCTCTTTTTTTCCCTGCACAGTAAAACCCTTAAGATCATGAAGCTTTCTTAACATTTTAAACACCTCTCTTTTATTTTTTAAAGCAATAGTTAAGCAAGTTCAGTTAAACAAATCCTTTTGTTAAAATTATAAATTTTATCTACTCTAATTACAAGTAGTTTAAGATTAAAATTGGATTAAATCCAGATTAGATTTTATTCTTTTAAGCCCTGAGTAGCAATTCCTTTCACAAAAAATCTTTGGGCCAGCAAAAAGACAATTAAAGTTGGAATCACAACCATAATTGTTCCAGCCATAATTAAGCCCCATTCTCTTTCAGCAGCACTAGCAAATAACATTCTAATTCCCTGCTGAGAAACTTTCATTTGATCTGAATTCAAAATAATTAAAGGCCATAAATAGGCATTCCACATTACTAAAAAATTAACTGTAGCCAAACCGGCTAAAGTTGGGCCAGATAAAGGAATTAATATTTGAAATAAGAAGCGCAAAGGTCCACAGCCATCAATTTGGGCTGATTCCATTAACGATTTTGGGATAGTTAAAAAATGCTGCCTCATTAAAAAAGTTGTTGTGGCACTAGCTAAAAAAGGCATTACTAAACCCGTATAACTATTAGTTAAGCCCAATTTGCTAACAAAATCGAAAAGTGGAACAACCCGAACCTGCATTGGCAGCATCAAGGTAAATAAAATTGAAAAAAACAGAATTTTTTTACCTTTAAATTTAAAATGAGAAAAAGCATAACCACTTAAAACTCCCAAAGTTAATTTGCCCAGCATCACAATTACAGAAGCAATTAAACTATTTGTCAATAATCTCCCCATATTTACCATTTCCCAAGCCCTCAGATAATTACCAAAATATAATTTATCTGGAAAAAAAGATGGGGGATAAGTAAAAACTTGGGCTCGAGTTTGTAAACTAATACTAATAGCAAACAAAATAGGCATAATAACTATAAAACTTAAAAAAATTAATAAAATATGGCTTAAAATTTTATCGACTAATTTCCTTGTAGATTGTGACTTCAACATAAATAAACATCTCCCTTATCTTATTCCTGCCTTTGACCAAACAAAATTAAAAATAATTAAACAACAGCTAAAACTTTAGCTCTATTTTTTAACTGAACAGATTTTAAAAATAATAATTTATTGATAATGAACCCCTTTACTGCTGTATTTAAAGTGAAAAAATGTTATAATCAAAACTAAAAATAGTAAAATCACAGACTGAGAAGCTGCCAGTCCCGGCTTGAAATTAACAAACATATCTCTATATAATTTATAAATAACTAAATTAGTTGCATTTGCCGGTCCTCCTTGAGTCATAATATCTATAATCCCAAAGGCCTGAAAGACAGTAAAAAGAATATTCATGATAATTAAATAAAAAGTTGTGGGAGAAAGTAAGGGGATAGTTATTTTTCTAAAAATTTGCCAAGAATTAGCGCCATCAATTTTGGCTGATTCATAAACACTATCTGGTATTGATTGGAGGCCAGCTAGAAAAAATATTATATTAAAGCCCATGTTTTTCCAGATAGTAGCGATTATAATTGCTATAAAAGCAAAAAAACCATTAGTCAACCAGGGAACCTGAAAACCAAAAAGAAAATTTAAAACATAATTTACATGACCAGCAACTGGATTTAACAAAAAGATCCAAAGTGAACCAGCTACTGTAGGGGAAATAGCATAAGGTATAAAAAATATTGTTCTATAAATGTGAATTCCTTTTAGCTTTTTATTTAAAAATATAGATAAAACAAGTGAAAATGAAAGCCCTCCAAAAATTGTAATTAAAACAAAAACTGCAGAACGTTCTAAACTTTCTAAATAAGCTGGATCAGTAAATAATTTTTTATAATTATCTAAACCAACATAAATAACTCGAGCACCGAAGGGAGCAGTTTTATATAAACTTAAAACAAAAGATTGAATAGTAGGCCAATAAAGAAATAAAAGCAAAATAATCATTGAAGGTATAATTAATAGATATGGGACTAAAAAATGAGCATTGTAATCTTGTTCTTGCAAAATAATTCCCTCCCGGTGTTTACTGACTAAACAAAACAACTTCCCTCCTGCTCTTAAAAGCAGAAGGGAAAAGTTTTGAATAAAAATCAATTAAGTCTAACTCAAGACTACTTGTAAAGAGAGTTATATTCTTTAAGTAGTTGATCAACTTTAGCAGCAGCTTCTGACATTGCTGCTTGAGGAGTCATATTAGCTTGCAAAGTTTCTTCAATAGCATTTTCTACTATTTGTCTAAGTTCAGGGAAACTTCCAACTAAAGCTCCTTGAGTAGCAGCAGATTTTTTACTTAATAAAAGCTGTAAAAAAGCAGTCATATGATTAGGATTTTGAGCAAAAAATTGCTTATTCATTTCTTTTTCTACTGCAGATTTAGTAACAGGAAAATATCCAGTCTGCTCAAACCAATATACCTGCTGTTCTTCTTCAGATAAAAAGCTCAAAAATTCCCAAGCAGCCTTTAATTCTGCTTCTGGATGATCCTTAAGTGCCCAGAGACTTGCTCCACCAATTACTACTCCACCTCTGTCAACATTTTCAGGCCGAGGTAAAAAAGCAGTACCCAGCTCATAACCAGAACTTTGAGCATTTTGACTAAAGTTTTTAACCTGAGCGGTAGATTCGATCATCATTGCAGCTCGCCCTGATAAAAATGCTTGTTTAGCTCCATCCCAACCACGGCCAGGATTTAACATAATCTCTTCATCAACCATTTCCTTCCACAATTCAATAAATCTAACCACTGGTTCTTGATCTAAATAAGATTCAGTTGCTCTAGCTGAACGCCCATTATTATTATTAACTAACAAGGCATCTTGGTTTGCTGCCATTTGCTCTACAAACCAACCAACTATTCCTAAAGTAAATCCATAGCGCTCAACATCTCCATCTTCATTTCTAATAGTTAGTTTTTCAGCATATTCTTTTAATTCAGCAAAAGTTTGAGGAGGATCATTTGGATCTAAGCCTGCCGCCTGAAAAGCATCTTTATTATAATATAAAATTGGAGTTGAAGAATTAAAAGGCATAGAATTTAATTCTCCATCTACTTGGTAATAATTAGAAACTGGAGTTAAAAATTTACCCCAATCAAAGTTTTTATCTTGAGCAACTTCGCGCCCCAATTCTTCAATTGGAATTATAATTCCACTATCTACCATTACTTGAGTTCCAATTTCATAAATTTGAACAATATGAGGAGCATCACCACTTCTTACTGCAGATTCTGTCTTAGTTAAGGTATCATTATAACTACCAGTATTTTGGGCCACAACTTCGATATTTTCATGTTCTGCATTAAACCTTTCAACTAAAGTTTCTGTAACCTCTAAATTATGACCACCCATTGCATGCCAGAAATCAATAGTAACTTTTTCTTGAGCTGCTGCACTAAAACTTAAGAGTAAAATCAAAGCCAAAACCAACAAAAAATTTAATTTTCTCATTGAATAATTCACTCCCCTTTATTATTTTAGCTAAATAAATAAAATTGAAAGCAAGACTTTTTTAATTTATTTCTGATCATAAAATCAAAGCTTTATTGTAAATAAATCAATTAAAATTTTAACTGACTCCAATTATAATTATACCACTTTAAAATTGTTTGTCAATTTAGAATATTAACTAAATTAAAACAAAAACTTATTTTGAATTAACATTTAACTAAATCATAAAGGTTCAAAGTTAAAAAGAAATGTCTAAAAAGTTAATTTAATGTTAACTTTAATTAGCCCCCAATTTAAGCAAAAAAAGAGCCCAACCTTTTTAGGTTAGACTCTTTTAACTTTAATTTACATATATAATTTTTAGCTTCAGCTCAATTTAAATTTTAAACTTATTTGAGATCTCAGCTAATTCTTCTGCCATTTCAGTTAATCTCTTAGCAGATGATACTATTTCTTCAGTTGAAGCAATCTGTTCTTCACTAGAAGCTGCAACCTCTTCCGAATTACCAGCAAAATCCTGACTGATTCGGTTAATTTCATCTACCTGAGATTCAATTTCTTGACTAGTATCAGATGCCTGCTTAATATTTTCAACACTATTAAAGATAATATTGATTAGCTTATCAATCTCTTCACTGATTCGATCAAAGATCTCTCCATTTTCATTAATCTTAGCAGAACTTTGATTAACTCGGTCAGTACTTTGATCCATTTGATCAACAGCCAAATTAACATCTTTTTGAATAGCACTAATTAATTTAGCAATATTTTCAGTAGCTTTAGAAGATTCTTCAGCTAACTCTCTAATTTCATCAGCAACTACTGAGAAACCACGTCCAGCTTCACCAGCTCTAGCAGCCTCAATTGCTGCATTTAAAGCAAGTAAATTAGTTTGACTAGAAACACTATTAATTAGCTGCACTATTTCTCCAATTTCTTCAGAACGCTGACCTAATCTTTCAATAACATCACTAACTTCTTTAGTATCTTTTTCAACTTTAGCAATCTGATCAATAGACTCATCAATTGATTTTTGACCAGTTTCAATTTCTTCTAAAACCTCACTTGAAACTTGATTCATATCTTGAGCTTGATCTTCTACTGATTTAACTTTAGATCCCAATTCATTTATATTTTTAGTTGCAGCATCTAATTTAGCTGATTGACTTTCAGCTCCATTTGCCACACTCTGAATTGCAATTCCTACTTCTTCAGCTGCTGTACCAACTTCATCTCCAGAAGCAGATAATTCTTCACTATAAGCTGCAACCTGTTGGGCCATTGACTGAATTTGCCCAATAATTTCTCTTAAATTATCAGTCATATTCTGTAAAGAAGAACCTAAACGGCCAAATTCATCTTCACGTTTTACAAATACTTCTGGAAGCTCAGCATTTAAGTTACCATCAGCTACTTTTTCTGCATGTGAGACAGCCATAGTTAAATAATTAAGCACTAATTTTTTAATAATAAAGTAAATTATCAATAAGAAAATCAACATTGTGATTACAGAAATAATAGAAGAATTAATTACACTTTGAGTAATTCCCAATTCTGACTCAGGTAAAGTTAAAATTAACTTTAAACCACTATCTCCTACTTCCTGATAAGAAAGCAAATAATCTTCTCCATTAATTTTAGTACTAATTAAACCTGGCTCATTAGCACTAATAATTTGATCTCCTACTGCTGCTAAAGAACTTTGAGAAGCAGTTATTTTAGTTTCCATTGGTTTATTTATATTCTGATTAACAATAAAGTTACCTTGGTTACTGATCACAAAGGCCTGACCATTTTCCCCAATTTCAAGCCCACCTACATATTCTTTCATATTTGCTAGTCCGATATCAAGTGTAACAACTCCAATAGCCTCATTATTTCTTCTAACAGGAGAAGAAACAGTAATCATTGGCACACCTGAGATTGGATCAGTATAAGGTTCTGACCAAACTGATTCTTGACCTAAACCATCTTGATACCATTCATATTGAAAATAATCTCCATCTTGATTACTGTATTCCCATGAAACCTGAATGGAATTGTTTTCTAAATATAAAAATGGTCCATAATATTCTTGATCCTCTACATACTCACCGGGCTCCATCCAAACCCCACCACCAACAATTAAATCATTACTCTGCATTATATCTTCAAAAAAATCAAATAATAAATCTTGATTATTACTTTGATCATTAACAATCAAAGCAGCAATATTTTCAGATCCTGTCTGGCTTCTTGTAAATTCATTGTTTAAATAACTAGATTCAGCCCTCATTTTCTCGTGTAGATAATTCTCAGCCTCACGCCTCATATTATCCCCATAATAACTACTACTAATATAAATTTGAACCCCGAATATAATAACTCCTGCCACAACTAAAAAAACCATCAATTTCGCAAATAAACTCTTTTTTAGTATATTCACAGAATCTTCTCCCCTCTTGAAATCCACTTTTTTAAAATAAAAGTAATATTAAATTAATGATAACATAACTTTAGTTTGCTCACAAGTCAGAGTTAACAATTTTCTACTTTTTTTGACAAATTAAAACAAATTATTTTTATTTTTTGTAATTTTCAGATATTTAAAACTAAAATTTTTGAGGATGAAAATAAATTATTCTTTTTTAAATTAATATATTTTCACCCCCAAAGCTTTTAATTAATCACTTAGATAACGATAAATGGTTGCATCTGAAGTATATAATCTATTTGCCACTTTAGAAACAGAATTTTTAAGTAAAAAGACTCCTTTTTCATCAAGCGTTTTGGTTATATTCTTTTTTTCATCAGCTGTCATTCTTTTGGGATGGACCTCTGAATTGCCAATAGAATTTTCAATAATTGAATCAATTAGTTCTTCAATCGAAGACGTAAATTGTTCTGAATAATCATTATTAGTTTCTGCTTTTTCTAATTCAGAACTTTGACCAATAAAAGAATCTAAAAGATCTCTTGCTTCAACAAATTTACTCACATCTATATTTATACAAAGCATACCCACAACTTTTTTATCTTTTTTAATAAAATAGGTAGATGATTTAAGTTTTTTACCGGCAAAGGTTTTACCAGTATAATTAGTTAAATAACCATTTTCTAATTTTTCTTGGTCTTTTAAAACATTTAGAGCTAAATCAGTTAAGGAATCACCAACCTTACGTCCACTAATCTGACCATTTTCAATAGCAATTACAGAATTTTCAAAATCTTCTAGATCGTGAAGTACTATTTCACAGTTTTTTCCCAAGACCTCAGCTAAAAATTTAACTAATGGTTTATACCGTTCAATACATTTTAGACTCAATTTTAATCCTCCTTTGTTTTTCTTATTTATTATTTGATTTAAAATAGATTATTTAAACTTATAATTAAAAGGAGCCAAAAAATAAATAGCGAAAATTTATTATATCATTATCTTAAGCAAAGAGCAAAAGCTCTAAAAAAATTAATTTTTACTAATAGACTTTTGCTCCTGGAATAAGTTATTTTATCTCTTCTTATTTAAACCGCTAAGCATCAAAGCAATAGCACCATCACCAGTTATATTACAAGCTGTCCCAAAACTATCTTGAATAGCAAAAATTGTTAAAACTAGGCCAACTCCTGTTTGATCAAAACCTAAAATTCCTGTTACTAAACCCAAAGAAGCCATCACTGTTCCTCCAGGAACTCCTGGAGCACCAATTGCAAAAATACCTAATAATAAAGCAAACAAAAACATTGTAGCTAATGGTGGTACACTTCCATATAAGACTTTAGAAATAACCATTACAAAAAAAGTCTCGGTCAAAACTGAACCACAAAGATGAATTGTAGCTCCTAAAGGAATTGCAAAATTTGTTATTTCTTTATCTAAAACTTTAGATTTTCCAGCTGATTTTAAAGAAACAGGTAAAGTAGCAGCACTAGACATTGTCCCTACAGCAGTTAAATAAGCAGGTAAATAATGTTTTACAACTTCTAATGGATTTTCACCTGAGATAAGTCCAGCAATAGAATAAAGTACAGTTAACCAGATAAAATGCCCAACTAAAACTAAAATAATCACTGTTAAGAAAACAGGTAAATGTTCAGTTATTGTTCCTTCATAAGCAAGTTCAGCAAAAGTTGTAGCAATAAAAAATGGCAAAATCGGTATAATTATTTTCTCAACTAATTTTAAAATCATAGCTTGAATCTCATCTAATAATGAAGCAACTTTTTCAGCTTTTGTCCAAGCAGCAGCTAAACCAACAAATAAAGCAAGAACCAAAGCACTCATCACAGGCATTATTGGTGGAATATCAAGTTTAAATATAATTTCAGGTAACTCTCTTAGTGCTTTTGTTTCTTCTGTTATATGTAAGTACGGAATAATTAAACTACCTGCTAAAATAGAGAACATCGCAGCTCCAACCGAAGATAGGTAAGCAATAGAAACAGCCTGCCCTAATAACTTACTTGCTTTTTCTTGTAATTTAGTAATTGAAGGTGCTATAAAACCAATTATTACTAAAGGAACTGAATAAAAAATCAATTGTCCTAAAACATATTTAATAGTTGATATAATCTGCATTAAACCCTGTTCTACAAAAACCCCCAAAATAACACCAATAGTAACCGCTATTAATAATCTAAAAACTAAATGATCAGTAATTTTTTTCTTTTTCATGCTCAAAACCCCCTTTTTTAATTAGCTTGCATTACTTTTAAAATAGCCTGATCTGTTTCTATCATTCCTGGCTGACAAACATAGGCTAAATTATCAATTAACTCTTCAAAACTAGCAGCTAAAATTCCATCTTTTTGAGGCACAGCTTTACCAGCAATGGCTAATTTAGCTGCGATAATACTCCAGTCAACAGCTGTAGCTACTTTGTAAGCACAACCTTCTTTAGCTCCATCACATACAATCCCGGTTAAAGAACCTAAAACATTTAAACTAGCTGCCAAAATTTCTTTTTCTCCACCTCCTAACAAATAAACAGTGCTGGCACTTACTCCAACACCAGCTGCCACTGCCACTCCACACATAGCAGAAAGGCTGCCAGTAGCCGTTTTAATATATAATGTTAATAAATTGCTTAAAGCTAGGGCTCTCAGCAATTTTTCATGACTAAGGTTTTTTGCTTCTACAACTACTGCATTTGTAATAAAATTAACAACTCCTTGATTCCCACTACCTGCACTAGTCATAATTGGGAGTTTACTGCCATTCATTCTTGCTTCAGAAGCAGCTGCAGCCTTCATTTTAGCTTTTGCTAGCAGATTATCATTTAAAAATCCACTTGCTATCAGCTCTTCAAATTTACTGCTCAAACTATTTTCGGTTTTTAAGCCTTCAGCAGCAACTTTCAAATTCATATCTACTCCCTCTTGCAAAAACTCTATTTCTGCTAAAGGAACTTCTTTAATATAAGTTAAAATATCGGCTAAAGAAAAATCTAAAATTGCTCCAAAATCATTTTTGCGATCAACCTCGATTTGATAAGTTTCAAATTCCAAATCAGCTTTTATTTTTTCAGTTTTAACTACATTTAAATGATTATCGATAATAATTACTCTGGCTTTTTCAGCAGCACTTAAAACCCTTGTTTCAATATAAATACCATTAACTTCTTCCATCACTTTTAAATTAATTAAACCAGAATCAATAATTGCTTGCGCTTTTTTGATATCAGCTTCAGTTACATTTTCAATTACTTCTAATTCTTTTTTATAATCTCCCCTTACTAAACTCAAAGCTGCAGCCATCATTGGCCCCTTATAATTTGTTCCCGGAATTCCAACTCGAGCCGCATTTTTATAAATATTAAGACTAACCATAATTTCTACTTTTTCAATTTCAGAACTTAATTCACTTTTGGCTTTAGCCAAAGCATAAGCAATTGCAATTGGCTCAGTACAACCTAAAGCAGGTCTAACACTTGCTTTTAATAATTTAGTTAATTCTCTGTTTTTCATAACTATTAACTCCTATTAAAATTATTTTAAACCAACAAACAAAAAAGCTCCATCTCAGATCAATATAATTATTAAAAATGAGATGAAGCCTACTACTATTATTCTTTAAGAACTACTATTTTCCTTTTAATAATTATAAATTTACTTAGAAACTGATTGTATTTCTTCTAAATTACTTCTATCAGATACTATTTCTTTACTTTCATCCAATTTGAAAACTGCTATACCTAAAAAGGCATAGATAATCGAAATTATTGGTGAAATAAAGGGAGTAAAGGTATAAGGAATATAACCTAAGCCGATATCTAAAATATTTTGAATATAAACTGAAACAACTCCCCAAGGTAAAACAGCACAACCTAAAGTTGCAGCTGATTCTAAAGTTCTAGATAAAACATTTGTCTTAATATTCATCTCTCTATAAGCTGGAGCTAATGTTCTACCTGGCAAAAGCATTGAAACCATCATTTCTCCAGTAGCTAAAAGCATTAAATAGGCAGAAAATAAAGTAGCCAAAATTAAATTTCTAGGATTTTTAATATATTTCATTACATGATTTAAAATGACTTCTAAAACACCTATTTTTTCTAAAATTCCTCCCATAGCTGTAGCAGCCATTATAATAGCTACTGTACTCATCATACTATTTACTCCACCTTGAGTTAAAAGACCATCAATTAATTCAACTCCTGTATTACTCGTATAACCATTTGCAGCTACATTAATTAATTGATTAAGACTAGCACCTTGAGTTATGACTGCAAAAATACTAGCAGTTAAAAAACTAGCTGTTAGTGTTTTAATCGCAGCAGTTTTGTTTAGAGATAAGATAATTACTATAACTGGTGGAATTAAGGTCCATAAAGAAATATTATAATTATTTTGAAGAGTAGTTAAAATTGTTTCAACAGTTTGGATATTTTCACCTGCTGTGGCAGCTATCCAATTACGTCCTATAAAAGTGTAAATAGCTAAACTAGTTAAGGCGGTAGGGATAGAAACATACATCATAGAACCAATATGATCAAATAATGTTGTGTCACTCATAGCGGCAGCAAAATTAGTAGAATCTGACATCGGAGATAGTTTATCACCAAAAATAGAACCTGAAACAACAGCACCAACTGTAATCGGCACTGGAACTCCTAATCCTTCAGCTACTCCAAGCATTACAATCCCCATTGTTGCAATAGTACCAAAAGAACTACCTATCAATAAAGAAGTTATTGTACAGAGCAAAAAAGCACTAGGTAAAAATATTTTTGGAGATAAAAAAGTTAAACCATAATAAACCATTGTCTGAATTGTTCCACCTAAAATCCAACTTCCGACTACCATTCCAATCATAATCAAAATCATCAATACACCAAGACTATTACTTACACCACTTATCATACCTTTTTGAATATCTTTCCATTTATACCCAAGGTATGTTGCAAACATGGCTGCAGTAATAGCACCTAAAACCATCGCTGTTTCTAAAACTAAAGCAGTATTGATACTAATTAGGATTATTAAAATAACCAAGGCTAAAGCAAAAATAGATTCTTTGAAAGTAGGTTCTCGCTTTTCCCTATCTTCTACCATTATTGTATACCCCTCTCGCTATATTTGCATTTTTCTTATTTTTCAGATTTTTTTAATTTTTAATAGAAGCAGCCCTAATCTTAAAGGCTGCTTCTACTAATTTATAATTGGTTTAATAAATTAATCAGCAATTAACTTATCATTAAGTGGTTCAAATTTAGATGTAAAGAATCTAAGTGTTGGTGGTTCATAAACAAATTTTAAGCCACTAATTTTATCTCGTTTTTCATAAAGATCAATTACAGAATTAGCAACAACATCCATATGAGCATAAGTATATACTCTTCTTGGAATAGTTAATCTTACAGTTTCTAATTTTGGATAATGATGACTACCATCAGCATCTCTACCAGCAGAAACAACTCCTCTTTCCATAGCTCTTACACCTGAATCAAGATAAATAGCTGCAGCTAAAGCCTGAGCAGGTAATTGATCTTGACTTAAATGAGGTAAAAACTCTCGAGCATCTAAGAAAACAGCATGGCCTCCCACTGGTTTAATAATTGGAATTCCAGCTTCTGCTAATTTATCTCCTAAATAACGAACTTGCTTAATTCTATGTTCTATATAATGCTCATCAACTGACTCATAGATTCCTGTAGCCATTGCTTCCATATCTCTACCAGCCATACCACCATATGTGGGCATACCTTCATACATTACTACTAAAGAAGTAGCTTCTTGATACATATCAGCATCATTCATAGCTAAAAAACCACCGATATTTACTAAACAATCTTTTTTACCACTCATAGTACAGCCATCAAAATAGCTCATCATTTCTTTTAAAATTTCTCTAACACTCTTATCTTGATAACCATCTTCACGCTCTTTGATATAATAAGCATTTTCTACACATCTAGTTGCATCAGACATCACTTTAATTCCATGTTTTTCAGAAATTTCTTTAACCTTTTTAATATTTTCCATACTAACAGGTTGGCCACCAGCCATATTAACTGTTACAGCAACACAAATATAAGGTATTTTGTCTGCTCCTACTTCATCAATTAATTTCTTATATTTATCTAAATCAACATTTCCTTTAAAATCTCTCTCAACAGAAGGTTTGTGTGCTTCATCTATAATAACATCGACAAACTTACCACCATTCAGCTCTTGGTGTGCTTTAGTTGTTGTAAAATACATATTACCAGGAATATAATCTCCTTCTTCGATCATTATCTGTGATAATAAGTTTTCAGCACCTCTACCTTGATGAGTAGGAACAACATAATCAAAACCATAAATTTCTTGCACAGCATCTCTTAATTTAAACCAGTTTTCACTACCACCATAAGCTTCATCACCAATCATTAAAGAAGCCCACTGCTTATCACTCATAGCAGAAGTTCCACTATCAGTTAATAAGTCAATATAAACATTCTTTGATGGTAAAAGAAAAGTATTATAACCTGCTTCTTTAACAATATCTTCCCTTTCTTCCCTGCTTGTCATCTCAATAGTTTCAACTGTCTTAATTTTAAACGGCTCTGCTGGATATTTCATATTATTCCTCCTAATTTTTTTATTCTTGACTTAAAGCAATTGCCTCAATTTCTATTAAAGAGTCTTTTGGTAATTTAGCAACTTCAATACATGATCTTGCAGGTGGATCTCCTTCAAAATATTCTGAATAAATTTTGTTGACTTCACTAAAGTTGTTTAGATCACTTAAAAAGATGGTAGTCTTTAAAATATGATCACAATCAGAATTAGCTTCTGCCAAAATGAATTTTAAATTGTCCAAGGATTGCTTAGTCTGTTTTCTAATATCAGACTCAACCATTTCACCAGTCTCAGGATTAATCGGTAGTTGACCAGAACTAAAAATTAAATTATTACTTAAAATTGCCTGTGAATAGGCCCCAATCGCCGCTGGAGCCTTTGCGGTAGAAATTTTTTCTCTCAATATAAGCCCTCCTTTTTAAATTTAATTAGAAGATTACTATAGGTTTTCTTCCTGTAGTTAATAATTTTTTAACTATTTAATGATTATTTTTTATTATGTTAATAACTTATTATTATAATAACTTATTATTATTAAAATGTCAACAGTTTATTTAAAATATTTAGAAAATTTAATTCATTGAGATAATTAGAATAAATAAGCTAGCCTAAATAAGTTAATCCCTGCTCAAGCCAATTTTGGCCGAAGCAGGGATTAAAAGTCATTTGCTTATTCATTTTTAATTTAAATGATTTCATTTTCTAGTTAATTAAAAATCAAAACGATTAACAGATTTAGCTAATTCTTCAGCAATTTGAGCCATATTTTTGGCAGAAGAAATAATTTCTTCTGTGGCAGCAACCTGTTCTGCTGAAGAAGCAGCAACACTTTCTGCATTCGAAGCAGCCTCACGACTAACACTATTAACTTCTCTTAAACTATTTTTAACTGTATCACTAGCTGTTTCTACTTTATCTGTCTTCTCATTGATATCATTGATTCCTTCAACTACAGATTCAGAATCATTTTTAATGTCCTTAAAGACTTTACCAGTATTTTCAATATTATTTACACTTTCTTGAACTTTATTCTGGTTTTTATTCATTTTAGTAACTGCATTTTCTACATTAGACTGAACCTTAGCAATTAAATTAGAGATATTATCAGTAGCACTCTGTGATTCTTCTGCTAACTGTCTAATCTCATCTGCAACTACTGAGAAGCCACGACCTGACTCACCTGCTCGAGCTGCCTCAATTGCAGCATTTAAAGCAAGTAAATTAGTCTGATCTGCTATTCCCCTAATTAACTCAACAATTTCTCCAATCTCTTGTGATAACTCACCTAAGTCATTAATTGTAGAAGCAGCTGCTTCTGTATCTACTTTAACTTCATTAATACCTTGTACAGACTGTTTAACTTGTTCAGTTCCTGATTGAATATTATTCATTACATTTTTAGTTTCTTGTCTCATATTACTAGCACGCTGAGAAATTTCTCTTAAATAACCTTCTAAATTCTCAAAAATATTTTCAGTTTCATCAATTTGAGCTGACTGCTCTTCAGCTCCAGAAGCTACATTTTGAATTGAGCGCCCAACATTTTCTGCACTATCTCCCACCTGCTCACCTGCAGCAGATAATTGCTGACTAGAAGCAGCTACCTGTTCAGCCTGATGTGAAATATCAGCAATAATTGCCATCAAACTATCTCTCATTTTATTTAAAGATTTAATTAAAAGGCTAAACTCATCTTGATTATTATTATCTGCCAGTTCTGCCTTTAAATTTCCAGCTGCAATTTGATTTGAAAACTCTAAAATAGAATTAATCGGTTTTAAAATATATTTTTTAAAAGCAAATAAAATAATTAAGCTTAAAACTACTAAGATTATAATTGAAGCAATAATTAATCGCTGAATTATACTATTTGAAGCAGCTTCAATCTCACTTTGAGGAACACTTGCTAAAATATAGCCTGGGATTTCAGTTAATTCTAAATAAGAAACTAAATAATCTCCAGCTTCAGATTGATATCTAAAAGAGCGTTCAGTATTATTTTCTAACTTCGAAATACTAAAATTATCTTCAATATTTTCTTTTTCTAATACTTTATCAATTTCTGGATGAGCTATATATTGACCATTTTCGTCAACTACATAAGCCTGGCCTGCAGCTCCAACTACAGCTTCATTAACTATATTACTCAGAAAATCTAAATTAACATCTCCCCCCAGAATTCCTTTAAATTCTCCATCCATAAATACAGGTAAAGCTATAGTAATAACCTGTTCTCCTGAAGCTGCATCAAGATAAATATCTGTCCAAATAACTCCCGATTCTCTCTCAGCTGCCTGATACCAACTACGATCACGAGGATCATAATCTGGACTTAAGCTTGCTTCTGGATAAGGATAATGATTACCTTGAGGACTACTAAAATATAAGTATTTAAATTGAGGATTAGAATCTACAACTCGGCTAAATATTTTTTTCTTTTCTTCGTAATCTCCTTCAACAACATTTTTATTAGTTGCTAAAGTCTCCATAACTTTTCTAGTCGCCTTTAAATTACTTTCCACTTCATTATCAACACTTTCAACTGTTTTTAAGTTTCTACTTAAAGCAAGTTGAGTTGTTTCTTCTTCTACTTTACTGCTAATAAAATAAGTTAAACCGGAAAACGCCAGAATCAAAACTACTACTACTGTCAAAATTGCCTTAACTGAAAGTCGATTCATAAATGAAATATTTTCTTTTTTTGCTAAATTCTGATTATTTTTCATATTTATCCCCCTTTTAAGATTATAATTATATATTAATAATCCAAGCTCAGCCTTTATTTATCAACTAAAGAAGACTTTAAATATTGTCTTCTCTAGTTAATAAATTTTAGTTTTTAGCCTACTTAAATTAATTGCCTCTTATTCCCCTGCTGCTTTTTGCTTTTGAAAATCACGCACAAAAATCATATTTTCCATTTCAGCTATTGCCTTTGCTAACTGATTATCACTACCATCTGCTTGAGCAGCTTCCAAATCTAATTCAATATTTAAATCAGCTTTAATCCCCTTTTGGTGGATATAATTACCAGCAGGAGTATAATAACGAGCAGTTGTTAAACTCACTGCTGAGCCATCTTCAAGTGGGACTACAGATTGAACAACTCCTTTACCAAAAGTCGTGGTTCCAATTAATTTGCCACGATTATAGTCTTTAATTGCACCTGCTACTATCTCTGAGCCACTAGCAGAACCTTTATTAATTAAGACAATTAGTGGTATTTCAGTATCAGTTTCTAAATCTTGATTAACTTCTAAAACTCTTTCAGTCTCATCTTTTTGTCTCACTGAGACTACAACACCTTCTTCTAAAAATACAGAAGCTACATCAACTGCTTCATTTAGTAGACCACCAGGATTATTTCTTAAATCTAAAATAATTCCCTTAGCACCTTGAGCTTTTAAATCCTGCACAGCAGTTTCCACATCACTGCCTACATTTTCTATAAATTGAGCTAAACTAATATAGCCAATTTGCTCAGTTTTCATCTCAGTTTCTACATAAGATACTTCTATATCTTTTCTAGTTATTTTCTGGTCAAAAGGAGAATCATCTCCCCGATCAATAGTTAAAATAACCTCTGTTCCCTCTTCACCCCGCATCATCTCAACTGCTTTTCTTTGTGATATTTCTTCGGTTTCTTGGCCATCTATAGCAGTTATTATATCTCCTGCCCTCAAACCTGCTTTCTCACCTGGAGTATCTTTGATAGGAGAAACAATTGTTAACTTATTGTCTCTCATGGTAATTACAATTCCAATTCCTCCATAATGTCCTTCATATTCTTCCTGCATCTCATCATATTCAGAAGCATTCATGAAATATGAATAACGATCTACCTCATTTAACATCCCGTTGATTGCACCCTCAATTAAGGTTTCAAAATCAACATCTTCTACATAATAATTTTGAAGTAAAAACATTACATCTTGAAAAGCATCTGCTTTAGTATAATCTACTTTCTGCTCTGCTTGCTTGGAAGAATTAGCAGCTGCTCCGGCTGTGAAAGTTAAAGCGCTGAGCATTAAGACCACTAAAATTAAAATTCCAAATTTGTTAAAAAATTTTTTTCTAAATTTATCCATTAAATTCTCCACCTGCTTTCTCAAAATTAATAACTAATAAAAATAAACTTAAATTAGCTACTCCATAATTTCTGTAAAACCTTCTCCTAAAACTTCATGTACATCATTAATTATTACAAAAGCATCCTGATCAATATCAGTTACTGCTTTTTTGAGCTCAGAAACTTCTGAACGCGAAATAATACAAAGCAGTACTTTCTTTTCCTCACAGCTATAACCACCTTTGGCTGCAAATTCAGTTGTACTCCGATTTAAATTATCAACTACCATTTGGGTTATCTGATCAGGTTTATTGGAAATAATAAGTACACCTTTTTTGACATTTAAACCTTCTTGCACAATATCTATAGTTTGTGATTGAATAAAAATTGTTATAGCTGCATAAAGAGCAACTTCTAAATTAAAGAAAATCCCAGCTAAAACAACCACAATCCCATCAGCCATCAAAAGTCCTTCTCCAACTGTAATGCCTGTATAATGATTAACTAAAGAAGCTATCATATCTGTCCCACCAGTTGTTCCTCGAGATCTAAAAACCAGACCGAGGCCAATTCCACCTAAAATACCTCCATAAATTGAAGCTAAAAGTAAATCATTAGTTAAAGCTGTCATTCGCGGCTGCAAAAAATCGGTGAAAATTGATAAACTGATTATACCATAAATAGTCCTGATCCCAAAGCCAGCTCCCATAATCTTTAAGCCAGTTAAAAAGAGAGGGATATTAATAATTAACATTGTAATTCCAATTGGAAAAGTAGTTAAATAAAAAATTACAGTTGCCAGACCAACTACACCACCAGCTGCAATTCTATTTGGCACTAAAAAAACGGCCAAAGCCAAGGCAATTAAAAATGAGCCAATAGTAATTCCCAAATAATCAAAAAATATTCTTGTTTTCAAATTTTACCCCCTTAATAATAGAGACCTTTCTCCTGCTCAAAATAAAAATATAATTTTTATTTACTTCAATTTCTTTACTCAAAGTTTAAGCTAAAAATCTAGCTTTAATTACTAAATAAAGAAATTTGGGTAATAAAAGTATGCGTTTAAAACGGGATGGCTCCTGTAATAAACGATACAGCCATTCTAAACCAATTCTTTGAACCCATAAAGGTGCCCTGTTGACCTCACCTGCTAAAACATCAAAACTACCACCAACAGTAATTGCAACTCCTACATCTAATTGAGCTAAATTTTGGTCAAGAAATTTTTCCTGCAGAGGAAATCCCATCCCAACTAATAATAAATCAACTTTGCTCTCATTAATCTCTCTAAAAACTTTTTTTTGACTTGCTTGATCAAGGTAACCATGATGAGCACCAACAATATTTATCTGAGGGTAATCATTTTTTAGATTAGCAATTGCTTTTTCTACAATTCCTGGTTTAGAACCTAAAAAATAAAAGTTTAAATCTGACGCTGCAAATTCTTTAAATAAATTACTAATTAAATCAAAACCAGCAACTCTTTCTGCAAGTGGTTCTCCCATTATTTTAGAAGCTAAAACTACCCCAATTCCATCTGCTGTTGCCAAATCTGCTGAATTTAAAATACGAGCTAAATTCTCATTTTCAGAGGCAAGGGCCAAAATTTCCGAATTAGGAGTTACAACTAAAGCAGAATGACTTTGAGTATTAATTAAATTTTTAACTCTAGCCACTGCTTCCCTCATTTTGAATTGATCAATATTAACTCCTAAAATATTTATTAACTTTCTCAAACTTCTACCTCCTCTAAAACTAGTTGAGCAAATTCTGCAGCTGCAGCTTTTTGGGACTCTAAATATCCTTTTAATTTTTTGCGAATACTATACCTCGCAGCAAATATTTTTTCCAAAGCAGCTTCCAGTTTTTCTGCTTCTAATTCCTCTAATTTAATTAAAGGCAAATAATCTAAATCTGCTACTAAACCTTCAATTTTCGGATCATAACTTAAGGCAACTAAAGGCAGCTGATTTAAAAGAGCAAAAATTAAGCTATGTAAGCGAACCCCTACAAATAAATCAAGCTGACTAAAACTTTTTAAAGCTAGCTCTGGTTGATCTGCTAAATTTAAAATCTCTGTCTCAGCCTTTAATTGAGCTTTTAATTGCTCTGAGATTTCTTCGTCAGCTCCTTTATGCATCGGAAATAAAATATATTTAATATTTTTTGAAGCCGCAAATTGATTTAAAGCAGCTGCTAATTGTTCTAAATAATCTACAGACCAAGGTCTAACTGAAATACCCACTTCTACTTTAGCTTTTATTTTTTGTCTTTTAGTAACTAAAGGATCATAAAGCCCAAAAACAGGGTCAACTGTTAACTTAATCTCTTTTTTAACTCCAATTTTTTTTAATAAATTCTTGGTTTTTTGGTCTCTTGCTCCTAAAAGATTAAATCTATTTAAAGTTATGGCTGTTAATTTCTGGCTCCATTTTTTAGTTAAGGGGCCAGCCCCTTGGGCATAATAAACTACTTTTGTTCCCTGCATTTTCGCCAACCAAGCCACAGCTAAATAATAAGGGACCGAAAAATTACCAGTTATATCCTGAAGCAAACTACCTCCACCACTTAGAAAAAGGTCTGCTTCTGCCAAAACAGCCAAAATATTTATTAAAGAATTACGACTAACAGCCTCTACCCCATACAGACTTTTAGTTTTAGCAGGATTAGCTGATAAAACAGTAATTTGAACTTCCTCATTTGTCTTTTTTAAAAGAGAAATAATACCAGCTAAAATTGCCTCATCTCCAAGATTGTCAAAACCATAATAACCTGAAATTACAATTTTTTTCATTCTTTAACTCCATTTAAATAATATTTTTGAGCAAGATAAACAACTAATTGATAAGCACCAATTACAAGTGCTGCTAGCAAAAAGCTCAACCAATAAGCATGAAAAGTCCTCAGCAGTGAAACTAAAACAGGGGTATGTAAATGAGAAAATGTATTAACTACAGTAACTAAACCCACAGAAGCTAACATTAATAAAGGATAAAAATAGATATTTTTTCTTTTCGGAGCAGCTAAATATAAACTAAAAATAAATAGCGGGTGCCCAATTAAAAACTCCTTAAACCGTGGTCTAACATAAAGCAGCTTTTCTAATAAACTCCTAATGGTTAATTCCCAAGCAGGAACTGGTAATAAAGGGAAATTGCCAGTACGGCCAATATAAATAATTGCTATCAGCAATAAAAAGACAGCTAAAACTAAATGTTTAACCTTAATTACTGTTTCCAAAATTTCTTTTATCTGAACTACTAAAGTCTGCGAATTAATTTTTAATAAATAATAAGCAGAAATAATTAATAAAGGAATTAAAAAAGCTAATTTAACTCCTCTGAAATTATTAATTTTAAAAATAAAATCACTGCTATTTAAAGCTGCACTAACAAAAAGACCTCCAATTAAAGCTGTAACCACAGCAGCTGTAAAATTACAAAATAAAAAAGATAAGTTTAAAGGAAAATCAAATTCTTCTGCACCTCTATCTTTTTTTAGCAAAAATACAATTACTGCTAAAGCAGGAAAAATAATAGCTGCACCTAAGGCCAAAATCTGTCTTAATAAAATTTCTCGCCCTGAACTTAAAAAATACCAGGCTGCTGCTAATGCTACAAAAAATAATAAATTTAATAATTTATCATATTTAAAATCACTAAAATAATTAACTAATAAAATACCAGCAGCTGTAACTCCTAATAAAATAGCTAATAAATGCCAAGTTGAATTACTAAAATAGGCTGCAGTTTTTGCATTGCCAAACTGATAACCTTCAGCTTTTAAGTTTGAACTTAAAGACTCTAATAAGTTTAAGTTCTTTTGGACAAGCTGATTTCCCTCAAGATAAGGTTTATAATAAAGTAATTTTACATTTCTTTCGCGAACAGCAAGTTGATAGCGCTCAATTATTTTTTGAGCAGTCATCTGCTCAACCTCATCCTGCTGTAAGCTGTGAGTCCTTAAAAAATGATAATTATTTAATTTAGCTAATTTGGCTGCACCTTTTTGGGCTGCAATAAAAGCTTCTACTTTAGCAAAAATTATCTCATTTTCTTTCATCAAAGCAGCAGTTTCTTCAATTTTAGCTGGGTAACCAGTAATTTCTTCTCCGTCAAAAATTAGAAACTGAGCTTTAATTGACTCTAAACTTTTAGCTAAAGCAGCAAAGCTATTTAAATTATTATTAGGTCTTAAAGCAAGCTTTAAATCATTTGTGGCAGCTTTTTCTACAAGCTCTTGGTTATAAGCTAAATTTAGATCTGCTAGCTTTTGCTGCCAGTTAGGAAAATAAAGAAAATTATAAGCTTTAGTTTGTAAAAGCTTAGCTCCATATTCAGCTGCTAAATCTGGGGCCAGATTATTGAGCTGCTGCCATAAAGAATCACTAAAAACAGCAAATAAAGCTTGCTTTTCAAATTCTTTAAAATTAAGACCCTTTGCTTTTAATTCTGTTTTTAATTCTTGCTCTTTCAAATTTAAAGGACTTACTTTTTCTAAAGCCCCTTTTTCCAGCAATTCTTCTAAGCTCTGCTGATAAATTGCCAAGGTTGTAAGTCCACTCGCCTTTAATTTATCTAAACTAATTTCAGGCTCTAAAGCTTTTAATTCTGTATATGCTTTTCCATCTAATATTATTTCTAAATCCTGGTTTTGATCAATTTGATTAACTCTACCAACCAAAGTCCAGGCTGCAATTATAAAAGTTATTAAAATAACTCCAACTAATATTTTCTTCAAGAAATTCACCTTTTCCTATACTTTTACTATTAATCTTGCTTTTAATCTCATCCTTAAGCTTATCTTTAAGTTGACCTTTCTCGGGGCAAGCCCCGAGTTTTGCGAGTAGAATTTCACTCTATCACTTTTCACTTTTATATTTTAAATATGATTCTATAAATTCATCTAAATAACCATCCATTACTTTATCTACATTTCCTTCTTCAAAATCAGTTCGATGATCTTTAATCATACTATAAGGATGGAAAACATAGGAACGAATCTGACTGCCCCAAGCGATCTCTTTATGTTCTCCTCCCAGCTCATCAATTTTTTCTGCCTGAGCTTCTCTTTTTAATTCTAAAAGCTTAGAGCTTAAAATTTTCATTGCTGTTTCCTTATTTTTATGCTGTGATCTTTGATTTTGACACTGGACTACAACTCCAGTTGGCTGATGAGTAATCCGCACTGCAGAGTCTGTTTTATTTACATGCTGGCCCCCAGCTCCACTGGCACGATAAGTATCTATCTTTAAATTGTTTTCATCAATTTCCACTTCTAAATCAGAATCAATTTCGGGCATTACATCAACCGAAGCAAAAGAAGTGTGGCGGCGACCAGAAGCATCAAAAGGGGAAATTCGAACTAAACGATGAACCCCTCTTTCTCCTTTTAGATAACCATAAGCATAATCACCAGAAATCATTAAAGTGACACTTTTAATTCCAGCTTCTTCACCTGGATTAAAATCTAGAGTTTCTAACTGATAATCATTAGCCTCTGCCCAGCGACTGTACATTCTCAAAAGCATTTGTGCCCAATCTTGAGATTCTGTTCCTCCAGCTCCAGGATGAATTGACAAAATTGCATTATGATCATCATATGGTTCATTTAGGCGTAATTTTAATTCAAGTTTTTCAATCTCTTTTTCTAATTCAGCTAAAGTATTTTGTAGCTCCTTATTTAAATTTGCATCTTCTTCTGCTGCTAATTCTAAATAAATTTCTGCTTCTTCAAATTTTTCTTCTAATGACTGAATAACTTTGATTCTTTTTTTAATACGATCAAGCTGTTGTGATTTTTGGCGAGCATTTTCTTTATCATCCCAAAAACCACCAGCAGCCATTTCAGCTTCTATACTATTTTTAGTTTCAAATAATTTTTCCCGGTCAAAGTAAATCACTCAAATCCTGAAAACTGGCCTTTAATTCTGCTAATTTATCGCTAAACTCTTTTGTCACTTAAAATCATCTCCCACAACACTTTTTATATTTCTTCCCACTACCACAAGGGCAGGGATCATTGCGACCTGGTTCTTCTTCTTTCACAATAGTCTGCTGGCCTACACTTCCAGAACCAGCATTTGAATTATTTTTCCCTTTTGACTTACCTTCTAAGACAGTTTCTGGAGAAGAATAATTTAACTGATTAAGCATAATTTCTTTTTTGGGTAAATTTTCTTGGGCTTCAACTTCAATTTGAAAGGCAGTTTCAACTATGTCTTCTCTAATTGAAGCAGTTAGTTCATTAAACATATCAAAAGACTCGAATTTATACTCAGTTAAAGGATCTTTTTGACCAATAGCACGGAGTCCAATCCCCTGTCTTAATTCATCCATATTATCAAGGTGAGTCATCCACTTGCGATCAATTACTCTTAAGGCTAAAAACTTAATAATACTATTAAATCTATCTGAGTCAATTTTTTCTCTTTTCTCTTGGTAAGAGCTTAAGGAACTTAAAGTTATTTTTTCTTTAATCTGAGCTCTAGATTTACTTGCTAGCTCAGCTAAGCTTAAGTCCTGGGCCAGCCCCTTATTCTGCAGATAATCGAGCATTCCCTCTAAATCCCATTCATCAGGATGCAAATCTTCGGAAATATGCATCTCCATTATATCCTCTAAAAACTGTTCTAACATTCCAGCAATTTTTTCTTCTAACTCAGCTGTAGTTAATAAGGTTTTGCGCTGAGCATAAATTACTTCTCTCTGCTTATTTAAAACATCATCATATTCTAAAATAGCCTTTCTAATATCAAAATTACGGCCTTCTACTTTTTGCTGAGCTCGCTCAATAGAATTAGAAATCAGCTTGTGTTCAACTGGCTTATCTTCATCTAAACCAATTTTATCTAAAAGCCCATTTATTTTATCTGAGCCAAATAATCTCAGCAGATCATCTTCTAGTGAAACATAGAATTGTGAAGCACCAGGATCACCCTGTCTACCTGCTCTTCCTCGCAGCTGATTATCAATCCGACGACTTTCGTGACGCTCTGTTCCTAAAACATGGAGTCCACCTAATTCTACTACTCCTTCTCCTAAAACTATATCTGTTCCTCGACCAGCCATATTAGTAGCAATTGTTACACTTTTTTTCTGACCAGCATCTTTAATAATTTCAGCTTCTCGCTCATGATTTTTAGCATTTAAAACTTGGTGAGGAACTCGTGCTCTTTTTAATTCTCTGCTCAACATTTCTGAGTTTTCAATATCAGCTGTACCAACTAAAACAGGCTGACCTTTTTGATAAAGTCTTGTAATTTCAGCAATAACATGTTTGTATTTAGCTTCCTTATTTGTAAAAACTAAATCTGGCATATCTTCCCTAATCATGGGCTCATTTGTGGGGATAACAACTACTGACATATCATAAATTTTAATAAATTCTTCAGCTTCAGTTTCAGCTGTACCTGTCATTCCTGCTAATTTATTATACATTCTAAAAAAGTTTTGGAGAGTTATTTTAGCAAAAGTCTGACTTCCTTTTTGGACTTCTACTCCTTCTTTAGCCTCAATTGCCTGGTGAAGCCCCTCACTATAGCGGCGGCCCTCCATAACTCGACCTGTAAACTCATCTACAATTTTAACTGCTCCATCTTTAACAATATAATCTCTGTCTTTTTTCATTAAAGTATGAGCTTTTAAAGCCTGATTGAGCTGGTGATTTAATTTAAAATTTTCTTCAGAATAAAGATTATCTAAATTTAATTTTTTTTCTGCTTTGCTAACTCCAGCTTCTGTTAAAGTAACTAATTTATTTTTTTCATCAATTTCATAATCGACTTCTGCTTCTAAAGCTGGTATAACTCGATTAAATTTCTTATAATCTGAACTTTTTTCCTGAACTGGGCCAGAAATAATTAGAGGAGTTCTGGCTTCATCAATCAAAATACTATCTACTTCATCTAAAATAGCATAATGATGATCTCTTTGGACTAAATTCTCTTCTTTGTAAGCCATATTATCTCGCAAATAATCAAAACCAAATTCATTATTTGTACCATAGGTAATATCACAATTATAAGCTTCTTTTCTGGCTGCAGGAGTCATTCCACTTAAAATTACTCCAACAGACATTCCTAAAAAGCGATAAATTTGGCCCATCCACTCACTATCTCTTTCAGCTAAATAGTCATTAACTGTAATTACATGGACCCCTTTGCCTGTTAGGGCATTTAAATAAACTGGTAGAGTAGCAGCTAAAGTTTTACCTTCACCTGTTTTCATTTCTGCAATTTTACCCTGATGAAGTACAATTCCACCTAAAAGCTGTACATCATAATGTCTAAAACCAGCTTCAGTTGCTCGCTGTGCAGCTTCTCTAACAACAGCAAAGGCTTCTACTAATAAATCATCAAGACTTGCACCTTTTTCTAGTCTTTTTTTAAATTCTTCTGTTTTCGCTTTCAATTCGAAATCACTTAAAGCCTTTATTTGGGGCTCTAAGGCATTTATTGCTTCTACTAAAGGTTCTAATTTTTCTAATTCTTTTTGATTTGGATCTTTAAATAAGTTCTTGAGGAACTTAAGCATTTATCTTCCTCCCTAAAAATTTTATTTACAAATTTACTAATCTGAATTTACTAATTCAATCAAAATAATTATATCATCTAGGGCTTTAAAACTCAATTAAAGCCAGATTAGATTATTTGTTGGTACCTGGTTATAGTGAATTCCCTCACTTGTACCCGGTTATAGTGAAATTTTTCTCATAACTAACAATTTAAAGAGGATGCCCAGCCAGAGCATCCTCTTTTTTATAATTATTATTTTCTTTTTCCTATAATTTATAATTTCAGCTTAACCAAATTTAGGTTCAATTAAGCCATAATTACCATCTTTTCTTTTATAAACTACATTTGTTTCTTCAGTATCTGGATTATGGAAAACAAAGAAGTCGTGATCTAAAAGATCCATCTGCATACACGCTTCTTCTACATTCATTGGCTTCATTGGAAAACGCTTAGTTTTTACTACTTGGGGCTCAAAAACATCAGTATCTATAGTTTCCTCTTCATTACCTAGCTGATGATTTAAAACCTGTTCTTTTCTTTTAGCTTTATATTCTTCCTTATATTCCTGTTTTCTTTCAATAAATCTATCGTGAATCTTAGTTTTATATTTTCTAATTTGTCTTTCAAGTTTATCCATCACACCATCAATAGAAGCATACATATCACCAGTTGCTTCTTCACCACGTAGGATTAAACCTTTGACATAAGTTGTAACTTCTACAATATGTCTTTCTTTTTCCACTTCCATGGAGATCTGAACTTCCATCGGTTCTCCATTGAAATACCTCTCAAGCTTCTGTACTTTCTCCTCGGCGTGCTTCTTTAGAGCTGGGGTAACATCAATGTTTTTACCATAAGTCATAATTTTCATGAAGCTCACTCCTCTCTGACAACTATTATTATTAAATCTTAGTTTATCTCTCTGTATATATTACATTCTACAAACTAAAACTAATTCCTGCTTTAAAATATAATTTTCTTGAAATTAATTTATTTTAACTGGGACAGAAGCTGTTGTTAGCACATAAACATTAGCAGCTCCCATTTCTTTTAAAACAAAATGAGATATTTCTGCAGAAGTTGTACCAGTTGTCATAATATCATCAATAATTAAAAGGTTTTTATCCTTAAAAATTGAAGGATCTACCCCATCTTTTAAGGCAAAAGCTCCTTCTAACTCTAATTTCCTTGCCTTTTTAGTCAAAGCATAAAGAGGAAGCGAATTTTTGACCCTCAAAAGTACATCTTTATATTCTTTATTAATTTTTCCAGCCAAATTTTCAGCCAAAAGAGCAGCCTGATTATAACCGCGATAAGTTCTGCGGTCACCATGCATGGGCACTGGAATTAAGTAATCTATTGCCTCTTTTTGAAAATATTCAGCATAATAAAGTCGCAGTAGCCTAGAAAAAGGTTTTGCTAAATCCGGTCTGTGTCCATACTTATATTCTAAAAGAACTTCTCTAGCATAACCAGCATAGCTAAAAACACTGCGCGCAAAATTATAAGGTGGCTTCTCTTTTTCACATTCAGGACAGGGATGGCCTTCAATTAAAGCTGCTGGTATAACTTCTCTTCCACACAGAGGACAGGCTTCAGTAATAAAAGAAAATTTGGCTAAACAGCGATCACAAATAGCTTTAATTTCAGAATGATCATATCTACGACCACAAGCTAAACAAACTGGTTTTTCGGGATAAACTAAATCTTTTAAAATATCTAAAACCTTCAATTTAATTAACAACTCCTTTTAGTTAACAACTCCCTTGAGATTATAATGCTGGCGGAGATCATCAATTTTTTTGCGAGCTCGCTGTAAAGCATTATCCACAGTTTTAACATTAATATCTAGTTGATCTGATATTTCCTGATAAGATTTACAATCTAAATAAAGCATAAAAGCATTCCATTCTAAATCAGTTAAATCCTCAGAAAGTTCTCCAATAATTGTACTGAGAGTTTCCTGACAGATAAACTTTTTTTCTAAATTTTCCCCTTCATCAGGCAAAATTTCGTTAAATGTCCTCCCTGATTCAGAACCATAATCAAGACTCTTATCAAGTGAAGCCGAAGTATTTAAAGGTACATGTTTTTGTCTATTTGCTTTTTTAATTGCAGAGATTAGCTGTCTGTGCACACAAAGTTGGGAAAAGCCCCGAAAAGAAGCACCTTTTTCTGCTCTAAAATCTCTAATTGCTTTATATAAGCCAACTCTTCCTTCCTGGATTACATCATCATGGTCTAAACCCTTAATAAAGAAAAAACGAGATTTAGCATAAACAATATCCATATTTTGATTAATTAAATACTCAATTGCAAAGTCATTTCCAGCTTGGGCCATCTGTATGATTTCTGCTTCTTCTTTTTCTTTAAACAAGAAAATCCCCCCATCCTGGTTTAGCTTGCTTTTAAAAACTGATTAAATCCTTAAAGGAAACCCCTAACTCCAGCATTGTTGCTCCCAAAAGTAAGAGAGTCATTAAAATCAGAATTAAAGTCTGAAACTGGTTATTTTTCATTTTTGCTCTGCTTTATTTTCTGAATTAAATTAGTTGTTGATTTACCTTTAACTTCTGTCACCAGAACAATTTTACCACCATAATTATAAACAGTTTCTGCCTCTGGCAGATCCTCAATTCTATAATCTCCACCCTTAACATAAATTTGGGGTTCAATTTCTCTAATCAATTTAGTAGCATCAATTTCGGCAAAAGAAACTAAGTAATCAACCATTTCTAAAGCAGCCAGCATTTCTAGTCTTTCTGACTCTGGCACAAATGGTCTCATCTCACCCTTTAAACTCTTAACTGAGCTATCACTATTAACTGCCAAAATCAGCTTATCACCTAAGGCAGCTGCCTTTTTTAAATAGCGGATATGACCAACATGTAAAATATCAAAACAGCCATTTGTAAAAACTAGTAACTCAGATTCTGCTTTATCTTTTTTGGCTTGGGCTTTTAATTCATCTAATTGCATTATTTTAGCTGTCATTTTTTTTCACTTCCTTTATTAATTCTGTTTTAGTAACCGTAGCTACACCACTTTTGCGAACAACAATTCCAGCTGCATGATTAGCAATTCTAATTGCTATTTCTACAGGTGCTCCAGCAGCTAAAGCTAAAGTCAAAGTCCCCACAACAGTATCACCAGCTCCAGTTACATCAAAAACCTCAGAATAATTAGCTGCAGCTATATGATCAACAGTAGAATTGGGACCAAAAAGAGTCATTCCAGCTCCACCTTGTGTTATTAAAAGATATTTTAAGTCTAAATCAGCTCTCATTTGCAAACCAGCCTTTTCTACCTCAGCCTGATTTGCTAATTCACTGCCATAAACAGCAGCTGCTTCCTCTAAATTAGGAGTTGCAATCAAAGCCCCCTTAAAAGCTTCCAGCTGATAACGGCTATCTACTGCCGAAATTTTATCAGCAGCAGCCTCAAGAAAATGGGCTGTAGTCTTAGAATTAAAAATACCATTACCATAATCAGAAAAGAGGATGGCATCACTTGCCTCAATTTTAGCTTTTAAATAAGTCTCTAACTCTTTTACTAACTTAGGATTAAGATCAAAACTTTTGACCTTATCAACTCTAACTACCTGTTGTCTAACAATTTGTTCACCACCAGCTAAAATTCTAGTCTTCTCAGCTGTAGGACGCTCACAATCTTTTATAATCCCTGTTGTCATAATTTTTCTTCTTTCTAGCTCCTCTTTGAGGGCTTGAGCTGCTAAATCAGAGCCCACAACCCCCATCAAATCAACTTCTGCTCCCAAACTAGCCAAATTAGCAGCAGCATTAGCACCACCACCAGGCAAAATTTTCTCGCTTTGATGCTGTAAAATCAAAACAGGTGCTTCCCTTGATAATCTTTCAGGATCAGCAATAATAAACTTATCTGCTATTAAATCCCCTAAAACCATAATCTTTTGTTGTTCAAATTTATTTATATATTTAATTAAATCAGCTGAATGATAATTATCCATTGCTTCCTCCTACATTCTATATTTAAGCCCAAGTTTAAGCACATCATTATCTAAATCCCAATACTGGTTGCCAAAACTGATTACTAAATCACTCCGGCCTCCAAGTCCATAATTAACTCCACCAGTATAATAAGCATGGTCATCTAAATCATCATCAATAAAATAATATGTTTGCCAAAAAAAGCTAAGCTCTCTACTTCTAGTCTCTGCTTTCAAACCTACAGCTTTACCTAAATCCTGATTATCGACTTCACTTGTTAACATTAAATTAAGATCCAATTTTAAATTATCAGCTACTAAAAGGTTCAGACCCAGATCTGTTCCTAAATAAAAATCGTCACCATCAAAGGCCAAATTAATTTTGGCTGGATAACCTCCTCTTAAACGAAATTCTGGCTCCAGCTCTAAAGTATCAATATCAGAAGAATCTCCTGCAATTGAATAACTAATTGATTTTAAATCTGCTGCACTAACTGTGGTCAAACTAAGTCCTAAAAAAACTATTGTCATTACTAAAATAATTGATTTTTTTAACATTTAATTACTCCTTATAGCCTATTTGAAATTAATCTTCATCTTTTTCTTCAGCTTCTTCTCCAACCAAAATCCCATTAGAAATTAATCTTTTTTCACTTGGATTACTCATTGTAAAATTGCGAATAACCATTCGAGCTGAACCACCACCATCTAAATTAATAGCAGAAACAGCTCCCATTTCTTGCAGAGTTTTAGCTAATTCCCTTAAAGTCATGCCAACACTTAAATCAGATTGTCTACCATCAATTGTTAATAATAAAAGGTGGTTATCAGCTGTTAAAGCCACTGCAGTTCTCGGGGCTCTACCAGTTAAAATATCTGCCTGAAAATTTTCTGCTTGACCAGTAATCTCAATTTTGCCAGCTTTTAAAAGCTGAGGGCCACCTCCAAGAGCAGATAAAATATTTTTTTGCTTAAAATCAGGTTCAAAACTATGTTCTAAGCTAAATTTTTGAGCTTGAGCTGCTAAAATTTGAGGCTTCAGCTTTTTTTGCAGAGACTCAACCGCTGGAATCCTGAGTACAAAACCATTAGCTGGAATCGGCGAGCTTTTGCCTGTTTCAGTTTCTAAACCCAAAAAGTTTTGATTACGCACAATCAAATCTAACTCTCCTGCTGCCAAAGGTGGCATCTGGGCACCATAGTAATGGTTAAAAACAATTAATTCCCCAGCCCTTGCTTTGCGATTTATACCATCAATTGCAATTGACTTTTCTGCTTGACCAATTACTATTTTACCAGACCAATCTACTTGAGCAAAAGCAATTTGATTTTGAGGGCCAATCAAAAGTGAGCTGCGCTTATAAAGCGGTTCACTAACCAGCTCACCCTCAAGGTAAACTAAACCCAAAGGAGTTCCCTGACCATCAAAATAGCTTCCATTAACTCCAGCTAAAGCAGAATGTTTTTTAATTAAAGACCGCAAATCTTCTTTACCAATAGTTTTTCCCTGAGCTAAAACTGGCTTTAATTTTAAATTATCACTATTTAAATCTAAATCTAAAATTGTTAAAACCCTCGGGCCAGACCAACTAAGCTGCCTGATTTCTCTAAACTTTAGCCCCCGCTTAATCCGAGCTTCAACTGTCTGCTCACTATCTAAAAGTTCATTTAAATTTTCAATTTTAGACCTACGATAATAATAATTTATCATTCCTTGGTAATCATAATCTGTTTTTGCTAAAGCAATTAAACCAGCTTTGGGTTTTTTAATCTGCTTGAGAGAAAAGTCACTATTATAATAAAATTCATTTGACTTAGTCAAAACTTCTCCCTCAGTTGCAGCTGCTGCTTTTTTGAAAACAGTTTTTAAAAGGCCAAAATTTACATCAATTAAATTTGTTAAGCGGGCTCCTTTAACTTCAAGCTGATATAAAAGATTAGTTCGATAAATTATTGCTTGAGCCTGAAGTGCTTTGGGATCTGTCTCAGCTTTACAGTATTTTTGCAAAAGGTAAGCAGTTAGCTCTTCCAAATCAGTCTTATAGCTAAATAAAACTGATTTTGCTAAAGGGCCAAAACTATATTGACCACTCATTTTTCTACCTGCTATCTGAAAATCACCTTTTAATTTAAAGGTATAGGCCTCTTTTAACTTTTCTGCCTTTAAATTATATAATTTAAGACTTTTAGATCCAGCTGCTAGATTAACATCTTTTTTGACTCTCAGCTTATTTAAATCACCATTTTTGCTCACTGCTGACTCAGCTGGCTCAGTTATTATTTCCTTTACAAACTGACGCGGCCAACCCTTAAAACCAGCACTCTCCAACTCCTCCTGCAGAGCTTCTGCTTTTTGCCGCTGCTCATAACTGCCAACAACTAATTTATATAAATCAGCTTCTTTTAAAATTTCGAAATCTAGCTCTTTTGCTTGCTCAAACTGATTAGTTAACTCTACCTTTAAAGCCTCTGCTTTTTTCAAATCAGAACTAGCCACAACTTGAACTCCCCAAACTGATTTTTTAGTTTTAGTAACAGGAGCCTCTGCTAACTCTAATTCAGCCTGGCTGATAAAATAGTTTTGACCCTGATTTAACTCTATTTTATCATTTTCATTGCTAATTAAAATGGCTTGAGACTCAGTTTTGATTGCAAACTGTTCTGTAGGTACAAAGATGGGTACAGTTATTTGCCCCTCAGTCTTAACAAAATCACTTAAATTAGAACGAAAATAGGCTGCAGCTGCTGAACCATTTAAAACTAAAAGCAAAATTAAAGCTAATAAAATCGGATAATAATGCCTGTATTTTTTCAAAATTTTCATCTCCAGTAATAAATTACTTTTTTAAAACTAAATTTTATTGTGATTCAATTTCCTACTTATATATATTTAATCTCAAAGAGCTAAATCCTGCTTTTTAAAGTATTTATTTCACATTTTTTAAGCTCTCTCAACTTTATGTTATAATATAATTTAGAGTTTAAACTCAAACTGAAAATTAAAAATAAAATTAAAATAAATAAAGAAATAGGAAAGGATTTTTAATGAAAAATACTAAACTAAAAATTACAATCATCGACGGTTATTTAGATGAGCCTTCTTGTCTTGGAGTCCCACCATATATTTCACCCCATATTCGCTATCTCTGGGGAGCTTTAATTGAAGCTGGAATCCAAAAAGAAAATTTAAATTACTTAACTATTGATCAATTTCGTCAGCAAAAAGATTCTAAACTACAAGAATTAGAAAGTTTAGATATCTTAATTTTAGTGGCAGGAACTACAGTTCCTGGTAATTATCTAGGAGGCCAACCTGCCTCAGCTGCTGAAATTAAAGAAATTGGTCAAAAAGTTTTTTATCCAACTAAAATTTTAGCTGGCCCAATTACTTTAATTAAGGAAATGAGAAAAAAGTTTGAAAAAAATTATGATATCTTAACTAAAGAACTAGCAGCCCTTGACCTTTACCAACGCTTAACTGAAACTGAAATTCCAGCTCTAAAAGCAGAACAATATATTAACAAATTTGCTCTAACTGGAGCCCAGGTTGTGAATAAACATCCTAATTTCCCCAATTTAATAGCTGAATTAGAAACTTTTAGAGGCTGTCCCAGACCAAGTCACTGTGCATTTTGTAGTGAACGCTTAAAAAAATTAACTTATAGCCGCCAACCAGAAGCAATTAGTGAAGAAGTAAAAACTTTAGCTGCTCAAGGCATCCATCATTACCGACTTGGCAGTCAAACTGACCTGCTGCTTTATGGAGCTCAAGCTAAAAAAGATGGTTTTGACTTAAACCCAGCTCAAATTAGAGAACTTTACCGCGGCATCCGTCAGGCTGATCCAGAACTTAAAGTTCTGCATATGGATAATATGAATCCCGCTGAAATAGCTAAAAATCCAACAAAAGCTGCTCAGATAATAGAAACTATTAGTAAATACAATACTCCTGGTGATACTGCTGCTTTTGGTTTAGAATCTGCTGATCCAAAAGTCCTAGCTCAAAATAATATTGATAGTACTGCTCAAGAAAACTTTTTTGCTATTAAACTAATGAATCAAATAGGTGGGCAGCGTGAAAATGGAATTCCCAAACTGCTACCTGGACTTAATTTTCTGCACGGACTAATTGGAGAAAGTAGAGCTACTCTAAAACACAATTATCAATTTTTAGAAAAACTATTAGCTAATAATTTAATGTTACGCCGAATTAATATTAGACAGGTAGTCCGTTTAGGCAGTTATCCTGAAGTAAAATATAGTCAGGGAGAGTTTAAAAAATATAAACAAAAAATAAATAAAAATATTAATCAAGCAATGCTCAAAAAAGTTTTTCCAAGTGGAGTTATTTTAACTGACCTTTATTCTGAAAAACAAAAAGGTAGTTTAAACTACTGCCGCCAGCTAGGAACTTATCCTATACTGACAGCAGTTATTGACCAAAAAGATTCCTTTTTTAAGCAAGCAAAAGTGGTTGATCACGGCTATCGTTCAATTACTGCTTTAAAATGGCCCCAAAAACCAGCTGCTTATAGCAAAAAAGAATTAGAATCTATACCTGGGATCGGCAGCAAAAGGGCCTCGAAAATTATTTTAGCTCAACCACAAACTAAAGCGGAGTTAAAAAAAGTAATTTCTGCTGATTTAAAAGAAGAAATCTTAAGTGAATTTTTTAAATTTTAAGCACTAAATTAAATTAGCAAGCAAATTATTCTAATTCTGCTGTTAACTCTTTTAGATAAGCTTTAAACTCAGCTCCTAAATCTTGATGAGCTAAAGCCAGCTCAACAGTTGTTTTTAAAAATCCCATTTTATTGCCAACATCATAGCGCTGACCTTTAAAATCATAGCCATAAACTTTTTGTTGAGCAAGTAAAGTTTTTAAAGCATCTGTGAGCTGAATTTCTCCACCTTTACCAGCTTCAGTTTCTGCTAAAATATCAAAAATCTCAGGTGTAATTATATAACGCCCTAAAATAGCTAATTTAGAAGGTGCTTTTTCAACTGCTGGTTTTTCAATTAAATCCTCAACCTGATAAATATCACCTTCTTTTTTACTATAAGCAACAATCCCATATTTACTAACATCTTTTTCAGCTACTGTTTTACAACCTAAAACCGCAGCTTGTTTTTGAGCATAAACATCCATCATTTGTTTAATTACTGGTTCTTCAGCTTGAATAATATCATCACCTAATAAAACAGCAAAAGGTTCATTCCCAACAAAACTTTGAGCACAGGCAATAGCATGACCTAAACCTTTTTGTTCTTTTTGACGAACTGAGTGAATAGTAATCATTTCAGAAATAGATTTAACTTGCTTTAATAATTCACTTTTACCCTGTTTTTCTAAAGCCTGTTCTAAGGCAGGAGATTTATCAAAATGATTTTCTAAACTTTCTTTATCTTTTGAGGTGATTATTAAAATATCTTCTATCCCAGCTGCCACAGCTTCTTCGACTATGTACTGGATAGCTGGTTTATCAACTATTGGCAGCATTTCTTTTGGTTGTGCTTTAGTAGCAGGAAGTAATCTAGTTCCCCAGCCTGCAGCTGGAATTACCGCTTTTTTAACTTTCATTTTATCACTCCTAAATTTGTATTATTTTCACTACTTATTATAACATTTATTTAGCTAAATGTTAAAAAAGAGAGACCTCAAAGCCTCTCTTAGAAATCAAACTATTTATTTTTTAGCATCTATTTTAAATATCTTGCATTAACTTCTCAATTTCTGCCATAACTTTTGTTTTAAAGCCCTCTAATTTTTCTGCTGCTGCTGACTGTGTATCAGCTCTAACAGCAAAATAGAATTTGAGTTTAGGCTCTGTTCCTGAAGGCCTAATTGTTAATTTCAGATCATCTGCCAATAAATATTGGAGTACATTAGATTGAGGCAGCTCAAGTTCTGTTTCTGTTTCTGCTTCTAAATCAAAAAGTTTTGACTGCTTATAATCTTTAATTTTTTCAACTTTAAAGTCAGCAATCTGCTCTGGACATTTTTCTCTTAAATGAGCAATTGTTTTAGTTATTTTTTCCTGACCTTCTTTACCTTCAAGTCTAATTGAATGTAAATCCTCCAGATAATAACCATATTTAGCTCTTAATTCTGCTAAGCGTTCTAAAACAGAACTACCTGCTGCTTGATATTTTAAAGCCATAATTGAAAATAAGCCAGCTGCTACAGCAGCATCTTTATCACGGGCATATTTGCCGATCAAATAGCCTAAACTTTCTTCAAATCCTAAAATAAAATCTTTAGCATCTACTTTAGAATCTTCATTTTCAAATTCAGTAATTTTTTCGCCAATAAATTTAAAGCCAGTCAGCACATCTAAAACTTCTACTCCAAAAGCAGCTGCAATATCTACAACTAAATCTGTAGAAACAATAGATTTGATAATAACTCCTTGTTCAGTTAAAGTTCCTGCTTCTTTTTTAGTTTTTAAGAGAAAATCAGCAAATAAAGCTCCAACTTCATTTCCATTTAAAAACTGATAGTTATGATCTTGGTCACGCACAGCAGCTGCCATCCGATCACAATCAGGATCAGTAGCAATAATTAGTTCAGCTTCTTCTTTTTCTGCTAAATCTAAAGCTAAATCAAAAGCAGAGACTTCTTCGGGGTTTGGACTCTCAACAGTAGAAAAATTAGAATCACCATCTGCCTGTTCTTGAACTACAGCTAAATTATTAAAACCCAAATCAGCCAAAAGCTGAGGTACTACAGTACTTCCAGTTCCATGCAGAGGGGTATAAACAATTTTTAAATTACTACCTTTAGCAGCAGCAAGCTCTGTTTCTGGTAAAACCTCAAGCAGAGTATTTAAATATTTTTGATCAAGTTCACTGCCAATATAATTTAAAAGACCTTCTGCTAAAGCCTCTTTTTTAGTCATTGTTTTAACAATAGAAAAATCGTCTATTTCTTCTATTTCAGCAATAATATCTCTAGCTTGTTCTGGTACTACCTGACCGCCATCCTGCCAATAAAGCTTATAACCATTATATTCTGGTGGGTTATGACTGGCAGTAATCACTATTCCTCCAACTGCTTTTAAATCTCTAACAGCAAAAGAAAGTTCTGGAGTTGCCCGCATTCCCTCAAATAAGTAAGTTTTAATTCCATTAGCAGCTAAAACAAGAGCGGCCTCCAAAGCAAACTGGGGTGAATTATGGCGAGAATCATAAGCTATTACAACTCCCTGTTCTCTGCCGTGATCACTATAGTTAATTATATAATTAGCCAGACCCTGTGTAGCTTTGCGAACTATATATTTGTTAATTCGATTTGTACCAGCGCCCATCTTACCTCTCATTCCACCTGTGCCGAAATCCAGATTTTTATAAAATCGTTCCTCTATTTCTTGTTCATCATCTTTAATAGCTTCTAGCTCTTTTTTTGTTTGATCATCAAAATAATCGCTCACAAGCCAATCACGATATCTGGACATATAACTCAAAATTGATCAACTCCTTTGTTGATTAACACGAGAAAATTATTATTCTACTCATTGAAAATATTATATCACAAATAATTTTTTTTATAAAGTTTTGAGAAAAATCCAACACTAAAGAGACTTAAAAATAAAGCTTATTTTAAGCTATAACTTATATTTAAATTTAACTGCTATTTTCCGACCATCCTTATCAGAACGACCCGAATTATTATCATTCCGCTGCCAATCATACTGAATTTTAGTGTCAAGCTTCAAATCAGGATTCACCTTCCAGCCCCATTTAAGAGCAACCCGGTCACGCTGATAATCAGAATCAGAATCCAGCTCATAATTAGTCCACTGTTTTTGCAAAATCAGCTGATAAGAGTGGATTGGATTTAATTTATACTGTAAAGTGTACTGCAATCTGGTCAGCTCATAATCTTTTGTTGCATATTCAGCTTCTAAATAATCTTTATCACGCCATAAAACTTTAAAACGATTTCTTAATTTTTCAGTTAAATAAAAAGTGTAATTTGCTTCTGTTTCAAAATTTAGACTATTATAGCTCTGACTTTGATCATATATTTTTTCTTGCCGCTGGACTTTAAAATAGTAATATTCTCCAACTGCTAATTTTTGCTTATATTTTAACCATAGTTTATCATAACAATAATAATCAAGGGGATCATCATCTTCCCAGTTGCCAGGTTCAGTATAGAGTCTATCTCCACTTTCCATACTTCCACTAATTTCTGGTTGATAAGCTTTAGCAAAACTACTAAGAGAGAGAATCAGCAAAAAAATTAGACTAAAAACTAAAATAGAGCCGGCAAAAGTTATCTTTTTTTTCACAAAAATCACCCTTTTCTTTTACTCTTCACCGACTCTCTTAAATTTCCTGCTAATTTGAGCAATTTTTGTTAAAAAATTATTTAATTAAATTATTTTCCAGTTTAAACTTAATTTAGATTTCAATCCCAAAACTAATACTCTCATCTTTAAATTCATAATTAAGAAAAAGACTATAACAATCTTCTTGTTGAGTAAAACGCAGATTTATTTCATCCCAATCTTCTAAATCAAGATCATAAATTGCACTTGTTTTAATTCTCAAAGAAGAATCTTTAAATTTTCGGTTAACATTTAAAGTCAGAGCTGGTTTAATTAAGCGATCTTGATCTTCACGATCATCAACTAAAGGACTCTGACCCCAAGGATAATTTTTTTGAAAAAACAAAGAAGAATTAAGTCTATACTTTTTATTAAATCGCAGTTGATGTTTAAAGCCTGTATTTAAAGTTGTATAATGATAATTATAATCATAACCACTCCGGTAGTGATCTAAACGATAATTATAAGCTAGATGATAAGAAAATCCAGCTGGAAGCGGTTGTCTAAAGTTATAGCGAAAATTAATTCTTTCTTTATTTAGTTCTGTCCCCTTATTTTCAACTCGCCCACTACCAATTGTTGTTCTAACTCCTAAAACAGAAGGAAAAGCTAAAGTTAAATAAGGATAATAATTATAACTTTCTCCATCAACATATTTTAAATTCCAGTTAATTGAATGTTTACTATAACTCATAGTATATTTTTCTTTAACCTGTTCCCAGTCAAAATTATATTCATGTTTAAAATTAGTTCTCAATCCATTATCAAAGCGATAACGGCCGCTCAGCAAATAACGGTCCTGATCATCATCTTCTGCCTGCAAATCTTTACCAATTCCTGCTTCTAAAGCATATTTGCCGCGATTAAAAACTAAAGAACTAAAAAATTCCTCATCAAAATCATCTAATTCTTCATCATCTAAATCATAGTTATAAAGATATTGATAGCGATTTTTAAAAAGCCAAGACTTAGATAATTGATGATAATTAGTAAAGCGTCTAGTTTCATAACGATCATCTTCTCGTCCTTCAGTTAAATAATTAATTTCTCCCCAATTGCGCTCACTTATCTGATAAGGATAATTAAATTCGACTGTAACTCCCCGATCATTATCATAACCAACTCTTGGCATAGGATAAGTACTTTTAAGTGAATCTTCATCATTTGGATCATAAGTAACAGAATAATAAGGAAGATAAAAAACAGGTATTTTACCAACAAAAGGTACAAGATGGTAAATATCCATAGTATTATCATCATTAATCTCTACTTCCTTAGCCCAATAATGATAATGTGGATCTTTGCGACTACAAGGAGTAAATCTAGCAGAATCCATTTCGGCTTTTAGAGGATTAACCGAAATTATTTTTAATATTTCACCAGAAAAATTAAGTTTACCTAAACTACCATCTGCCTCATAAATTTTTCCTTTTTCAGTTTCATAATTATAAAAAAGTCCTGAACCCTGCACATTATCTTTATCAGAATAAATTACTACTTGAGCTTCTGTTTCTACTGTTTTAGCTGCTGTATCAACTTTAAAACGCTCAGCTTTAATTTCGAAATCTACTGATTTAAAGGAAGCATTACCAGTAAACAAAAGCAAGTTTTTTTGCTTTAAAAAAGTAATATTATCTGCTTCTAAAAGATAATTATCAGTCAAATTTTCTACTGCTGCCAAAACTGGCAGAGAACTAAAGAGTAAAATACTAATAGCAAAAATTATTATTAACTTTTCATTTATTTTTCTTTCTCTTTTATTCAGCACAATAACTGCTCCTAATTAATTTTTAAAACCTGCCTCGAAAATGAAGGCAGGTTTAGATTTAAATGACTTATTTAACAATTACTCCATATAATTCTTTGCTTTCAGTTACCTGAATATACATTTCAGAACCAGCAGGGATTTCTTCGTCTTTACCTTCTACAAAATAACCTGCTACAACTCCTGGTAAACCCAAAAGAGCTGTTCCTAAAACACTAGCACCAATGGCCAGTTTTTGCGATTTGTTTTCTGCTTGGGCTTCTTCTTGGATAGCAACTGCCAAATCACTGCCATCAATTGTTTCTAAACTAGGAAAACCAATTTTAATATCTCCATCTTTACCCATTTTACCAGCTTCTTCAATTTTAGTAACTTCTAATTGACCGCGAGTACCCTTAGGAATAATTAAAGTCTTATTAACTTTAATATCTTCTATAACTTGATAAGCGACTTTTTCTCCTCTACGAGCTGTATTCGAATTAATTTTCTCTAATAATTCGATTCTAATTAGCTGGTTAGTCCTACTTTCTACTTTTTCAACTGGCATTTCTTGGCCTTTAATAGTTAAATTATATAATTTTTCAATTCTAGCTTTAAGTGGACCTTCATTTTGTTCTCCACTAACCATTTCTTCTAAGTTATCTAATCTCTCAATTAGATTACCTCCACTTAACTCTCCCATAATAGACCATTCGATAGTATTAAATAGAAATAATAAAGAAGTTGAGTCTTCAGTAGTGCTTAAAAGGTCATCAATTAATCTTTCAGATCTTTTAACTACTGAGCCAGATTGCACAGAACTATAAACTGTCTTTTCTAAGTCATCAACTCTTTCCAAAATCGGTTTTTCAGAAACTGAACCATAAAGTAATTTTTCCATTTCTGCCAAACGATTAAGCGGTATAATTCCAACTGCCTCTGCCCGATTAAACTGTAAAAAAGGTGTAAAAACCAAAAGAGTTAAAAGCAAAATACTGATTGTTTGTTTAATTTTTAATGACAAAAGAGCTCCACCATCCTTTTTATTTTTAAACTAAAAATTTATTTCAAAAGAGGCCTTAAATTTCTTCTCAGACTCTTTTTGATCTTCTGTTTCAATGATTTCATAACCCAAAGCTACTCCATAATCTTCGTTTAACTGAACTCCTAAACCTAAATCCCAAGCCGTTTTTTGCTGAAATAAATCATTTTCTATTTCATCAAAATCAAGCAGCTTATAAGCTGCACTAAAAGTGGCCAAATTATTAAAAGTTAAATCAACTCCAGTAACTTGCTGAGTAGCATCTGCTCCCTGATCAACTTGATAGCGGGCACTAATTGAAGAACCCTGGGGATAATTATATTTTAAACCAAAGACTTTGGAATTCCCAACTAAATCCCAGCTTTCATCATAATAACTGCCAAAATCATTATTTTCTATATAGTCTGCTGAAACCTCGAATCTATCACTTGGTTGATATGCTAAACCTAAACTATGACTGCTTTCAATTTCATTTTGATAAACTTTATCAAAATTACTATTTAAATTAGTTTCTGCTCCAGTCTCAGAATCATTATCTGGCTCAGTTTCAAAATCCTCTGTCTTAGCTGCAGGTATTTGCAAATTCCACCATTCTTGGTTTGAGACTGCATAACCAGCTCTGAGCGAAGTTCTAGGATTTAAGGCATATTCTAATTGAAAATCAGCAGCTGTTTCTATTTTTTTAGCATCTTTTTGTTGATAATTAGCATTTAATTTAAAATCCTGACTTAAATTTAATTGCTGTTTTCTCTTTAAATTAATTAGAGGCAGCTCTAAATTCTGACTTTGAAAATCAAAATTATTGATATCTATCTCGGCAGCTGGCTTTTGATCAAACTGAGAGGCAATACCTAAGAGTTCTTTGCGCGCTGAATCAGAAAAAGTCTTATTTTGCTCTAAATCTGCTGCTAAATTATCATTTTCAACATCTAAACTAGTTGGCTGATTTGCATAAATATTAAGTGAAAATAGCATTAAAATAATAATCAGCAAAAAAAGTATTTTTTTCATCTCAGCTGCCCCCTTTCTTAATTTAAGTAGATAGTTTAATTATAACAGATATCTGGCTAATAATCCAGACAAACTAAGATCTAGCAGTCTTTTTTTTGACTATTTATAAAAAAATAAAGCCCAAGTTTTTAAACTCAGGCTTTAATGATTTTAATCTTCTTCTGCTAAATAAAAAACTTGTTCTACTCCTTCAGGTAAACTAATACCTCCATTAATTAATTCAATTAGAGAATCTTTATCTACTCTAACTCGAATAAGATTATTATTTGGATTAGCAGCTTCCGAATTATTTGTTGAGCCCTCATCATTTCCCCCTCGGCTCAATTCACTTAAATAAACCTGTTCTGTACCAATAGCTAAAACAGGATCTTCATTTAAATTATTAATAAAATCATCATTAACAACTAAAACCACAGTATAAATATCTTTAATGAACTCTGAGCCATCTATTTCTCTTGCAACTTCAATTATCCATCTGGCAGAATTTTCATTGAAAATTAGTTCAGGATAATCATTTTTATTGCCAAATTTTTTCTTAATCTCCCAGCCAGCTTCTTTAAAAGTAGCAAAATCCTTAAGCTCTTTAGTTGTTTTACCATATTCAGTTTCCCCTAAAGCATCTGGATTTAGATTTTTATCATAAAAACTGGCTACTATTTCATTTTCTGGTAACTCAGGTATGGAAAGGCGAGCTGCTAAAGTTCTATCTGGCTCAGTTAAAAATAATCCACCTATATTTTCACCTTGACTAATCATTTCAACAGCAGCATAAGAATTTAATATTTTTTCATTTCTTAAAATCCCCACTAGACCAGCTGCATAATCATCAGCAATAATTTTCGCCTGAGCATAGCTATTTTCAATAGTTCCAGGGGGTTGAAGTCTTTTCTCCATTCTACCAGCTAAACCTCCAATAAATCTGGAGCCCCTTATTTGCCCTTTAAAATAGCTGTTTTCTATTTTACTATCAATACCATAACCAACTAAGCCACCTATAATTTCACTATTTGGCAGCTCAAAATCACTTGCTGCATAGCTATTTTTAATAATAGAATTCATTGAACCACCAATTAAGCCACCAATTATTGTATTTTCTAGTCTAATTCTTAAATCTGTTTTAAAACTTATTATTCTCTCGGGTTCTTTAAATGACATTTTCGAATAACTATTACTAATTTCTACTCCATTAGTCTCTCCCGCCAGACCCCCAACTAAATAATTAGCTTTAATTGTTCCTTGACTCCAGCTATTGCTAATTAATGCTTTTTCAACATTTTCGGGAGCTAAGGCAGAAGCTTTAAGATTATAATTTGAGTCAAGTCCTAAATAACCAACTAAGCCACCAACTCTATGATTACCAATAACTGTCCCCTGATAATAGCTATCTTCAACTTTGCTTTCTCTTGCATAACCAACTAAGCCACCTACATTGTTTTCGAAAGCTAAATCTAAGTTAGATTTTGAATAACTATTTATAATCTGTGAATTATAACTAGATCCAGCTAAACCACCAAAGCCGGTATTATAAGTTCCTCTAACCGCAAAGTCTCGCGGAGCAATAGAATCTGAGCCAATATCTGCATCTGAATAACTATTTTCTATTTTAGAATAGTTTAAACTACCAACAAGTCCTCCTACATTTGCATAACCATCTACACTACCACTGCTGGAACTATTTTTAATTGTCCGAAAAGCAGTCCCTAGACTTCCAACTAAACCACCAACATCACTCCACCCTTTAACAATCGAGTCAGTATGAACATTTTCAATATGAGTATTTGAAGCAGAACCTGCAAGAGTTCCAACTCGATTTTCACCAGTAATTTCGGCATTTTTAAATTTTAAATTTCGAATATCAGAATTATAGAGACTAGAAAAAAGACCAAGATCACTATTTATAGAATCAAGCTTAAAATTATTGATACTATAATTTTTACCATCTAAATTACCTTTAAATCCCACACTATTGTTTCCAATTGGCTGCCAATCTAAACTACCATTTGTTAAGCTAGCATCAAGATCACTACCTAGCTCATAATTTCCTACTACATATTCAGGACTTACCAATCTAGAAGTTTTAGGTGTTAAATTTTCTCTTTGGCGAGCTGTATCAATCCACTGCAGCTGCTTAATATTATTAATAATTACTTTACCAGTATCTGCAAAATAAACATCACCATTTGCTTTAAAATAAATTCCACCATCATTATTATTTTTATTTTCAACTACAGCATTAACATTAATATCATTATCAGCTTCTAATTCTAGTTTTGTTGCTGCAGACCAGCTAAGATCAGAATTAATATCTATATTGCCTTCATCAGCATTAGAACCTTCCGTATTAATTGTTACATTACCACTATTTAAACTTGAGTTTAAAGTATTAGCAAAATCAGCATCAATATTGATATTTGTTGGATCTATTAACCAATGTCCACTTCTAATTTCTGCATTTTCACCTAAATTAAAGACTCGGCCACTAGTTTCTACAAAACCTTCTTTTTTTCCTGTAATTAGTTTTCCATCAATTTTAGTTTCTCCACCATGAGCAAAAATTTCAATATAACCAGTTTTAGTTTCAGCAGAATTTTCAGCTTTTAGATCTGCAATAGTTCTAGCTTCTATTATACCTTCTGTATTTACTACTCCCGCTAAAAGATCATCAACTGCATTTACTGTTAAATATACTTTTCCACCATCTGCCTTAATCGCCCTTTTATTTTCGACCAAACTATCTAATTCTCCCTTAGTTACTCTTAGATTAACTAAGGAATTAGCATTTAAATTGAGTGAAAATTCTTGACCTCCACTTAAATGTACTTCTCCTAAATTTGCTGTAATCAAGCCTTTATTAACTACTTTTTTAGCAAGCAAGGCTGAATATCCAGCATCTGAAATATTTATTTGTCCTTTGTTAATAACTGAAGTTTGGGCATTGCCAGCAAAAGAATAATTAGCATCCCTAAAATCCTGATCACTAAGCTCTTTAGTTGTGGCTAAAAGCCCGGCTGTATTTACTCTGGCATTTGCTCCAAATAATACTCCACTACTATTTAAAATCCAAACCTGACCATTAGCATTTAAAGCCCCATCAATTACACTTTTTTCATTTCCTAAAATCCTGTTTAAAGTAATTGAGTTAAGACCTGGTTGATTAAAATTTACTGTTTCTGACTGATTAAGATTAAAACTTTGCCAATTAATTGTAGCTTTTGTTGAACTCTGATTAATCTCTGTCAGCTGATCACCATAGCTTATTTCGGCCTGACCTGTAGTGACTTTAGCACCTGTGGGAGCTGCCGCAGCTGTGCTGCCAAAAACTAAAATTAATAGTAAGAGAAAGACTAATATTTTTTGATAAAATTTCATTTCAGCCTCCTTTTTGACTTTAAACCCATTTAACCATTATTTAAAAAACAAAACCAGCTTGAATTAAAAATCTACTATCATAATCATCCTCTGCTGTTACATCCTCATTTCCAAGCTTATGCGCCCAGTTTAATTTAGCAAAAAAATCTTTATAATTAAGATAATAAGCTAAGCCTAAATCCTGCAAGGTTCTTGATTCAAAATTCGCTACTGGATCTGCCATATCTACTGAACCAAGATCATAAAATAGACTTAAACGATGTGAGTAATTTTCTAAATCAGGTAGATTATAAAAAAGCTCTAAATTAAGTAAATAACCTTTTTCAGCACTATGCTCACTAGCTGGATATAATCTAACTCCATTTACCCCACCAACAGAAAAATCTTCACTACCATCTAAATTTTGATCAGAAAAAACATATTGTACTTTTAAAGAATTATTAAGTGACCATTTAGAATTAAATTGTATATTTTCAGCAAAGTGCAAGTTAGTTTTAGCAAAAGCACCAGCTGTATCTTCAAAAGCAGAATTATCAGGACTTCTGTCCAAATCTCCTAAACTAAGAGAACCCTGAATAGTTCGTTTAGAGTTCCAATTTTTTAAGCGATAGTTTTTAGTATTTGTTAAGCCAAAAGTCAATTTATTTAAAGTTTTAGCTGCTGTTTTAATTCCTGCCTGTTCATCTTCTAGATCCCTGTTCATCAATTCAGCTCTCAACTTAATATTATGCAGACGAGTTCTTTTAATTGGATAACTAAAACTTAGAGATAAATCTTTAGAAACTCCTTCTATTTCCAAAGCAGAATAAATATCACCTAACTCATATTCTGTTCTAGCATAGGCTAATTCAGCCTCTAAACCTCTGGCATTTAAAGGAAGAGAATAAGCAAGCCTATAATTTTCTATACCACTACCATCACTTAACATAGTTTGAATCCCTATTTGATCTCCTAAACCAAAAGGAGAATTAATATTTAAAGCTCCAGTTAATCTGTCTTCACCTGTATATTCACTCCCATAATTATCAGCAACTAAATAGCCAGTAAATCTGGGGGTTGAGTCAGCTTTAATTAGAAAGTCACTAGTTCCCAGTTTTGCTCCTGGCATTACATCAGACTGAATAACAACTGCTCCTGGTGTATCATTAATAATTAGCATAGCTCTCTCAATTGTATTTACACTAATAATATTTTGAGCTTTAACGGCATCCAAAATAGCCTGCAATTTACTAGCTTTGACTAAAGAATTATTTTCTAAAATAAACTTACCATAATGACCCTCTATAACTGCTATTTCTAAGCTGTTATTTGCTATTTTTTGTTGAGGAATATAGGCACGGGCAACAAAAAATCCCTGCTGACGATAATATTTAGTTATTTTAAGAGCTGCTCTTTGCATTTCTAAAAAAGATATTTTTTTACCTGTATAAGTCTTAGTATTCACTAAAGCTTCTAGCTCAGCTGTACTCAAAAAATTATTACCACTAATAATTATTTTTTCAATCATTATTTTTTCAGTCCCCAAATCTGAGGCTGGTTCTTTAATTTTCTCTTGTTCTAGTTTAGGCAGAGGAGAAGATTCTGCTTCAATTTCTGGTTTGTTTTCTGTTTCTTTGAGCACATCACCAATATCTATTTTTGTACTAACAGGTTCCTTAATATTTTGAGCTAAAACTAAAGTCGGACTAGATAAAAGAAAAACAATCAGCAAAAATATTAATTTTTTATTTAGCATTTTAACATCTCCCTTTTTAAATTGATAATCTAAGTCCCTCCTTATTATTAGATCTAATTATAGTCTAATTCGCGATAAAGTTGTTGATACCTTTTTTATTCATAATATTTTGAAATATATTAATTTAAAAATACCGCTCCTGCTCTAGAAGCGGTATTTAGTTTAGTTAAAATTCTAATCTAAGTGAGGTTTCTAACATTGAAGAAACAGCTTCAATATCATAACCCTGAACATTATTCTGTTTGTAACTAGAATCTGAATCAGTAATCCGACCAGTTAAATTCCAGCTCAAGTTCTCTCTGAGCTTTTTATTAATAAAGGCTTCCAGATAATTGTAACCAGCTTCCATTTCTGTTTTATACTCTGTTGATTTGTTAATAACACGGCTGTCCCAATTACCAAATTTATTAACAAACTTAGCTCCCAACTGAGTTTTAGCATCTAGCTGATAAATAGTTTTTAAAATCAGAGTTAACTGCTCAAAATCAGCAAAGAAATTATCATTTTTTTCATATTTTAAAGCCAAAGAATTAGCAAAGCGTTCTCTTTGCTGTTTTAAACCTAGTTTATATATTTCTTTAGCTTCCGGTTTTACACCTGGAGCAAAAACTAAACCTTTAAAAACTTGATCCCATTCCGAATCAGGCTCAAGATAAGCATAAGAGGATTCTAAAACTAAATTATCAGTTAGAATATAGTCAGCACCTAAACCATAAAGATCAAAACCATAAGGGGCAGCTAAATCATTTTCTACTGCCAAAAATTCATCTCCGACACTCTGATATCTAGGCTTTAATTTAAAACGATCATTAATTTTCCAGTCAGCTTCTAAATCAAGATAATAGTCATTACCTTTTTTATTTTTAAGTAATTCTTCAAAACCAATATAATACATATTAGGATTTGCAAAAGAAGGTAAACCTAGATCTTCAAGATCCCAATCATTATAGACTAATTCTCCTTTTAAACTTAAAGCATCATTAAACCTAAAATTAGTAAAATTTATCGCTAAATTACTAACATTCTGACCTTCATAACGAAGTTGATTAAAGCCTAAACTATAATCAGCAGTATTGATTTCTTTGGCTGCAGTTAAAGAATATAGATCTACAGGAAAATTAAATCCAGCTAAATCAATTTCTGAACCTCCAGCTAAGAATTGCCAAGTTATATCTTTATAATTCCTCCTATATTCTAAAGCTTCTAAATCATTTTCTGCTAAAAAATATGGTTTAAGCTGATAATCATCTAAATCACCAATTTTAAAGTAATTATCATGATAATTAAAGCTTAATAAAGCTTTGTCCATTTTTAAAGCTTTCTGTTCAGGCTGACTATAATCATTAAAACCATCCGCTTTGGAAAATAAATTATCTATAGTTTCTAATTCTAAGTTAAAATCACCAAAAGCCTGCTGGCCATTAATTGTAAAGTCATATTCCTGCCAGAATTTTTTACGAGTTGGAATAGAATTTATATCATCTTTATAATTTTCATCGTTTGCTGCAAGCTCAAAAAATTCAAGTTTTAAAGGAAAGACATTTTCGTTATTAAAAATATCTGTATTCATATAATCAGCTAATAGAGTATGATACATATCTGCATAATCCATATCTCCCAAGTATTCATTTGCCTCTAAATCTAAAACATCTTCGTCAGTCCAAGTATAAACGGCTAAGGCTCGCTCTTCTTTATTAGAAGGATAATCTGTTGTTTCAAAATTAGTAGTAATTACTGCCCCAAATTCTATTTTATCTTCTGGTACTTTTAACTCTGCTAACTTCGCTTCTACTGCAGCTATTTCTGTACTTAAATTCTCTACTTCTGCTCCTAAGACTTCTAATTCAGAAGCAAATTCACGGCTTAAACTATCAACTATTAATTTTATATCTTTTAGCTGACCAGAACTTAATTTTCTACCTGACTGATCAACAACCAACATTTTTTCGCTGGCCATTTCTTTAGCTACCTGAGCCTCTGACTCAGTCAAAGAATTAAACTGTTCCAGTTCTTTTACTCTCTGATAAGCTCGCTCAACTAAAACAGCAACCTGATAACGAGTCATTTCCTTTGTTCCCTTAAATTCACCATCTGGATAGCCCTCAATAATTCCCTGCTCCTGCAGCTCTGTTAGTGCTTGATAGGCCCAATGCTCAACTTCTAAATCCGAAAATGCCGCCTCAACCCCCAATGTACCAGTAAAAATTAAAATAAAGCTTAGAAAAATAATTAGTTTTTTCATCTTGACCCCCTTGTTGATATTGACATTTGTTCAAAAATATTTAATTATATTATACCTTATTTAAATTAAAATTACCAGAATAATTAAAAAAAGTCCTTAAAGCAGAATTTAAAGCTCTGCTCTAAGGGCTCCTGAAATTTAAATTAAAAGTTATATCCTACACCTAAACTATATGAAAAACCTTTACTGTACACATTTCCTTCATCTTGATCATCTATTTCCATATAAATATAACCTAAAGCAGCATTAACATTCCAATTTTCTGCAAAAGAACGCTCATAAGCTAAACCCAAGCGATAACTAACTGCATCTAGATCATAATCTGTATCTCCTTCTTTCTTACCGAAACGAGATCCGACTAGATTCTGATTTTTAGTACCTCTATAAAAGCCTAAACCTCCACCTAAAGACCAGCGTTCATTTAAATTATAATCTGTTAAAAAAGCTAAACCATGTAATCTAACATCAGTTTCTGCGGTATGTTCATGTTCTTCTCCACCAATATTAGCTGAGCCTTCTTCTCCACCAATATTAGCTGAGCCTTCTACTCCACCAAAAATATATTCATATCTAATAGTACCATCCCAATTTTCAGTTAAAGCTTTTTGAGCTCCTAAATAAACAATTGGTACTCGATCAATATTATCCATTTTTTCTACATCATTTACAGGCAATCCTTTTTGAGCTATTAATCCATTTTCATCAAAATATGTTTCATTCAAATCATCAATAGTCCCATTCCACTTATCTAAAGTAACCTCTGTAATTGCCATTCCACCAATAGCTTCCCAGTCAGAAGCTGCTGCATGTCCTGCCATAAGTCCTACACTCAACAATACCATCAGCATTACTATAATCTTTTTCTTCACTTTTTCTAATTCCTCCTTATAAATTTACATAATTTTCCTATAAACACAGAAAACCCGAGGGAATAAATCCCCCGGGTTGTTTTGTTTATTTTGTTTCTTTAGCTATAAGCTATATTTAGAAGCTTACAGTTAGAGAAGTAGTAAGTGCATTACCTTCTCCATCATTCATGTTTCCACTACCATCATCTTTTTCATTAACTTCACCAGTAATATACTTAAGCTCTGTATTCCAAGTCATGTTGTCAGCTAACTCTTTATCCATAGTAGCTTTTAGATAGTTATAGTTAATTACATCACCATCAGTCTTTTCTTCATCTTTATTTACTAAAGCAGCACCTAGAGTAGTTGTTTCGTTCCAAGCGTACTCAGTACCTAATTCGATAAGAGTAATATCATGGTCATCTTCGAATCCATCATTGTTAGTAATAGTAACATCTACATTGTTAGTAAATTTACCATATACATTTTCCCATCCTACAGCGTACTCATACTTATCTTCTGCATCATTAGTATAGTTATCGCTTCCAGGATTAACTAATTCAATAGAACCATTAACTGTATTCATTTCGTTTACAATATACTCTGCACCTAACATGTACTTGTCATAATCTACATTATTTAGAGTCTTATCAACAGACTCACCTTCATCTGTACCAGCTAAGTCATCATTGATAGCATAGAATTCTGAACCAACAGTTTCAATCATACCATTAATAGTTAGAGCTTCAGTAGCAGCAAAGTCTCCATTAACCATAAAGTAGATATCATTAGCACTATCATCTTTTACAACATCAATATCTTTATCTGAACTCCAATCATTAAATGCTAATTCTCCACCCATTGTTAGAGCTTCTGTAACTTCAACGTCTGTTAACTCAAGAGCAACATAAGTAGAATCTACAGAATTATCTTTAGTAAAGCCTTGACCTCTAACCTGATAAACTTTACCAGTTAAGTTACCAAAAGTCATAGCTTTGTGAGCTGTCATACCATAGTAATCAGCTGTTGTATCATCATCATCACCTAATACAGTAGCCATGAAGTCAATATCATTATAAGTGTAAGTTGCTTCTAGACCTTCCATATCTTCTTCATCAGTTAAATATTTTTCCATGTGGTAATCAGCAAAGTCTCCCATTCTGAAACCATAATCATGGTAAGTTACTTCTAATAAAGCAGAATCCATTAAGAATGTATCTTCATCTTCTGGACTGTAATGATAATCATCATCTAAACCAGGATAATTTTCATCAAAAATTGTATCTTCACTAGCAAATACATTAGTAATTGTATCTACATCTAAATTAAACTTAGCTTCTCCTAAGTTACCATTAATATTGAAATCAAATTCCTGCTCAAATCTCTTTTCTGCAGGGAAATCAGAATCGTCCTCTGATTTATAAATATCTTTACCATCTTTATCTGTACCTTTTTCTGGAGCTGCAATATCTAAAGCATCACCATCAGCCCATAAAGCTACAGTGTTTGCTTTTTCTTTATCATCACCATAGTTAGCTACTTCAAAAGTAGTCTTGAACTCTGCACCAAATTCAATGTTATCTTCAGGTACGTCCATAGCGTCTACTTTAGCAGCTAATTCGTCTACGTCTTTTCCTAAAGCTTCTACATCTGCACCTAGAACTTTAAGCTCAGCGCGTAATTCGAATGTTAAAGCATCAACGATATCTGCTACTTCTTCAGCTTGAGCATCGCTTAAGCTTTCATTTGTGTTCTTTTCCATTAAAGACTTAACAATAGCTGTTACGTCTTCAGCTTGACCTGTAGTTAGGCCTTGACCCATTGCGTCCATTTCGTCAACAATGTTATCTAAAGCGCGGCTAACCATTACAGCCATTTCGTAACGGGTCATTGACTTGTCACCTTTGTACTCACCATCTGGATATCCTTCAACGATTCCAGCGGCTACCAACTTGTTAATAGCATTGTATGACCAGTGGCTTGCAGGTACATCTGAGAAAGAAGCACCAAAAGCAGGCATAGCTAATGCTACGACTAACATTAAAGCAATTGTAATTGTAAGTTTTTTCATTATTTAAAATCCCCCTTGATTGTTTGTAATCTTTCTTTTTAATCTATATAAGTTCTATAACTTATTCAATCACAGAGGACTCCGAGCGAGTTTCCTAGTTTCCTCTTCTTTGTCCTAAGTATTTTAATAAGTAGTGAGAACTCTTATAACTCTACAGCTCCGCAGCTTCGGGGGGCACCTCCTTTCCACCGCATTTTAGCTTTGAGTTTATAAGCTTAATTATTACAATTTTACAATTGTAAAAGGCAAAAAATATTTAATTGTCAAAATTCATCTAATCTAATTCTAATATTTTTCTATCCTCAATCACTATTGTAAGTGCCAGCAGAGTTTTTGTCAAGTTTTTTTAAATATTTTTCTCCAATTATCAAAGCAGCATAATCATCTAAAGCTTTGCTCACTTTCCAGTTAACAAATTTACGCAGTAATTTTTCATAATTAGACATTGGCTTTTCCTTTAAATAACGCTTTTGAGCTGCTTCAGTTGTAAACTCTTCTACCACTAAATTAATTTTTTTAAAATCAAAATTTTTCTGAAGCAGCTCCATTACCCCTGCTGCTCCAGTCCCATTACCAACTATTACCTCTTGTAGCTGGTAATTACAGTCCAGTTCCTCTAAGTAATCTTCCAGCTCTGTTAAAGGAACAATAGTCTTTTCTTGGACTTGAGCTTGATAATCGAGTACAGCTGCTCCTATTTTGTCTCGTCCAGGATCTAAAGCTAATAAATAATTATTCATTTTAATTCTCCTCAAGCCTAAATTCTTCTAACTCAAAGCTGAGATTATCACTTAGTCTATCCTGACGCCAAATATTAGTCTTAGCATAAATTTTAACTTTAAGCGCAGTTGAGCTTGAACGCACCTGATTTACTAGCTCATAAAACTGACTAAAATTAAGTGAGCCAACCTGACCAGAATTATCAGGCAAAATTCCCTGATTAATCGCTTTCGAATTAACAGACTCTAAAAGCTCTTCTAGCTCGTTTTCTATTTCTTCACTGCTTTGATCAGGACTAATAATTTGAGAACTAATTAAAGAACCTTTTCTAAAAACTATAAAATCTTCATATAACTGAAAATTAGCATACAGCCAGTCATTTTGAGGAACATTAACTCGGGCCACCAAAGAAACTATTGTCCTGCTCCCAGCATCCATATTATAGATAATCCGAGCTGCATTTAAAATATCTTCAGTTTGCAAACGCAGAGCCATTCCTGTCTCTTTATTGACCTTAATCTCCTGCTTGAGAGCAACTTTATTTGCCCGCTGCAGATACTTATTTAAAGCCGAAATAGTCTTTTGTTCACCTCTACCGCCCTCTAAAACATCACTATAAACTACATCACCTTTTTGATAAACTATATCCTCATCCATATAATAGATCACACCAGCTCTTAGCTGTTCAGCCACTTGCCGCAGATCATCATAGTCAGCTTCTAAATCCGAAATCTGAGCCTGAAGTTCAGAAACTTGCTCTTCTAAATCCTGACGCTGTGAACTTAAATTCTCAATTCGCTGCTCTAATTGATCCCGATTTTTAGTCAGCTCAGCTAATTCTTTTTCAACTGCCAGTAATTCTTGGTCTTTAGCCTTAATCTCTGCTTCTTTTGTCTCAATCTCTGCTTCTTTAGCAGCTATCTTATCTTCTCGGGCCTCAATTTGAGCCTGTAATTCAGCCAGTTTTTGATCTCTAGCCTCCAGCTCTTCATTTTTAGCAGCTAAATTCTGATCCCTTTTTTCTAACTGCTGATTTAAATTTTCTAACCTATTTAAAACATCATTAATATTAAACAAGGCATTCCTTAACTCCGAATAAACTCCCAGCAAAATAGTGATAGAAAGTACCGCAATTAAAATTCCAGTCACAACTGTAATAATAATTGAAGAATAACGGGGCCGGAGACCAAATAAAGAAACTCTTTTTTTACCCATTTTCATTCCAATTTTATCACCAATAAAGGCAATTAAACCACTTAAAAAAACTACTATAGCTATAATTGCAAATGCATTAATAATCTCCACCCCACTTATAAGTTCTGCTTACTGCCGAGAACTTTTAAATAATAAAGCCAAACCAACTACAAAAATCACTATATTCTGCAGCCAGGCTCCCAACCAAGGCTCAATTGTTCCCTGACTACCTAAAGCATCTCCGACTGTCATTAAAACATAATAAATAAATATTACAATAATCGAAATTCCAAAACCAGTTGCTGAGCCGGCAGAGCGCTGAGGCTTAATTCCCAAAGGTGCTGCCAAAAGAGCAAAAATAAAGCTGGCCAAAGGTATGGAAAATCTATGGTGAAACTCAACTCTTTCCGCATATGCCTGCCGTCCTTGTTCTTCTTTTAAAGCAATATGCTCATTTAATTCTCTAATATTCATTTCATCAATATCTTTACCTAGTTTACCAGCCTGAGTTGGAGAATGGATCTCCTCTCTGGAGCGATAAGTACTGAATTCCAAAGCAGGCTGCCTATTTTCTCGATCTAAAAAATAAATAATCCCATCATAAAAATGCCAGCCGTCACTTAACCATTCTGCACTCTCTGCTTCTAAAACAGAATCTGGTTTGCCATCTTCAAAACTCTGGACAACTACATCCTTCATAATCCCACTATCTCCGTTAAAGCTGTGAGCATAAAGCATATAATCAGGGCGCCTGGTCCTGCTGTCCATTGGCGTTAAAAATAAATCATATTGAGTCTCCGGCCTCTGTTCTCCGTGTTGGGCTTGATACATTATTTGTTCAGCCTGATAATTAGCATTGGGCACTAAAAACTCCGAAATCCCAATAGTCACTCCACTTGTTAAAAGTCCTAAAATTAAAGCAGGCATCACTAAAGCCAAAATACTAACTCCTCCAGCTCTCATAGCTGTAATTTCGCTGTCACCAGAAAGCCGATTATAAGCCATAATTGTACCTAAAAGTGAAGCCATCGGAAAAGTTAAAACAATAATCTCTGGTAGTTTTAAAAAGAAAAGTTTAATTAAAGTAAAAACTTCTACTCCCCATTTAGTATAAAATTCTGTTAACTCAAAAATTAAATCTGTACCAATAAAAATACCAGTAAAAGCTGCCACCCCAAAGAAAAATGGTGCAATCAGTTCTTTATAGATATATTTATTAAGTGTTTTCACAAAAAGATGCACCTCACTAAATTTTAAATTTTTCGCCGAGATAAAATTTGCGCGCTTTTTCATCTGCAGCAATTTCTTTGGCTGTTCCTGTTAAAAGAATCCGACCTTCGTGCATAATATAAGTTCTGTCAGTAATTGAAAGTGTTTCCCGAACACTGTGGTCAGTAATTAAAACTCCCAAACCTCTTTGCTTTAAATATAAAATTATATCCTGAATATCATTAACTGCAATAGGATCTACTCCAGCAAAAGGCTCATCTAATAAAATAAAATCCGGATCAGCAGCCAAAGCTCTGGCGATTTCTACCCTTCTTCTTTCTCCTCCAGAAAGCTGGAAACCCTTGCGTTCTCTTAAAGCTTCTAAATGAAATTCGGCCAGAAGCTCTTGAATATTTTTTTCTATTGCCGCTGAACTTAAATCTCGATATTCCAAAATAGCTTTCAAATTTTCTCCAACTGTTAATTTCCTAAAAATAGAAGCCTCCTGTGGTAAATAACCAATCCCAAGTTGAGCTCGCTTGTAAACTGGCAGCTCAGAAATATCTGCTTGATCATAAAAAATTTGACCCCCATCAGGGCTAATTAAACCTAAAATCATATAGAAAGTAGTAGTTTTTCCAGCTCCATTAGGACCTAAAAGGCCGACGATTTCTCCTCTTTTTACTTTAAGACTAACTTGATCAACTACTTTTTCTTGATTATATTTTTTAATTAAAGCTTCTGCTCTAATTGGCATCAGTTTGAGCCTCCACATCTGAGTCTGCTTGTTCATTTTTGGGAAGAGTGATTTGAGCCTGCCCCTGGAGCTGTACTTCTTCTGTCTGCTGATTGATCTCAGCTTTTTGGGCAGTAAAACTTTCTCCATTTCTTTCTCCTTCAACATTTCCGGTTAAATAAATCATTTCTCGCTCTAAATAATAAGTAATCTGATCTGCTTTAGCCCAAAAATCATTATATTCCAAATAAGCACTGCCTTTGACCTCAATCCGATCTTCAGCTTGATAAAAATCAATTTTATCTGCTTCTAAATAAGAATTAGGGCCTTTAATCTGAGCATCTTTTTTTAAATGCAGAATCTCTGTTTTTAAATTACCTGTTAACTCAACTGCCTGACCTTCATATTCCTGGTAGAAAAACTCTACATTTTTTCTAAATTCTACTTCACCATTAAAACGACGATAAATACCTTCATCTTCAGCTGTAATCCTTAATTGATCATAAATCAGCTCAACCTGACCAGTAGCTACTACAATCTGACCAGCTGAACTTTCTTTTAAGTCCAATTGATCTCCAGTTAGCTCTCTTTCGGCCTGAGCTGAAACTGGAATTACTAAAAATGCTATTAATAAAATTAAAAAAATCTTTTTATTCATTGTTAGACTCCTCTGCTTTAATATCCTGCTGCAGGTCTTGAAATTTAATTACAGCTTGTTCTTTTTTATTTTTTTTGGATAAATTAAGTTCTTCCAATTTAAGATTAGAACTAAAAAATTCTGCTGTAGAATTAAAATCCTGACCTTTTAAGCTAACATTTCCTCTGCCTTCTAAATAATCTTTTTGCATTACATAATCTAGTTCATCTGCTAAAATAAGATAACGCTCACTCTCAACCACAACTTGACCTCTCACTTCTAGATATTCGCGCTGAGGATAATAAGTTCCCGCTTTCCCATCTAAAGTATAGAGTAATTCTTCAGTTTGCAGATCATAAACCTCAACTTCAACTGGCTCTAATTCTAAACGATCGTCATTTTTAAAATTTTCTACCTCGGCACTGATTAGCTTTAATTTTTGATTCTCAGCTTCATTATAGATATAAAAATTAACTTCTTTTAGTTCTGCGGCTGGTTTTTCCTCTGCTGCTGGCTCTGGTGCTTGAGGCATAGTTGGTATTTCTTCGCTGCTAAAATAAAAAGCAAAAGCTATAATTATAAAAATAAAGAGCGCTAAAAAAATACTCTTTTTATCCACTATTTTTTAGCCCTCCTTCTTGCAGCAGTAAGTCTGCTGTTCTATTTACTGCCCCACCACCGCCTAATTTTTCACGCACGGTTTGTAGTTCAGCTTCTATTTTATTTAATTTATGCTGATTATTTAACCAGTCTAAAGCAATTTCTACAAGTTCTGCTGTTTCAAAATCATTTTGTAATAACTCAGGTACAATTTGACTACCATAAATAATATTTGGTAAAGCTACAAATTCAATTTTAAAAATATATTTAGCTAAAAAATAAGAACTCCAAGCTGCTTGGTAACAAACCAGCTGGGGAGTTTGCAAAATAGCTGCTTCCAAAGTGGTAGTTCCCGAAGCTGTAATAATAAAATCAGCTATTTGCATCAACTCATAATTTGCTGACTCAACTATCTCAACTTCTACCTGACTCTGCCTCACAAAAGAAAGCAGGTAATCAATTTCAATTCCGGCTGCTGCTGCCAAAAAAATCTTCAGCTTAGACTTTTTTTGCTTTAAAATAGCAGCTGCCTCCAGCATTTTAGTTAAGAGAGAGTCGATTTCTCCCTTTCTACTACCTGGAAAAAGGCTAATCACCTGTTCTTTTTCTTTGAGCTGATATTTTGCTTTTAATTCTGCAGTTTCGCTTTCTACTTTAACCAAGTCTAAGAGCGGATGTCCCACAAAACTAACTTCAGCTCCAGCCTCCTGATAAACTTCTTTTTCCATCGGAAAAACAGCTGCTATTTTAGTTCCATAAGCTGCCATTTTTTTAGCTCGCCGCCGATTATAAAGCCAAGCAGAAGGCGGAAAATAATTAACCGCCTTCACTCCTAATTCTCGACAGGCTTTAGCCAACCTCATATTAAAAGCAGAATAATCAACTAAAAAAACTAAATCTGGCTTTCTTAGTTTAATTAAATTTTTCATTTTCTTTAAGTGAGCAAAATGCTCTTTTAAATTTTTAAAAGCCTCTAAATAGCCAATAGTACTAATTGCTGTGGGATCAATTAAAATTTCAGCTCCCATAGCTTTGAGCTGGGGGCCACCCATCCCAAAAATTTCTAGTTCAGGTTCTTTAGCTCTAAGTTTTTTTAAAACTGCAGCTGCGTGCATATCACCAGATATTTCGCCTGCAGAAACCATTATTTTTAACAAGGTAGGATCAATTCTCCTTCTTTAAATTCAGCAGCAGCGACAACAATTCCGGCGGCTGCAGCTTTTTGAAAAAATTTAGCTTGATCTAAAATAAAAGTTTGATCAGCTTCCACAATTAAAGCCCGAGCTTCAGCTGCAGCTAATTGCTCTAAAGTTTTTAAGCCAACTGTTGGAATATCAAAGCGCAAATCTTGTTCTTTTTTACTACATTTTGCCATTACCAGACCTGGGCCACCATATTTAGCAGCTCTTTGAATCGCCTGATCAGTTCCTTCGATCGCCTCAAGTGCCAGAACAGCCCCATTTTTAACTATTGCTGTTTGGCCAATATCAAAACGACCTAAATTAATGGCTGTCTCAAAAGCAAAAATTAAATCAGATTTAAGTTCTGCCTTAACTTCTCCAGCCAAAACCCCAGCTTTTGCCAGCTGGTCTGCTAAAAGATAAGTTTGCGGCAAAATATTAATCCCAATATTTATAATCTCTAAAGCTAAAGCCATTAAAATTGTATCATCATTTAAATTTGGTAACTGCTCTAATAGCTTTTGTAATTTCTGATCGGGCCTAAAATCAGCAAAAAGATGAGCTTTCTGAATTTTGCCGAGCCAGATAACTTCTTCTATCTTTTCCTCTGCTAAAATCTCAAGTATTTTACCAAGCTGAGTCAAATTAACCGTATAGGAGCTACAGTCTAAATCAGAGAATTCAGCTGTAATTTCTTCGGCAATTCTAATTACAATAAAATCCTCAGCTGCAGCTTGAGCTTTTTCAGCCCAAATTCGCGGCAGCTTACCCCAGCCTGCAATTAAAGCTTTTTTGCTCATAATTACACCTACCGGCAGATTCCGCGGCTGGCATTACGCAAAAAGCGTAAAAAATGTTCAATTTCTTCACTAGCATCTAATTCTTGATCCATTTTTTCTATTGCCTGATCAATATTTAATTTAGAACGGTAGAGAGTTTTATAAGCACTCTTTATTTCACGCCTCATTTTAGGACTAACACCATTTCGTCTGAGTCCAACTACATTAATCCCATTGACACTAGCAGGATGACCATCTACTAAAATATAAGGTGGTACATCTTTTACTACTTTAGAGTGGGCACCAACCATGCTCATCTTACCGATGCGTACAAACTGATGAACTCCAACCATGCCAGCAATTACTGTATGGTCTTCAATTACTACATGGCCTGCTAAATTAGTAGCATTAGACATAATTATATTACTTCCTAGCTGACAATCATGAGCTACATGACAGTAAGCCATAATTAAATTATCATTTCCAATTCTTGTCTCCCCGCCACCATCGGCAGTCCCCCGGTGAATCGTAGCATTTTCTCTAATTGTATTATTATCCCCAATAAAGAGGTAACTTTTTTCGCCCTCAAATTTTAAATCTTGAGGCTCAAAACCAATTGAAGCTCCATGGAATATCTCATTATTTTTACCAATAGTTGTCCAACCTTTAATTACTACATGTGGGCCAATTACTGTTCCGGCTCCAATTTCTACATTTTCTCCAATAATAGCATATGGTCCAACTTCTACATTTTTCCCTAGTTTGGCTCCAGGAGCAACGATTGCTGTTTCATGAATATTTTTGCTGCTCATGTGGAGCACTTTTCCCTTTTTCTCAGCTGCCAAGACTATCATTCCCCTTCCTAATTTATAAACTACTTGTTTTACTTGTTCTCAAAAGTAAACATCATTTCAGCTTCTGCAGCCAGATTATCGCCCACATAAGCTTTTCCCTTAACTTTAGAAATTCTTTTTCTTAATCTCACAATTTCGACTTTCATTCTTAATTGATCACCTGGTTTAACAGGTGTTCTAAATTTCGCCTTATCAATACTCGTAAAAATTGGAAGCTTATCTTCCATTTCTTCAAAACTATAATAAATTAAAATACCAGCTACTTGAGCCATAGCTTCGACTATTAAAACTCCCGGCATAATTGGATGATCTGGATAATGCCCCAGAAAAAATTCTTCATTAATAGTTACATTTTTAATCCCAATAATAGATTCTTTCTTCTCGACCTTCTCAATCTTATCAACTAATAATAAGGGATAACGATGGGGTAGGATTGATCTTATTACACTGATATCAATTATTTCATTTACCTCACTCAAATTATTTTTCCTCCTCTAGCATTTTTGCCCTAATTTTCTCTGCTAATTTAACATGGAGTCTATGGCCGGATTTAACAGCTATAATATGACCCATAATTCTTCCATTTAAAAACATATCACCAATAACATCTAAAATCTTATGTCTGACAAATTCATTTTCAAATCTTAGTGGGTTTACAGTTTTAGTAGCTTCAATTAAAACAGCATTTTCTAAACTGCCGCCTAAAGCTAAGCCCTGCTCATGTAATTTTTCTACTTCAGCTGCAAAACCAAAAGTTCTGGCTCCTGCTATTTCTTGGCTGAAGTCCATTTGTGCTGCTTCAAATTCAAAATAACTGCTGCCAATAACAGGATGTTCATAATCTAGAGTATAAGAAATTTTGAAGCCGTCATATGGCAAAATTGTAATATAGGAAGCTTCGGCTCTAGCAAAAATAGGCTCTTTTATTTTGAATACTCTGCGTTTTTGAGGCTGGTCTTTGAGGCCAGCTTTTAAAATTTGCTGATAATAAGGAAGAGCACTCCCGTCAATAACAGGAATTTCGGGACCTGATACTTCAATTATTAAATTATCAATCCCACTTCCCCAAACTGCAGCCATTAAATGTTCGATTGTACTTATTTTAGCTGCCTTTATTTTTTTACTACCAATAGTTGTATTTCTAACTAAATTAACAACTGAAGCGGGTTCAGCTGGAATTTTTATTTTCTCTTCTAAATCTAAGCGACTAAAAACAATTCCACTTCCAGGCTGAGCTGGCTTTAATTTAAGCTCTGCTTCTTGCCCTGAATGTAGAGCAATTCCTTGAACAATAATCTCTTTTTTTATCGTCTGCTGTTTTTCTCTCTCTAGCTGCAAATGTGTCATCCTTTCTTTCTTTGCTCTCTCAATAGTTTATTATATATTTATTAAGATTAGAATTCAAGAATTATTTAGATTCTAGCTCTTTAAGTTTTTGTTCAAGTTTTTTTATTTTTTCGATATATTTAGGTAAACGCCGCAAATAAGCCTGTTCTTTGAGGGCTTGGCGATGATTTTGGGCAGGAGCTCCCGAAATAAAATCTCCTTTTTTAGTACTAGCAGTAACCATAGCTCTGGCAGCAGCTGTTGTCTGATCTGCTAATTCAATGTGACCTACAACTCCAGCTTGACCACCTAAAGTCACTCTTTTGCCTAATTTAGTACTACCTGCAATCCCTGTCTGAGAAATAAGTAATGATTCTTCGCCCACTTCCACATTATGGGCTATCTGAATTAAATTATCCAGTTTAGAACCTCTTTTAATAATTGTCGGGCCGCTTGCTCCCCGATCAATCGTTACATTTGCTCCAATTTCGACTCCACTTTCAATAATTACATTACCCTGTTGAGGAATTTTATGGTGACCATCACTGTCTGTAGCATAACCAAAACCGTCAGAACCAATTACAGCACCGGATTGAATTATCACCCTTTTTTTAATAATGGAATCTCGTTCAATTATTACTCCAGGATGAAGAAGACAATTTGCTCCAATTTCCACCTCTGGTCCTATAATTACTCCTGGGGCCAAAATAGTATTATCACCAATTTTAGTATTTTCGGCAATCACTACTCCGGGGTGAATAGATAGATTTTTTCCTAATTTAGCACTTTGATCAATTACTGCTTTTTTAGATATTTTTTGACTCTGATAAGGCCTAGCTGTTAAAGCTGCTGCAGCTAAAGCATATACTCGCCGTGGATTATCTGTCAGTAAAAATGTCTTTTGAGAATTTAATTTAGAATCTAGTTCCGAATAAATTTGATAACTGCTAACTATAACTGGAGCTTTGGAATTAAGAGCCTGTTTTAAATAATCTTTTTGATCAACAAAAGTAACTGAACTTTGATTACTTTCTTGAACTCCACAAGCATTATCAACTAAAATATCAGCTTGACCTTTGAGTTCAGCTCCTGTTAAACTAGCTATTTGTGCTATTTTGTATTTACATTTATTTTTTTGATTATTTTCCTGTTCTTTAGTCACTGTAATTTATCCTCCTTGATCAAATTAAAAAAACTTAATTTTCTTTATCGATTTTTTTAGCTAAAGCAGAACTAATATCTTCTCCACCTTGATAGACCAAATGCTTAGTAATTACACTACTATAATTATTATTTTCAGCATAGGCGGCAGCTTCTTTTTTAATAATCTGCATAATTGCAGCTTCTGCTTCTTGGGGAGTTTTATTTGCTTTGATAGAATTTAAAGTTTTACTTTGAGCAGCTAGAGCGTTGACATCTAATAAAGCGACTCGTTTTGGTTTTGCCACCACTAAAGGTGAGACTAAAGTCATAACTAAAATAAAAACTGCTGCTGCTTTGCGATAATAATCCATTTTATTGACTCCTTAGTAATATTTTTTAGCTTTAGTTATTAGTTCAGCCATTTGTGAATCTTTTTTTTGCCGGCGAGACTGAAGCGTATCTCTAATTTCTGTTCTTTTTTGGCTTAAACTCAACTCTATTTGTTTTTCTTTTAAAGCAAGCTCTTGCTGATAATTCTGCCTTAACTTTTGCCTATAATTAGCATATTCCTGGTTAAAATCTAAGATTAAAGACCTTGTTTGCTCAGAAATATCTTCATTAATCAGCTCAGAACGGGCTCCTAATAATTTTTGCTGTTTTTGCTCTAATTTTTCCATTTTTTGACTATAGTAATCTTCTTCTGCTTCATCTTGAGCCAAAACTTCAATTCCAATCCGCAAATTAATCATTTGCAAATAATTATCTCTAATCTCCTGCTGGCTGTAATCACTATATTGTGACTTAACCTGCTGCCTTAATTTTTGTAATTTTGTGGTTAAATTCGACTCTAATTTTTTTCTTTTAGCCTGTAAAAGCCTTTCTTGCTCAGCTTCAAGCTCTAAACGAAATTGATTTAAAGCCAAATCTTCATCTTTTTGTAAATTATTTATTTCTTCTAAGTAATTGCCAGTTAAAACAGCCAGCACAGCTTCTTGACTTGAATCCATTAATTTAAAACTGCGCTGTTTAAGTTTAGTTTCAAAATTTTTTTTAGCTTTTAAATTTAAATCAAAATCAGAGCTCGACTCTGCCAGCCAAAAAGTAGAATCTGAAAATTGAGCCGGTTTTTCTGCTTTAAAATCATAGACTTGATAATTAAAGTCAGCTGGAGAAAAAACATAAACGAGGAGAAAAGCAAAAAACAAAGCCATAATTATTGCTGTTAAAAATTTGAGTGAAATAAAATGATAATCATGTCTATCCACAGCTTAACTCCTCCTTTTAGTTAATTACCAATCTGAATTAATTTTAGCTAAAACAGCATCTGTTAAATCAACACCACCATATAAGACATCATCTGCCTCTAAAACAAATTTAACTTTTTTATTTTCAGCTGTCTCTATAATAATATTTTCTACTTCTTTTAAAACAGAATCCAATAATTCAGCTTCTAGATTTTCTAATTCTGATTGATATGAATAAAGCAATTTTTTCTGCTCAACTCCAGGTAATGATTTAGCTTCTTGCTCTATTTTTTGCTGGTATGCTGCTGCTTTTTGATTAAGTTTTTGCTCAGCTGCAGTCCGAGCTGGATGCTGATTAAAAACTTTTTCTAGATCAACATAAGCAACCTGATCTACACTTTGATTTTGATTTAAAAAAGCAAGAAAAAAGATTGAGCCTAAAATCGCCAGCAGTAAGACTATTACTGCTAGACGAAATTTTTGCTGACTTAAGTCCATTAATAAATTCCTCCAAATAAATACTAATTGTCCAAAATTATTTAACTAAGTTTAAAAGGTATTACCAATACTAAAGTGGAGCATTCCTTCAGAATCTTCATCCCAACCATAATCTAAGCGCAGCTGGCCAACTGGAGTGTTCATTCTCATTCCCAATCCATAACCAAGCTTTAAGTCATCAAGCTTAATTTTGTCTTGATCTTCCCAAACATTACCAGCATCTGTAAAAATCACTCCCGTAAAACTATCATTAAAAGGAACTCTATATTCTACATTAAAGAGTAAGAGATTATTATTATCATGCTCATTAGAATCAAAATCACTTTGTTCATAACCTCTTAAACTATCTGAACCGCCAAGGTCATATTCTTCACTACCTAAGCCTCCACTTTGATTTCGAGGATCACTTAAGCCAAGTTTCATTCTTAAAGCCCAGGCATGATCTTTAAAACCATGGTAATATCTGCGGCTGTCTAAATTATATTTAGTAAATTCCATATCTCCACCTAAAAAGCCACCTGCTTCCTCAATACTCAAATTATTAATAGAGCCTGAAGTTGGATGGAAGCGGTTATTAGAGGTATCCCGACTAAATGATAAAGTTAAAGACTGTAAATCTTTATCTGAACCATCAATTAAATCTCCTTCTTGGTATTTGTCATCATCACTGCTTTCATCCCAAATTTCTTCTTTATCTTCTAATCTATATCTTAAAGATGTTCTCCAGTCATTTGGCAGTGGATGACCTAAACTAATACTACCACCTTTACTCTTTTTAAGATAATCTAAGTCCCCAGAAGAATCAGTAGAAGTTGTTCTAACTGTTTCGCGATCATAAACACTAAAGCCAAAAGAATAGAGGCTGTCCCATAAATAAGGCTCATAAAAATTAAGTGAATAAGTCGTTGTATCTCCAAACTGCCACTTGAAACCAATATTTTGGCCGTTACCAAATAAGTTCTTTTCGCTGACATCAACAAAACCTATCCAGCCGTCATTTGAACTATAACCACCACCAAATTGAAGGTTTCCTGTTTTGCCTTCTTCTAAATCAATATTTAATTTAGCACTATTTTCTGGGCCATCTACCCGCTGCAGCTTAGGATTAATATTTTTAAAATAACCCAAGCGGCTTAAATTTTGAAAACCCTTTTGGATTTTATTAATATTAATTACCTCTCCTGCTTCAATCGGCATTTCTCTTAAAACTACTTTAGAATCAGTTTTGGTATTACCACTAACTCCGACAGAATAAAGGTAACCAGGGCTGATTTCAATTTTAAGTATTCCCTCATCCGAAACATTAACATCTTTATAACGGGCTAAAATATAACCATCATCCTGCATTTTTTCTTGAATTTTTTTCAAGTTTTTATTCATTTTTTTCACATTAAGTACTGTTTCTAAATTTAAATCTAACATTTCAATTATTTTATCTCGCTCATATATTGGCTGATTACCACTGATTTCAATCCCTTTTAAAACAGGATTTTCTACTACTTCAAAAATAACATTTAGTCCACCTTGATAATTCTCAAATGCTATATTCACATCAGAAAAATAACCTAAGCTGAAAACATTTTGCAGATCAGAGCGCAGTTCATTTTGATCAGTCTGATCTCCAACTTCAGTTTTGACAGCATTTAAAATTTCAAAGTCACTAACATAATCATTACCTTCAACTGTTATTTTAGTTACCTCATCAATCGGAATCTCTTGGGCTGCTGCCAGACCGGTAAAAATCAGGGCACAGCTTAGTATAATCAAGGTCCTAACTAATATCTTCTTTTTCATCCTTTGCCTCCTAAAATTCAATTTCAGTTTCTAAACTTATTTGATATTCATCATCAGTAAAATAGCTTCCTTTTAAATTTGTAATCTCTGTTAATTTATATTGAAAAGAAAGTTCAGATTCTCTCTGTTCTTCCTCATTGAAAAAAGCTGCATATTCAAGATAAAAACGATTATTTAGATTTTTACCAAGGTAAATCGCAACTTCTCTTTCTAAACCAAATTGGAGAGCATCTATTTCAATTCGATCTAAAGAAAGAGCAGTTCTAAAATCTGACTCTAGATCAGAAATAATATCTTCTTGTAAAAAACCATTTACAATTCTGATCAACTCTTGGGTAATAATTTGACGAACACCTATATCTTCACCACCAATGACAGCCGAACCTAAAGCTCCACGGCTAGAAAGGAGGTTTAATATCTCTTCTCGAGTCATTTCAGTATCAGAGCTTAAGTTAATCCGCATATTATTTGCTGGACCACTAAGGTTAATATTTATCTGACGCCCAGCTGCATAAGTTGTCGCATTAACCTGCAAACTAGGAATATCATTTTGATCAACTGGGGTAAATAAAGCCTCAGCATTATTTAAATTAAAACGAGAATTATAATAACTAAAACGACCCTGACTACTTTTGAGCCTACCTTCCATCATGAGAGAATTATCTCTTTTTCGATTAAAATTAAGTTTTAAATCTCCGTTTTCAATTAAGACTTCTAAATTTTGATTTTTAACTTTTACATTTTCTTGGGGCATCAGTTCTAAGTCAATCACAGGACTGATAGCTGGTTCTTCTTTTTTCTCTTTTGATTTTGAACTCGGCCATTTAAAGGGCATTCCTATTTGGAAATCATAAAGGTCCAGCTTCCCTTTTAGCAGAGGCTCTGTTAAGGGACCAGCAAATTTTAAATCACTATCAAAATTACCAGTTAAAGAACCGCGGTCAAAATAAAGTTTTGAACCTTTAAGTTTTAAGTTCCAAAACTGAGCTGGATCTAAGAGTTTTAACTTACCACCCAGTTCAAACTGGCCGTCAACGAAATCTCCAGTTAAATTTTTAATTAAAGCCTGACTGCCTTCAATTTCAATTTGTCCCTGATAATTTTTAATTGGAGCCCAAATTCCAAGCTCTAAACTATTACCTGCCAACTTAAAATCACCATTTAACTTAGGCTTGCTTAAAGGGCCGTCTGCCCTCAGATTTCCATTTAAATAACCATCAGCAGTCAAGTTGTCTCCAAAAAATGAAAGGATAAAAGCTAAAGGCAAGTCCTCTAAATCAGAACTTAAACTTAAGTTTTGCTCAGCTAGCAAATAACTAAGATCAAATTTCAAGCTCCCACCTTGACTAAAATTAATTTTTTCGGCCGCCGAAATTCGGCGCTTTCCTTCTACTAAAATATCTCCTTCTATTTTTTCTAAAGGATTTTGATTAATTTTAATAGCATCTAAACTGTGACTGAAATTTAAAATAGGATTAGTTAAAGTACCACCTATTTCACCTTCAAAATCAAGTTTTGCTTCTGTTTTTAAGTTAAAGTCAGACTCAGCTGCAAAATATAATGGTAAGTCTGAAGCTTGAAAGCTTAAATTTAATTCTCTCCCTACTTTTCCTTTCAAACTAAAACTATTTTTTTCTGCTTGAGCTAAGTGACCAGCTAAGTCTAATTCGGCCTGATAAGCACTGCCCTCTGTTTTTATTTGAGTTTGACCAGTTAAACTAAGCTCTTCTGCCAAAGGATATAAGCCCAGATATCGCTGGAAATATTCTGTTAGTGGTACTTCTAAAAGCTCTAACTGCAGCTCAGATTGGGGAATACTAGTTAAGTCTTTTATTTCTCCTGTCAGACTATAGTTACCAGAAGCAAAGTTAAAATCAAATTGCTCTAATTCCAATTTAGCTTGTTTTAGATCTAAATTGAATTGGTTTGCTAAAATCTCTAGCTTAAAGTTATCATAAAATAAATTTTCGCCAGCTAGCTCAAAATTAAGTTTTAAAGCTTCTAACTGCCCTTTTAGTTTTCCAGCTAAGTTTAAAGAACCACTAAGCTTTTCTAATTGTTTTGGACTCTGCTCTAAATAATTTTGAATTTTTATTCCCTGCAGCTGATAATCAACTGCAAAACCAGTTTGAAAATCGTAAATTCCTTGAGCCTTAAAATCTAATTCCTGCTGACTAAAAGCAAGTTCTTCAATTTTAAGCTGTTTATTTTCTGTTTTCAAACTCAGACTTAAATTTGATAAATCAAATTCTCTTGCTTGATAAGCAAAAACAGGGTTTGAAGTGTTGAGATCTAGTTTAAATTGATAATCGGCTATTGGACCTCTCAGTTCTGATTGCAGCTCAACTGCACCTGTAAGTGGTAAATCAAAGTTAAGCTCTGAGTTTAGATCTTCAAAATATAAGTTTTCACTGTTGATATTTAAAGCCAAAATAGGATTTCCAGTTAAAGCTTTTACTTCACCCTCAGCTCGCAATTTACCCTGATTTAAATCTGCTATCAAATCTTTTATCTGCAAATTATCATTTACATAAGTTGCTTTTAAATTAATTTCGCTTAAACTGTAATTTTGGTAAGTTAATTGATCTAAATGCAAATCAGTACTTAGACTAGGGTTAGCAAAACTATTTTCAATTTGCCCTTCTGCATATTTAATTGTGGGCTTAACTGCTGCCAAAAGCTCTGAATCAAAAAGCTCTAACTGCTTATTTAAAATTGCTGGTTCTAAATTTTTAATTGCATAGCGTAAATCAAGCTCTTTTTGGGCAAAATCTATTTCTCCTAATAAATCTAAATAAGCAAAATCAGAAAAAAGCTGCAAAGAATTAAGAAAAAGTTTTTGCTCAACATACCAAAAATCACTTTTTAGCTTTATGTCATTATTCTGTTCTTTAAATTTCAGCTTCAAATCAAGATCACCTGTAGCTGATAGTTTAGTTTGAGATCCATAATAGCCGCCAAGATCTAAATTAAAATCTAAATGGTCAGCTTTAATTTCCTCTAATTTTGCCAAAGCTTTGGCAGTTGGCTTATAATCTGCTAAAAAAGAAACTAAAGGACTGGCTATTTTTAAGTTTTGAGCTTTAACTGCAGCTAAATAATTTTGGTTTTTTAGATCATAACTTGCTTTTAAATCAACTACTGCTTCAGAGCCTAAATTAACTTTTGCTTTTTCTAAAAAAAGCTGATCATCTACTAATTTGATTAAAAAATCAGTCTTAGTAAGCTCAGCATATTTAGTTTTTAGTTTATCTGTTTTGATTTCAGCTCTTAATTTTTCTAAATTATTTTTTTGACCCTCTAATTTTAAATCAAAGTCAAGTTGAGCAGCCTCTAATTCTGGCTTAAAAAAGGAATAATTATAATCAAATTCTGCTGCTGATAATTTTAATTGGTAAGCTAAATTTTGCTTTAGTTTAAAATCTAAAAGCATTTTGTTATTAGCCAAATTTAATTTATTTTGTACTGCTTCTAATTTAAAATCTGGGCCAGAAACAATAAAATTTAATTTTTTAAATTCAAAATCTAAACTTTCACTCTGCTGCTTAAATTCTAATTTAGGTTTAAGTTTTAAATTATTAGAGCTAATTTCTGCCCGATAATTTTCAATTTGAGCTCCCTTTAAATCTAATTTACCTTTAAGGTCTAAATCTCCCTTAAGAGTAGCTAAATCTAGCTCTAAATTTTCAAATTGATATTTTGGAGCCAGAGGCAGCACTTTTAAAAGAGGTGCTAAAGCAGTAGCCTTAGTCTTAAAATAAAGTTCTGACTTTGCTCCCTGCCTTTTAAACTTTAATTTTAAGTTCTCTGTTTTAAGCTTATTAAATTTAAAGTCTTGATAAGCAAATTTATTTAAATTAATTGAACTAGAAAAATTAAGCTCATAATCAGCTTTAGCTCTCGCTAAAAGTCCTAAGTTTAAATTATTAAATTCTAAAGCTTTAGTTTCAGTTTTCACTACTAGACTAGAATCAATAATATTAATTTTAGTTTTCAGCAAAAGTGGAGGCAAATCTAACTGTTCTAAGTTAAAAGCCGATTTGGGCTGAGAATCTAAAGCCTCAGCTTGATCTAGCTGACTAGATAAAGACTTAAGTTGTTTAAGGTCTCTAATTATGATTTCAGCTTTTTTGGCTGCTACAAAATCTATTTTAATAAATTGCTTTAAATCTCTAAAATCTAATTTATAGTTAAGTTGTAAGTCTTTAATTTTTATTTGATTATTATTTTGATCAACAAAACTAAAGGACTGGAGACGAAGTTTATTGAGAGGCCAAACAGAAATAGAAGCAAAAGAAATATCCCCTTTTAGTCTAGTTTCTAGAAAAGCAATAATATCATCTTCAAAATATTGGGGTAAACCACTAAGCAGACTTAAAAAATAAGCTGAAATTAATAATAAGATTAAAACCCCCAGCAGATATTTTATTTGCTTATCCATTTAAAAACCTCCAGCAAGCATTAAATTTAATTACTGCTTAATTTTTTATTTAGTCTCTAGTCTCAACTCCTGTTGTTTCTGCTTTCTCATTTTTCTTCTCTGTTTCAACTTCAGTTTCATTTTCTGCTGTATTTTGTTCTGAATTAGAATCTGATTTAGCTGCTAAGACTTCTAAATCTAAATTCAAACTACCTTCTAAAACATAATCAGTCGCAAATCTTTCTTTAATTTGTTCTGTTTCAGTTTCTAGCTTATTTTTTCTTGGTGCAGCCAGCTCTTTTTCTTTTTTAGTTTCAGCTTTATTTTCATTTTTTTCAGCAGTATGTTCTGCTTTCTCACCTGGAGCAGTTTTACTGCTTTCCTCATAGGCTGGGGCTGCATAAGCTGGATAAAGCTGTAAAATTAAATCATTATTAGCTGGAGCCTCCAAATAACTATTTAGCATTGACTCAAAGCTTTTATGACCTTCAATCTCTGCTTCTTTTACTGACAAATCATTTTGGAGCTGACTACTAGTTTCAGGTCTCATTGTTTCTCCTGTATAACCACCATCAATAAATAAGGTTGCTAAGCCTGGCTCCATATCTTCTGGTAAAGGCAGAGTTAATTTTTTAGTTTCAGTCCCATTGCGGTAGCGATGTAAAGTAACTTCGACTTCTAGCTCATCTCCAGGATAAATTTCTTCATTTAAAACCTTAGCTTCTTGGATTAAAGCAACTTGATCATTTTGGTTAAAATCTAATTCTAATCTAATATCAATTAGATTAATTTCTTTAAAGGGATTTGTTAAAATCAAGTTTAAAAGCTGAGAAAAATCATAAAGGGCCATACTCCCAATATCTCTTTGGCTATAATACATTTCGGTTGATTCAATTTGTAATTCTGGCAAACCTCTGCCCATCACTTTGACTTTAGCAGTGGCTGTACCTCCTCCAACTCGATCTAAAGCAGAATCTACTGCTTGTAAAGCTGAACTATTTGAGAGAGCAGAAAATAACTGCTCATCATTAATTATTTGCAGGCTAACCTCTTTTAAAAGCTCTCCATTTTCTGTAATAGAGATATATAAAGGGGTAATCCGAGGAAAAGAACCTAATTTACCTGCAATACCTGCTCCCCGATCTTGAGTTACAGAACCTAAAAGTTCATTATAAGGAGAACCTAATTTAAAAGGTTGTTCTGAGCTAGGAATAATTGCATTAATCTTAGCTCTGCTCAATAAATAATTAACATTACCTCGATTTGTAAAGGGATGACCAAAAGCTAAAAAATCATCTTGGTCTACATAAGTTAAAGTTCCTATCGAAGCAACACTAATATCTCCTCTAACCAGCTGAACTGCTATTGCATCTCCAGCTTCTGGCTTTTTATCACTTGCTTTAGCTTCTGCAATTCCTGGACTAGGAACAACTTCTAAATCAAGCTCCTCTAAATTAGATTCTAATCTTTTTAAGGCCCGACCATCTATCCCGCTGACCATAATTGGACTAGAACTGCGGATAATATTTTCTCCTAAGGATTTTTCTTGTTTTTTAAAATCATAATCATCTAGTTGAGAATTAGAAGTTTTTGCTTGCTGATCTAAAAGTTTTAGCATTCTGTTAATTGGGGTAACTAAGCCATAACGATGATCACTGTTATTCCAACCATAACCAATAGCTCCAATTAATTTATCTTCAACATAGATTGGACTACCACTCATCCCAGCTGCAATACCTTCAAAATCACCTTTTTGAGCACCAGTTAATTTAATTAAAATCAAATCCTCATCTAAACTGCGGTTATCTAAAACATCAATAACTTTGATTTTAAATTTTTCTACTTCAGTTCCCGAAAAAACTGTTTTTCCATAACCGGTCATTCCAGCTTTAACTCTATTTAATGGCATAATATCTGTGGCAGCAAAAACTGGGCCATTAATTAAGATTAAGCCTATTAAAGCTAAAAATAATACTTTTCTTATTTTTTTAAACAAATTTAATCACTCTCCAGTCACTTTTAAGATAAAATGCTCTGGTCACCTGTACTTAAAACATTAGAAATCTTATCTATTTCATTTAAGGCCTGCCCTGTGCCTTCAGCTACACAGACTAAAGGGTCATCAGTTACAAAAGCCCCAACTTCTGTCCGCTGACTAATAAATTTATCTAATCCCTTAAGCAGTGAACCTCCACCTGTTAAAATAATTCCTTTTTCAACTATGTCTGCTGAAAGCTCAGGTGGTGTTTGTTCTAATACTCTTCTAGCTGCTTGAGCAATATTATCTAATAATTCTTTAAAAGCTGTATAAGTTTCTTCAGCTGTTAGTTCTATATGCCGTGGTAAGCCTGTCATCAAATCTCTACCTTTAACTTCAAATTGAGCTGAAAAATTAGGGTCAGCACTACCAATACTTAACTTTATTTCTTCAGCAGTGGCTTCTCCAATTACTAAATTATAATGTTCTCTAACATAACGAACTAGGGCCTCATCAAATTTATCTCCACCAACTCTAATTGATTTACCAACTACAATTCCACCTAAAGATAAAACAGCAATTTCGGTAGTTCCTCCACCAATATCTATAATCATATTTCCTTCTGGTTTTTCAATTTGCAAACCAGCTCCAATTGCTGCTGCTACTGGTTCTTCGATCAAAAAGGCTTTGCGGGCCCCAACTTGGACTGCTGCTTCCAAAACTGCTCTGCTTTCAACTCCTGTTACTCCAACTGGAATACAGACCATAATTAAAGGCTTAATAAATCTACTTTTAACTCCTACTTTTTTCAAAAAACTTTTGAGCATCATTTCTGCAACCTCAAAATTTGCTATTACCCCATCTTTAAGTGGTCTAATTACTTCAATATTGGCTGGAGTTCTCCCTAACATTCTACGCGCTTCTTCTCCAACTGCAATTATTTTTTTTGTATCTTTATCTAAAGCCACAAAAGAAGGCTCCTGTAGCACAATTCCTTTATCACTTTCGTAAATAATAACTGTCGCTGTCCCAAGGTCAATGGCAATCTTCTTGCTCAATTTATTCAACAGATTCAATAGCATACCCCTTCCTTAATCAACTACTTGTAAAATTTATTTAATCGACTAATTTGATTTTGAGTTTAAAACTAAGGCTAATTCTTTAATTTTAAGATTAGCAGTTGTTATTATATAATATTAATCTTAAAATGAAATTAAAAAGGACTAATTTATAATTTAATTTTCTGTTTGTGATTCTCCAGCTTTAATTACTGCATATTTAGTTAATAAAGGTCCTATAACTTCAGTTAAAGCTGCAGTTAATAATAAAGTGTTGAAAATCAAAAGCCCTATTTCTGGATCTTTAGCATATTGTTTTTGAACAGAATAAGCAAGGGCAATTGCTACTCCACTTTGAGGTAAAAGTCCTAAACCAATATATTTTTTGACAACTAAAGGTGCATCAGATATTTTAGCTGCTAAAGTTGAACCTCCAACCTTACCAATTATTCTAGCAATTAAATAAGTAAAGGCTAAAATTAAAAAGGCAGCTGAAGTCATCTCTGAGAACCTAATTTCTGTACCTGCTATAATGAAAAATAAAGCATAAAGTGGAATTGTTAAAGTATCAAGTTCTTCTGAAATTTGTAAATTCTTTTTAGCAAAGTTTCGGACTGCAAATCCAACAGCCATATTTGTAATCAAAGCTGAAAATCCCCAAAATGTTGATAAAGCTGCACTAAAAACTATAGTAGTGACTACAGTCAATATTTTTCTAGTTTTCTCACTATAAATTGTAAGTAAGTATTGAGCTAAATAACCAAAAACTAAACCAATAATAATTGAACCTAAGATTTCAGTTAAAGGGTAAAAAACTAGATCTTTAAAAGCGATTGCTCCTCCACCTTGATAATGAGAATAAGCAATTGGATTAATTAAAGAAAAAATAATTAAAGCAAGAGCATCATCTAAACCAACAACAGCCATAATAGTAGATGTTAAAGGGCCTTCTGCCTTATATTCTTTGAGCACCATTACAGTTGCAGCTGGAGCTGTAGCTGAAGCTATTGCTCCTAACAAAAGGGCCATAAAAAGTGGATAACCAAGCAAATAAATTATACCTGTAACAACTATAAAAGCGGATAAAGATTCAAATAAGGCTATATAAAATATACTTTTCCCTAATCTTTTAATTGTTTTAATTGAAAGCTCACTGCCAATTGTAAAGGCAATAAAAGCAAGGGCAATCTGGGTTAGATAATCCAAATTAGAAAGCAAAAGGCTATAAGTTTCAGCTAAATTATGATCCATAATTGGTAAAATAGAAACAACATCTGGACTTAACAAAATACCCAAAAATACATAACCAACTACAATTGGCACTCTATACTTTTTAGCTACAAAAACTATTAAAAGAGCGAAAAGTAGTAAAATTGAAATTAAATAAAGTTCTTGATTACCGATATTATTAATCACTAACCATTCTTCTATTTCATAGGCAGACAAAGCTGCTAAATAATCCATAACTTACACCTCTTTATCCTCACTGCTTAAATATTTTTTTAAAAATAACTTTATTTTAACTTAATTACTGTCTTCTGTTTGAGCTTCATCTAATAAATAATGGAGTAGATTAGATCTTTCGATAAAACCTCGCAAAAAACCTTTTTCATTTGTAACAAAAAGCAGAGATTCTTTATTGTTTAGCATAATATCGGCAACTTTTTTCATTTCACTATCTTCTGTAACTGCATCCCGATTATGAGCCATATATTTTTCTACACTTTCATCTTTAACATACTTTAAATTCTCAACTGCTTCGTTAACTTCATAAAAAAGACGACTACTATCTAAAAAACCAAAACTTTCAGGAATGATATTTTTAAGAATATTGTTACTATATATTGTGCCTACAAATTGATTTTGATGGTCAACTACAGGCAAAACTGACTGCTCTGAGCGGTACATTAAAATTATTGCTTTACAAATATTATCATCTGGAGCAACTGAGTTCATTGTTCTAATCATATAGTCTTTAACTTTGCTCATCTGCTACACCTCCAGCTTTTTGATTTCAATTCGATCAAGAAAAGAGTGAAAATCTTTGGCCTCAGTTAAATAAATATTTTCATTTTCTGCAATCCATAAAGCTGCTGCTGCAGCTCTTTTATTTGCTTCTAAAAAATCAAAGTCTGCTTTCCCATTTTGAAAAGCATAATCTAGATAAGCTGCATTATAGGCATCACTTGCACCTAACCAATTAATTATACAATAGCCTTTAGGTGATAGCTGATATACCTGGCCATCTTGGTCAAAAACTAAACGATCACAGTGAAAAGGAATCATAACTTTTTTAGCACCCATTTCTTGCATTTTGCGTCCAACTTTAATATAGTCTTCTTTTTGATCCATTTTTTGGTCTAAAATAGTTTTGTGATGTTTAAAATAGGGTGTTAAAACATCTGGTTCTGCTGCTAAAGCCAGCTTAAGTGCTTCTCCACTTGCTTGTAAAAATACATGTTTACCTGCTGCTTTAGCAATTTTAATTAAGCGTTGATAAATATCAAAATTGACTCCTTCTGGAACTGAACCTGACATTAAAATACAGTTACTTTCAGAAATAGACCTCTTAAAACGAATTATTAATTCTTCCACATCTGCTTTTTCAACTCGGTAAGTATAATCATTATATTGGGTATAAGTAGCTGGATTACGACCTATAACTTTAACATTATTGCGAATTTCTTTTTCAGTGTGAATATAATTACTAATTATATTATGTTTTTGAACCATTTTTTGAAAAAATAAGCCCTGTTTACCACCAACAAAACCAATATTTTGTACATCTTGATAGCCTAAAGCTTTAAAATTAATTGCACTGATTAAGCCTTTACCTCCAGGATAAACTTTTAGATCCTGATGATTATAGATAAACTGATTTTTCATAACTTCGTTTGTCTCAACAAAATATTCGCGGTCAATTGCGGGGTTAAGAGTAACTGTTGTAATCAATTTCTTCACCACCTTATTTTTTTAAAAGCAAAGCCATTTTCAAAACAGAAAACCGCTGAAATATCAGCGGCAGGTTTTATTTACTCAGATACTTTATTTATGGAAGCTCCAACTTGGGAGAGCTTTTTTTCTATATTTTCATAGCCGCGCTCTACATGGTAAATATCTCTAACTTCAGTTTGGCCTTCAGCAGCCAGACCAGCTAAAATAAGGGCAGCTCCTGCTCTTAAGTCTGTAGCCTTTACTTCAGCACCTGACAAGCGACCAGGTTTGATTAAAGCACTATGTCCATCAATCTTAATATTTGCTCCCATTCTTTTTAATTCATCAACATGCATAAAGCGATTTTCCCAAACGGTTTCAATGATTAAACTTGTTTCATCAGCCTGAGTCAAAAGGGCCATCATTTGTGACTGCATATCTGTTGGAAAACCAGGATAAGGCAAAGTTTTAACGTCAACTGCTTTTAAATCTTTAGTTGCTTTGACTCTCACACCTGCTATATCTTCTTCAACTACAATTCCCATCTCATGCATTTTAGCAATTAATGGTTTTACATGTTCAGTCAAAACATTTCTCACAAAAACATCACCTGCTGTGATAGCAGAGGCAATCATATATGTACCTGCTTCAATTCTATCAGGTATAATCCGATGCTCAACTCCATGCATCTCATCTACACCTTCAATTTTTATAATATCTGTACCTACACCTTTAATTTTAGCGCCCATAACAGTCAAAAAGTTAGCTAAATCAACAATTTCTGGTTCTCGGGCTGCATTTTCAATTATTGTTTGACCTTCGGCGCGACTAGCAGCAATCATAATATTAATAGTGGCCCCTACACTTGGATAATCCAAATAAATATCTGCCCCGCTTAATTTATTTGCCTTAACATCAACTACTCCGTGATCTAAATTAACCTCTGCTCCTAGAGCTCTAAAACCTTTTAAGTGGAGATCAATGGGGCGATTACCTATATTACAACCTCCAGGCAAAGTTGTTCTGGCATGGCCAGACTTAGCTAGCATTACTCCTAAAATATAGTAGGAAGCCCTTAATTTCCGAGCTAAATTATGATCAGCTTCTGTCTTATTAACTAGCCTAGGATCAATTGTAATTTGATTTTTATTAGTTTCTACTTTTGCTCCCATATCACGAATAATACTACATAAATTTGTTACATCTCTCAGCCGAGGAATATCAGTTAAAATTACTTCAGAATCAGCAAGTAATGAAGCTGCTATAATCGGCAAAGCTGCATTTTTTGCTCCTCCAACTTTAATTTCTCCAGCAAGTGAGTTTAAACCTTCAATAACATACTTTTCCACCTCTAAAAGCCCCTTTCTTAAAATCGTGGCTTTAAAGGCCGCTTAAAATTTATATCATTATTCAAACTAAATGACAGTTATTTTTGGCAGCCTGCACAGCCTGTACCTAATAATCTATCGAATATACCGGCTTTTTTATAATTAATCTTTTCTTCCGGCGCTTTTTCCATTAATTCTTGCCAACAATCACTGCAGAGCAAAGAGCCTGCATTCTTTATAATATTATCAGATAAGCCTTTCTTTTGCAACTTTTCTTCTCTTTTTGGAATCTGAGCAAATTGCTGTGATACTGCACCTTTTCCAGCAACTGCCAAAGCTATATTTCCCTTAAAATCAGGAGAATTTTTTCGGGTAAATCTCAAGCCTTCAGCTCGGGCCAATTTTATATAATCTGAAATATATCTTTTGGCTATATCACCTCTAATAATTAACTTTGCTGCTTCAGGATGTGCTAAAGCTTCTTTTATTTCAGGATAGATAGCCTTTTCTTTAATTTGAGCTTCAGTTAAATAAGCAATAATTCTTTCTTCAAACTCACCTAAAAATCTATTTTTTTCGCCTTTTTTTAGTTCTGGGGCTCCAAAAGCTCCATTACGGGCTGTTTTTTCTAATTTACTTTCTCCATTCTTAGAATTCATAGTCTTCCCTCCTATTTTTATTTTAACATTTATTTTCCCTCAACTGCAACTAATCTTTTAATTAAAAATTAGCTGCTTGATCTCCACCATTAAGCTAAACGAATCTTTTTCAGCTAAATTTGGCAAAAGAAAAAGGCCCCACAAGGGACCTTCTCCATTTATTTATAGTTATTTATAGTTATTTATAGTTATTTATAGTTTTATTTTTACAAACGATCATAACTGTGATCACTATGACCAGCTGCTTTTAATCTAGCTTTAGCTCTATCATAAGCTGCTTCAGCGCGAGCAAAATCAATGTTTTCTTGATCTTTCTCTAGTTTTTCTTCAGCTCTTGCTTGAGCAGCTTGAGCTCTATCAATATCAATTTCTTCTGGCAGTTCAGCTGTGCGAACAACCAAATTAATCTGATTTGGCTGAACTTCCATAAAACCTTCACTAATGGCTAATTGAAGTTCTTCGCCTCCTTTAACAATTCTCACAACTCCAATTTTCATTGCAGTTACTAAAGGAGCATGATTAGGTAAAATTCCAATCAAACCATCAATTGCTGGTGCTTCTATTAAATCAACTTCTTCACTGTAAACTAATTTTTGTGGTGTAACTACATCAAGCTGAATTTTTGGTTCAGCAGCCATTGGCTACTCACCTTCTTCCAGCTGTTTAGCTTTTTCTACTGCATCTTCGATAGTACCTACCATATAAAAAGCTTCTTCTGGTAAGTCATCATAACGACCTTCTAAAATACCCTTAAAGCCGCGAATTGTGTCATCTAACTCAACATATTTACCAGGAGTTCCAGTAAACTGTTCTGCTACAAAGAAGGGCTGTGATAAGAATCTTTCAATTCTACGGGCTCTATTTACAACTATTTTATCTTCTTCAGAAAGCTCATCCATACCTAAAATAGCAATAATGTCCTGTAAATCTTTATATTCCTGTAAAATTTCCTGTACTTCTCTTGCCACATCATAATGCTCATCTCCAATAATTCTTGGATCTAAAATATTAGAGGTTGAATCAAGTGGATCAACAGCAGGATAAATTCCTTTTTCTACAATATCTCTAGAAAGTACTGTTGTCGCATCTAAGTGAGCAAATGTTGTTGCAGGAGCAGGGTCAGTCAAGTCATCTGCAGGTACATATACTGCCTGTACAGAAGTGATTGATCCTTTTTTAGTTGAAGTAATTCTTTCCTGTAAGGTACCAACATCATAAGCTAATGTTGGCTGATAACCTACAGCTGAAGGCATTCTACCTAAAAGAGCAGATACCTCAGATCCAGCCTGAATAAAACGGAATATATTATCAATAAATAATAATACATCCTGACCGGCTTCATCACGGAAATACTCAGCCATTGTTAACCCTGTTAGTCCTACTCGCATCCGGGCTCCAGGTGGTTCGTTCATCTGACCAAAAACCATAGCTACTTTGTCTAAAATATCAGCTTCCTGAAATTCTAACCAAAGGTCATTACCTTCTCTAGTTCTTTCTCCTACCCCAGAGAAGACTGAATAACCACCATGTTCTGTTGCAATATTATTAATTAATTCCTGGATAAGTACTGTTTTACCTACACCAGCACCACCAAATAAACCTACTTTACCACCACGTGTATAAGGTGCTAAAAGGTCAATTACTTTAATTCCTGTTTCAAAAAGTTCTGTAGAAGATTCCTGTTCTTCAAATTTAGGTGCAGGTCTGTGAATAGGCATTCTTTCATCTGTACCAACCTCACCTCGATTATCAATAGTTTCTCCTAAAACATTAAAAACTCTACCCAGTACAGCTTCACCTACTGGAGCACTGATTGGGTCTCCCTGATCAACAGCTTCCATCCCTCTAACTAAACCATCTGTTGAGGACATAGCAACTGAACGAACTCTATCATCACCAAGCTGCTGCATTACTTCACAGGTTAAATCTATTTCTTTTTCTTGATTTTCTATTTTAATAGCATTATAAATCTTTGGTAATTTTCCATCCGGAAATTCAATGTCAACTACCGGACCAATAACCTGAACTACTCTACCAATGTTCTGGTCACTCACGCAAATTCCTCCTTTATAAAACTTTATTTAAGTGCCTCTGCTCCACCAACAATTTCTGTAATTTCTTTGGTGATCTCTGCCTGACGGGCTCTGTTATATTTCAGTGTTAACTTATCTATCATTTCATTTGCATTATCTGTAGCAGAATCCATGGCAGTCATTCGGGCACCAAATTCACTTGCTTTAGATTCTAAAAGAGCTGAATAAATAACATTAATTAAATACTGTGGTAAAATATTATTAAAAACTTCTACTGGAGAAGGCTCAAATATATAATCTACCTCAAACTCAGCTTCTTCTTTTTCATTTTCTACTTTATTTTCAGCTTCTGTCTCAGCTGCTGCTGGCTGATCAGAAAAGTCTTCCAATGGCAAAAGCTGCATTTTCTTAACTGACTGACTAATAGCAGAATTAAAATGAGTATAAATCAAAGAGACTTTATTCACATCTTCTGCTTCAAAATGATGTATTATTTCATCAGCAAGATTATTAGAAAAACCATAACCAGGATAATCATCAAGTTGAACATATTCAGCCATAATATCTACATCACGCCGGCCAAAATAATCACGAGCTTTACGCCCTAAAACCAGAAGTGAAACTTCTGCTTCAGCTTCTAAAATTTCTTCAGCAGCTCCAATCACATTATGATTATAAGCTCCACAGAGACCTCTGTCACCTGTAATAACAATTACTAAGTGCCTACCTTCTTCTCTTTCAGCCAATAAAGGATGTGCTAATTCTTTGGTCCGAGAAAATACTTCCTCTAAGACTTCTACAGTTTTATTGAAAAAAGGTCTGGCAGCTTCTGCCCTATCTTGAGCATTTTGCAATTTAGCGGCAGCAACCATTTTCATGGCTCTAGTAATTTTTTTAGTGTTTTTTACACTTCCAATTCGCCGCTGAATATCTCGCATATTCTGCATTGTTATTTCACCTCAGCTTCCTCTGCTTCGGTATCAGATTCCTTAGAATCCAAATCTACAATAGTATTTTTCTTAACCTGGAACATTTCTTTAAACTCATTTACCATCTTATTTAATTTATCTTTAAGTTCATCTGATAATTTTCCAGATTCTAGTATTTCATCTTTAACTTCAGCATAATTAGTATCAACAAAATTTAGGTATTCTTCTTCAAAACGGCCTAAGTTATCAACTGGCAGGTCATCTAAATGACCATTAGTTACTGTATAAATAACTATTACCTGTTCAGCTACTGGCATTGGAGAATATTGTTTTTGCTTTAAAATTTCTACTATTCTTTCTCCTCGGGCCAACTTTTGCTGAGTTGATTTATCAAGATCAGAACCAAACTGAGAAAAAGCCTCTAGCTCACGGTACTGAGATAAATCCAGTCTTAAAGTACCAGCAACATCTTTCATGGCCTTAATCTGAGCATTACCACCAACACGAGAAACAGAAATACCTACGTTAACAGCAGGTCTTACACCTGAGAAGAATAATTCACTTTCTAAGTAAATCTGGCCATCAGTAATCGAAATTACATTTGTTGGAATATAAGCAGAAACATCTCCAGCTTGTGTTTCAATAATTGGCAGAGCTGTTAAAGAACCTCCACCTAAATCATCATTTAACTTAGCAGCACGCTCTAATAAACGTGAGTGTAAGTAAAATACATCACCAGGATAAGCTTCACGTCCAGGTGGTCTTCTTAAAAGAAGTGACATTGAACGATAAGCAACTGCATGTTTTGAAAGATCATCATAAACAACTAAAACATCTTTATCATCTTCATACATAAAATGCTCACCCATAGCACAGCCGGCATAAGGTGCGATATATCTAATTGGAGCTGGCTCACTAGCTGTAGCGGAAACTACTATAGTATAGTCCATTGCTCCTTCTTCTTTTAATCTCTCTGTAAGCTGAGCCACAGTTGAGTTTTTCTGCCCAATAGCTACATAAATACAGATTACATCATTATCTTTTTGGTTAATAATTGTATCAATTCCAATTGCTGTTTTACCAGTTTGACGGTCACCAATAATTAACTCACGCTGACCTCTACCAATTGGAGTCATTGCATCAATTGATTTTAAACCAGTCTGTAAAGGTACTTCTACTGGCTGACGCTCAACTACACCAGGTGCTTCTGATTCTACAGGACGATATGTATCACTTTCAATTGCCCCTTTACCATCAAGTGGTTGACCTAAAGGATTAACTACTCTACCTAATAAAGCATCTCCTACAGGAACCTCTACCACTCTACCGGTTCTTTTTACATCATCACCTTCTGCAATTAATGTTTCGTCACCGAGTAAAACAACCCCGATATTATCTTCTTCAAGGTTTAAAGCCATTCCAAAAACTTCATTGGGAAATTCCAATAACTCTCCAGACATAGCATCCTTCAGACCGTAAACATGTGCAATACCATCTCCAACATCAAGCACGGTACCTACACCTACGGATTCTAATTTTTGACCATAATTTTCTATTTCTTTTTTGATAATTGAACTTATTTCTTCAGGTCTCAGTTTCAAATTAATTCACCCCTAACTTACTTACTGGAATCGATTTAAGCTTCTGCTCTAAGGAACTAAGTCCATTCCGCAGACTACCATCAATAATATAATCTTCTATTTTTAAAACAATACCAGCAATGATTTCTTCATCAATTTTATTTTCGATTTTAATATTATAATCTAATAATGAATTTAGTTTTTCTTTCAACTTAGCAAGAATTGAATCATCTAGTTCTACAGCTGAAGTTACCTTAACATGTAAAATACTTTCAGCATCATCAACTAAATTATTAAATTCTTTGATAATTGATTCTAAAAAGAATTCTCTTCTTTTATCAATTAAAATAAAAAGAAAATGCAAGATATCATCACTTAACTCTTCTGCAAAAATTTCATTTAGAGTTCTCTTTTTATCAGCTGGCATTATCCGCTGATGAAAAAGAAGTTGATTTAAATCCTCATTTTCCAGCACAAGCTGCCAGAATTCTGCCAGAGAATCTTTTAATTCTAAAAGGTTTTCATGGTCTTTTCCCAGCGCAAATAATGCTCTACTGTATTTAGAGGCTACCTCATTTTTCATTGTAGCTCACCCATTTTCTCTTTATCCAGATCATCTATAAAACTCATAATCATCTGTTGATGTTTTTCTTTGTCTAACTGCTCCTGGATTAGATTGTTTGCTGCCAAAATTGTATAGTCAGCAAGACTGTCTCTAAGTTCAGCAGTTGCTTCCTTTTTAGCCTGTTCTATTTCTTCTAACTTCTTGGCCTTTAAATTCTCAGCTTTTTCTTCTGCCTCATTTATAATTTCTTTAGCTTTTTTATTTGCTCTTGTTTCGGCATTATCTATAATTTCTTGGGCTTCACTATGAGCTTCTTTAAGCTTTTGCTCATATTTAGCCTTCAATTCTTCTGCTTCTTTTCTTCTTGCTTCAGCATCATCTAAATCACCATTAATTTGGGCTGCTCTTTGATCAAGCATACCTTTAATTGGTGCATAAAGAAATTTGCGCAATAAAAAGAGAAGAACAAAAAAGTTAACTAACTGCCATAACATTGTAGTATTAATATTAACCAAGAGTACATTCACCTCCTGAAATATAGTGACCCATCTCAACGATGGGAAAATAGTCATTAATTATAGTAAGCACTATTAAGCCAGGAGATCACTCTCCCGACTTAATTTACACTTTACTATATTGTAAAGATTAAAACAATGGCAATAACCAGAGAATAAATACCTGTTGACTCAGCAACAGCCTGACCTAAAAGCATAGTTGTAATAATATTACCTCTAGCTTCTGGATCTCTAGCTACAGATTCTACAGCTTTACCAGCTGCATAACCCTGACCAATACCAGGACCGATACCTGCAATCATTGCAAAACCTGCTCCTAATAGGGCTGATGCTCTAATAACTGTGTCAATAACTTCTGGTGCGAATTCTACCATTATAATCTCCTCCTTTCGGTTTTAAAAAACAAAAATTATTATTTATACTCATCAAATTTACTTTGAAAAGTATCCTTCAATAAATCAACAATTGACCACATTATAACTACAAATTTAATCATAAATAGTCCAACTGCTGCAGCCATAAAATCTAAATTAAGATTTTTAGCTGCACTAAAAAGCACTGCAAAATAGAGGGCATATTCTATAAAGTAGCGATTACGAATAAATTTTTCAGCTGACTCTTCTTCCATACTCAATGCCCTAATTATGTTATTATATTTTAATCTTAAAAGAAGGGTAGCAATTACAAGACCAAAAACAAAGCCAAATAAAATATCAAACTCTCCTGCTAAAAGGGATGAGCAGATAGGTAGTAGTGAAAACAAATAAGTTGCTTTTAAAATTTTAATTTGAACTTTTTTTGGATCATTAATATCTTTCATTAAATACTCCCTTTAATCATTATTTGGTCTTTTAAACTAGAACTTCAATTAAGAATTAAAAACTATAATTAAAACTAGACTTTAAAAATAAATTAAACTCCAAAAATTAAAAAGATCGCTATTACAAGAGAATAAATGCCTGTTGAGCCAGAAATTACCTGACCTAATAACATTGTCGTAATAATTGATCCTCTAGCCTCTGGCTGTCTTCTCACAGCAGATGTTGCTTTACCTGCAGCAAAACCCATACCTATACCTGGGCCAACTCCAGCAATCAAAGCAGCTCCTGCAGCAATATAAGAGGCAGTTGTAATAACTGTTTCGGCTACTTCTGGTGAAAATTGAATCATTATTTGCCTCCTTTCCTCAAACTCTAAGACTTAGCAACAGAAATATAGGCAATTGCAACCATTCCAAAAATCAAGGCCTGAATCATGCCAACAAAAAAATCAAACCAAGCATGTAAAGGAACGGGAATTAAAGGTGGGGCGGCCTGATAAATTAAAGTAATAATGATTCCACCACCAACTATATTTCCAAAAAGACGAAAAGAATGAGAAATTGGTTTAGCTAACTCACCAATAACATTAATTGGCAGTAGAAAAATTACGGGTTCTGCAAAACCTTTAATATAACCCCAAACTCCAAATTCTCTCATACCTTCGTATTGAACTACTACAAAGACAACTAAAGCAAGGCCTAAAGTAGTGTTCAAATCTCCAGTTGGACTGGGTAGACCAGGTACAAGGCCAATTAAATTACTAAAGCCTACATAAATAAAAATTGTTGCAATAAAAGGAAGAAACCTCCAGCCCTCGCCTGGCAGCATTGGCTCAATCTGTTTATAAATTAATTCTACAATTGTTTCAGCAACATTTTGTTTGCCTTCAGGTCTAACTTTTAAATTTGAAGTTAGATATTTTGCTAAAATTAAAATAATTACTACAGAAAGCCAGCCAACCAATAGAGTATCACTTACTGGAAGATATTCTTTTCCAAACAAATAAAATTGTATCTGTGGACCTGGATTCAAAATGCTTCCTCCTCTCTTCAAAATAATTCGAATAAAGTTTTGAACATAAATTTAAAATCTTAAAAAAATTTAACTAAAAAACAAAATAATCAGAAAATATTTTTTATTTAATCATCTAAGGTTGAGATCAAAAGCTTATAAACAGAGTAAAAACCTGAGGCCAGACCAATAATCAGGCCCAGGATCTGAAAAAACAACTCAAAGTTTAACCAATTATCGATTAAATAGCCCATCCCAAAACCAAGACCAGCTGAAATAATTATAATTAAACCCACTTCTGTTAAAAGTGAAAGTCCCTGCATAATTTGGCGCCAATCTTTATTATTCATTTTCACCTTACCTTTTTAATATTTTATTATATTAAAAGCAAAGATGCAAGTCTAATTGTGAAATTTTCAACAAAGTTTTTCTAAAATTTAATTGCTCTTAATCAACTATCCTCTAAAGAACAGCCTTCTTGTGGTAACTCAACTGAGAAAATACCTAATTTTTTAGCTCCATAAATTACTATTAAAATTACAGAAATGAAAATTATCAAAGCTTGATCAAATTTAATTCCATTAATAATAAAGGCAATTGTGCCTAAAATAGAACTAATTAAATAAACCGAAATTACAGCTTGTTTTTGGTTCATCCCAATTGCAAGTAAACGATGATGAAGATGGCCGTGATCTGCTTCTCCTATTGGACGATCATTAAAGATCCGCCTCACAATAGCAAAAGTTGTATCTAAAATAGGTACAGCTAAAGCTAGCATTGGCACAAAGATTGTTACTGCTGCTGCACTTTTTAAAGCACCAGTAATTGAGACAGCAGCTATAATATAGCCAATAAACATCGAACCAGTATCTCCCATAAAAATCTGGGCTGGGTTAAAATTGTAGCGTAAAAAACCTAAACAGCTGCCAGCAAGTAAAACTGCTAACATCGGTGCCAGAAGCAGCCCTTCCTGTAAAGCAACAGCAAATAAGGTTAAAACTGCAATAATCGAGACACCCGCTGCCAGACCATCTAAACCATCAATTAAATTAATGGTATTGATAATACTAACAATCCAAAACACTGTAAAAGGTATAGCATAAATCCCAAGGTAAATAAAACCTCCCAAAGGATTAGTAATAAAATTAATTCTAACTCCATAATAAACCAAAATCAAAGCCCCAATTATTTGGGCACTAAATTTTAGTGGAGCTGAAATTTCAAACTTATCATCTAATAGTCCTAAAATCAGCATAAAACTTCCACCAACTATAATTCCAGTAATAGTATTATTTATTGGCAAAAAGAATTTCAGGGGAATCATAAAAGCAAGATAAATCGCCACTCCACCTGAGCTAGCTACAACTTTAGTATTTATTTTTCTTTGTCCCGGCTGATCAACAAAATTAAAATGTTTTGCTAATCTAATAATAACCGGGGTTATCAATAATGATAGTAATAATGAGCTAATAAAAGCTGCCAGATAAAGCAATTATCTTACCCCCTATTTGAGAGCACCAACCTTTTAAACAATTAGTTAAAGCAATTATTTAAACTAATTTTAGCTTCAAGTGTTTTGACTATATTTAAAACAGCTGGTGCTAATTTAATTTCTATTTAGTACCGTAAAGTCTATCTCCTGCATCACCAAGACCAGGCACAATATAAGCGTGGTCATTAAGCTTTTCATCTAAAGCAGCAGTCCAAATATCAATATCTGGATGAGCAGCCTGTAATTTCTTAATTCCTTCAGGTGCAGCTACTAAAACCATAAACTTAATGCTGCGGGGATTTCTTTTTTTAATAAATTTAATTGCTTCCATAGCTGTATTACCAGTAGCTAACATCGGATCTACTACTAATAAATCTCTTTCTTCAACATCTGTTGGCAGTTTACAATAATATTCTACTGCTTCTAAAGTTTCAGGCTCTCTATATAAACCAATATGTCCTACTCTAGCAGCTGGAATTAGTTTTAAAACTCCATCCAACATTCCTAAACCGGCCCTTAAAATAGGGACAATCCCCATTTTCTTACCAGAAATCATTTTGAACTTAGCCTTAGTTATTGGTGTTTCAATCTCAACATCTTCTAAAGGAAGATCTCTAGTCACCTCATAAGCCATTAAAGTTGCTACCTCATCAGCAAGTTCTCTAAACTCTTTCGGGCCAGTATTTTTGTCCCTCATCAACGCTACTTTGTGTCTGATTAATGGATGTTCCATTACATGTAATTCACTCAAAATAATTTCTCCTCTCATATTTATATTATTCTACTTAAAAAACTTTAATCCTGCTTTGATAAATCAAACTTCTTTAGATTTTCCAATAAAAATTCCAAATTAGCTTTGATCTCATCTCTTGTTGCTCTATAGACTGCTTCTGATAAACCAAAAGGATCCTGAATATCTTTATTCTCAGAATCTAAACCACTTAATTCTTTTAAAGTAAAAACCTTATCAGATAAATTCGGATAATCTAAAACTAAAGCCCGACTGTGTTTCCGGGTCATAGTAATAATTAAATCCTGCTCTTCTAATTCTATATCTGCTAAACTATGTGAAATATGACCTTCAAGTTCAATTCCAAGCTCTGCCATGACATTTTTTACTTTAGCATTAGCTTCTGCTCCTTTAACAGCAGATATACCAGCAGAAATAATTTGCCAATTCTCTAATTTTAAGTCATCTCGCTGTCTAATCATAGCTTTTAATAAATATTCGGCCATTGGACTCCGACAAGTATTTCCTGTGCAAACAAATAAAATCTTTTTAATTGTCTCCACCTCCCGGCTGAGAATATTCTTCAGCTGCGGCTGCTTTCTGTATTCTATTCATTACTGCCTCACCAATTCCTTGAGCAGCTAATTCTTCTATGTAAATTTCTTCTACCTCAGGATCAGCATCTAAACTCCGCATTAAAGCAAAAAGTTTTTGAGCTAATTCTGCTGGCTTTTGATGGCTGAAGACTTTAAGTACTTTTAAATTTTTAGTTGGCAGCTGATAATTATCTAATTTAGAATTTCTAGCACTGATAATCGCAATTTTTTTGCTTTCTGCTTTTTTCAGAGCTTTTTTTAAGATAAAAAGTTTATCTTCAAAATTAAAAGTATATAGTTTTTTATTTGGAGCATAATGACGGTATTTCATCCCTGGTGCCACAGCAGTATCATCTTTAAGATCTGCTGCAAGCAGCACTTCTTCTCCTAAAAAATCGGCAATTTCTTGGCGGCTAATCCCACCTGGTCTTAAAACTTTAACCTGAGCTGAGCGCAAATCGACAACAGTTGACTCAACCCCAACTTGACAAGGACCTCCATCTAAAATCAAAGGTATTTTGCCTTTTAAATCATGATAGACATGTTCTGCTTGAGTTGGACTGGGAAAACCAGAAGTATTAGCGCTTGGAGCTGCCAGAGGCAGACCTGAGCTTTCTATAACTGCCAAAATAAGTGGATGAGCTGGCATCCGAATAGCAATTGTTTCTAAACCAGCTGAAGTTAGATTAGGAACTTTTTTACTTTTAGGAAAAATAATAGTCAAAGGTCCAGGCCAAAAGTGATCCATCAAAGCCTGTGTTTTGGCTGTTATTTTCGCTGCTGTTAATTCTTTTAGCTGAGCTTGGTCCGCAATATGAACAATCAAAGGATTATCTTGGGGACGACCCTTAGCTGCAAAAATTTTGCTGACTGCTTTTGGTGATAAAGCATTTGCTGCTAAACCATAAACAGTTTCTGTAGGTAGAGCTACTAATTGATTTTGACTTAAAAGTTCGGCTGCTTTTAAAATTACTTCATCTGTCTTTAATTTAGATCTCAGCTGCGAATTATTAGCCAATTTTGCCTGAGCTAAAGTTTTGAATTCATTTTGATATTTTGTCTGCTTTATTTTAGTCTTAAATTTCATTTTTCTCACCTATTTTAGAGCTAAAACCTGCTCTATATTTTAGCAAATCTAATTTTAATAAATTTTATTCAGCTTCTTTTTCTTTAAAAAGAGCAGAAACAATTCTATCATTTTCTGAATAATCTTTTTCAACTTCAATTTCGGACCAATTTGCTCCAAAGATTTCTCTTACTGCTGCTGCCTGTTGATAACCTATTTCTAAAAATAATTTACCACCATTTTTAAGTACTTTTTCGGCTTCTGGAATTAAACGGCGGTAAAAATCCAAACCATCTTTACCGGCTACTAAGGCCTTTTTCGGTTCTTTTTTTACTTCTGGGGCTAAAGTTTCCATTTCTGCTTCAGTGATATAGGGTGGATTAGATACTAAAATATCAATACCCTTAATTTCTCTTTTAATAAATTCTTTTAATAAATCACTTTTTAGGATGCTCATCCGTTCTGTTAAATCATGTTTTTTCATGTTTTGTCGTGCAATTTTAAGAGCTGAATTAGAAATATCTGTTCCCACAACTTTGGCTTTTTGTAAATAATGGGCTAAGCTAACAGCAATGGCCCCACTGCCAGTACAGACATCAATAATTTGAGGTGTTTTAAGCCCCTGTTGACGGCAGTATTTTATTACTTTTTCAACTAAATTTTCAGTATCAGGTCGAGGAATTAAAACTCCAGGCTCAACTTTGAATTCTAAAGACATAAATTCTTTTTTTTGGATAATATAAGCTACTGGAATTCTTTGGGCCCGTTTTTTTATCATTTCTCGATATTTATCAATTTCTCTACTTTTTAGTGGATAATCATATTTAACATAAAGATTAATTCTTTCCATATCTAAAAGATCTGCCATCAGCACTTCTGCATCAAGCCTCGAACTTTTTATTCCCTGAGCAGCTAAAAATTGATCACTGCGCTTAAGAAGTTCTTTTATATTCACTTTAGATCTTCTCCAATCTCTTGTTATTATCCTCCTCAATTAAAGCTTCTACCACTGGCTCTAATTCTCCATCCAAAATTTTATCTAATTGGTGGATAGTTAAATTAATCCGGTGATCACTTACTCTTCCCTGAGGGAAATTATAAGTTCTAATTTTTTCACTCCGATCACCAGTACCTACCTGTGATTTTCTGGCCTCAGATCTTTCTTTTTGCTTTTCTTGTTCTTTCTTTTCCTGCAGCCTTGCTCTCAAAATTTTCATTGCCTTAGCCTTGTTTTTATGCTGAGATTTTTCATCCTGACAAGAAACTGTAAGACCTGTTGGCTCATGAGTAATTCTAATTGCAGAGTCAGTTGTATTTACACTCTGACCACCTGGACCACTAGAACGGAAAGTATCAATAGTTAAATCATTTGTTTCAATTTCAACATCTACCTCTTCTGCTTCTGGTAAAACAGCTACAGTAGCAGTTGAAGTGTGGATTCTTCCACTTGATTCTGTAGAAGGAACGCGCTGAACTCGATGGACTCCACTTTCATATTTTAAATATTTAAAAATATCTGTACCTTCAATAGTAAAAATAATTTCTTTAAAACCACCTGTACCTGATTCATTTGCACTCATTAAATCTACTTTCCAGCCTTTGCCTTCTGCATAACGAGTATACATTCGATAAAGATCAGCAGCAAAAAGGGCAGCTTCATCACCACCAGCTCCAGCTCTAATTTCTACAATAACGTTCTTTTCATCATTTGGATCATCAGGTAAGAGCATAATTGGCAGCTGTTCTTGAAGCTTTTCCTTTTTGGGTTTTAATTCTGCAATTTCCTCTTCAAATAAAGCTTGCATTTCTGGATCATCATCAAGCTCCATCATTTCTTCTGCTTCTGCTATACCTTCTTTTGCTGCTTTGTATTCTTTATATTTATCTACAATTTTTTTTAATTTAGCATGTTTTTTTAATAACTTTTGATATTTATCACTGTCATTAATCACTTCTGGATCACTTAGTTTTTTATTCATTTGTTTATATTTAGCAACTAATTTATCCAGTTTAGATTCTAAATCATTTAAATCAAACATTTATTTTTTCACCTCATATTAGCTTAAAATTTTAAAAACTTATCAATCAATCTATTTTATTCAGCTCTAATTAGTTTTCAACTAGCTTTAATCAGTTCTCAGACTATGACAACTGCGGCAGCGGGCTTCATAAACTTCGGCTGCTCCAACTAAGATTACTGGATCATCTGCCCGAGCTGGTTGACCATTAATTAAACGCTGAGTTCTACTGGCAGGTTCTCCACACTGGATACAGATAGCGTGCAGTTTATCAACATATTCAGCTCTAGCCATTAGTTCTGGCATTGGTCCAAAAGGTTGATTGCGGAAGTCACGATCAAGGCCAGCCAAAATAACACGAATTCCCTCATCAGCTAATTCTTCACAAATTGCAACTAAGTCTGAATGGAAAAATTGAGCTTCATCAATACCGACTACATCAACTGTTTTGTCTATTCTTTTTAATATCTCTTCTGGATGATCAACTGGCACTGCTTCTATACTGTTTCCACTGTGAGAAACTACATCTTTTTTGCTATAGCGATCATCTAAAACGGGTTTAAAGACCCTTACCTTTTGCTTAGCAATTTTTACTCTATTTAGCCTGCGAATTAACTCTTCACTTTTACCGCAGTACATCGGCCCAGTTATAATTTCTAACCAGCCACTTTTTGTTATTTTATACAATTACTACACCTCATTATTATGATTTTTAAATTTTACACTAAAATAAATTTCAATTTTATTTAAAAATCAGCTTTTAAATTAAATAATGAAAATTTTTCTAAAAAAAAAGCAGAGCTATTAAAGCCCTGCAGCAGAAAAAGAATTTCTTTTTCAACCTACTCAGAATCTTCTGAGTCAGTTTCAGAAATCCCATATTTTTTATTAAATCTTTCGACACGACCACCTTTTTTGGCTTTACGCTGTTTTCCTGTATAGAATGGATGACAGCTAGAACAAACTTCAACCCTAATATTTTCTTTAGTTGATTTAGTCTCATAAACCTCGCCGCAGGCACAGGTTACTGTAGTTTCTTTAACGTCTGGGTGGATTCCTTCACGCATCTATATCACCTCTCTTGCATACATAATTATTGTTACACCGATTACTTTTTGAAGCATAACCAGGCTGAAGACATAAATCTTCACGCTAATATTTATTATAACACAGCCTTTTTAGCTATGCAAGGAAAAAGAAAAGTTAACTGCTACTTTAATTTTTAAAGATTTTATCTAGAGTCTGGAGCAATTCTTGATTATCTTTAGTATTTTTTAATTGTTTTAGTAAAGTGCTCATCAGCTCATAATCAGTCATATTAGCAGTCTGCCTTCTTAATTTCCAAATTGTTTCTAATTCTTTTTTAGCTAATAGCATTTCTTCTTTTCTGGTTCCAGAACGATTAATATCAATTGCTGGGAAAATTCTTCTTTCTGCTAAACGACGATTTAAATGTAATTCCATATTTCCAGTCCCTTTAAATTCTTCGTAAATTACATCATCCATTCTACTACCAGTATCAACTAAAGAAGTAGCAATAATTGTTAAACTACCACCTTCTTCGATATTCCGAGCAGCTCCAAAAAAGCGTTTAGGAAAATGCATAGCTGTCGGATCTAAACCTCCAGAAAGAGTCCTTCCACTGGGAGGAATAGTAACATTAGCTGCTCTAGCTAATCTGGTAATACTATCTAAGAGAATAACTACATCGTTTTTGTGTTCAACTAATCTTTTGGCTTTTTCTAAAACTAATTCTGCCACTTGAATATGCTCTTCTGGCGGCTCATCAAAAGTTGAAGCTATAACTTCAGCATCAACTGAACGACTCATATCTGTGACCTCTTCTGGGCGCTCATCAATTAAGAGGATCATCATTTTAGCTTCAGGGTAGTTATGCCTAATACTATTTGCTATTTTCTTTAAGAGCACTGTTTTTCCCGCTTTAGGAGGAGAAACCAAAAGTCCACGCTGACCTTTACCAATTGGAGACATTAAATCGATCATCCGCGAAGATATTTCATTTTTATGGTACTCTAACTTATATCTTTCTTCTGGATAAAGAGGAGTTAAATCTTCAAAATGAGAACGAGATCTTGCTTTTTCTGGATCTTGATAATTAACAGCCTCAATTCTCAAAATAGCAAAATATTTTTCACTATCTTTTGGTTCTCTTACCTGACCTGAAACAACATCTCCTGTTCTTAAATCAAAACGTCTAATTTGAGAAGCAGAAATATAGATATCATCACTTGAAGGAATATATTTAGAAGGTCTTAAAAATCCATAACCTTCAGTTTTAATGATTTCCAGTACTCCTTCGGCAAAAATATTACCTCCGTTTTCTGTTCCTTTTTTTAAAATAGCAAAAATCAAATCTTTTTTCCGCATCTGCGAATAACCACTAAGTTCCATCTTTTTGGCTATTGTATGTAATTCAGTAATTGTTTTTCTTTCTAATTCACTAATATTAAGCACATTAAAGTCCACCTTTCATTTCTTAAATTACATTAATCCCCAATTGAAAAAGCAAATAAACCCCTGCAAAATAAACTACTGCAGCTGCAATTGCATCCCAGCCCATCCAGAGAAAAGAACGCCGAGAACGATAAAATAAGCCGATCAAAATAATTGTTGCCATCAAAATACCGACAGTAGCTGTTAAAATATGAACTATTTTGGCATCTTCTAATAATACTCCCTGCCGGTAAAATAGATCAGCAAAGAAAATAACGGTCATATTAAAGATATTACTGCCAAAAACATTTCCAACTGCCATATTATAAGCACCAATTTTAATAGCAGAAATTGTAGCAACTAATTCGGGCAGAGAAGTGGCTGCAGCCACTAAAATAGAACCAATAAAGCTCTGATCGATTCCGGTTAACATAGCTATTTGATCAGCAGCAAGTGTTAGCCGATAACCACTAAAAACTATTACCAAACCGCAAGCTGCAAAACCCAGCAAAGCCTTATTTAGGGTGTAATCTGGATTTGGATCTTCTTCTTTTATTGTTTCAGGATCAAGAGGGTTTTTCTTGTCATAACGATAAATCATTCTTACACTTACAATATATGTAATTAAAAGCAAAATGCTATCTACTCCAACTCCAAAAATACTTAAATTAAAATTCATAAAATGGGAGAGAATTAAACTAAAAACAACTAAAGTAGAAAGTAAAATGCCAACTAAACCAGAGAGTAAATGACTGTAGTTAACCTGAAGCAGTAAAGGTCCTTGACCCTGAAGAAGATCTGCAAAAGCTAAAATAGCAAGGTTAAAAGTATTACTACCAAAAGCATTACCAACTGCAATATCTGGGGCTCCTACCAAAGCTGAACTAATACTTGTTACTAGTTCTGGTAGAGAAGTTGCCACTGCAATTAAAATTCCACCAATAAAAGCCTGTCCTAAACCACTTTTATCAGCAATTATATCACCAAAACGAGATAAATAAGTACCAGAAATAATAATTAATAAAGCCATTAAACTAAATTCTGACCAAAGTTCTATCACTTAAATCCTCCTAACTTATAATTTTTAGCTTATAATAAAATACCGGGCACCCGTAAAAACCCCTCAGCCTTTATTTCAAAGCTAATTAGGGATAATTACAAGTACCCGGTATCAAAAAAATTTACCAGGCTTGGTTGTCACTACCTAAAATCTTAATTTTTTCTTTAACTTTGGCTGCAATTGCTTCTCTACCAGGTCCACAATATTTACGTGGATCATATAATTTTGGCTTTTCAGTAAAAATTTCTTTTACTTTAGCAGTAAATACCTGCTGGAAATCAGTGTTAACATTAACTTTATTTACTCCATATTTAACACCTGTTTTTAGATCAGCAGCAGAAATACCAGAAGCACCATGTAAAACTACAGGCATCTCAATTAATTTTTTAATTTTATCAAGTCTTTCAAAATCTAATTCAGGTTCACCTTCATAAACTCCATGAGCAGTACCAATTGCAATTGCTAGAGCATCTACTCCAGTTGCTTCTATAAATTCTTTAGCTTGGTCTGGATCAGTATACATTGCATCTTTTTCGGCAACTGTATGGTCATCTTCTGTTCCCCCAATTGTTCCGAGCTCAGCTTCAACACTAACCCCAACATTGTGAGCAGCTTCTACAACTTTTTTAGTTAAAGCAATATTTTCTGCAAAAGGTAATTTGGAAGCATCGATCATAACTGAAGAAAATCCAGCTCTAATACATTTCATAATACTTTCAAAATCACTACCATGATCAAGGTGTAAGGCAACTGGAATTTCAGTATTTTTAGTAGCAGCTTCTACCATCTGCATTACATAATCCATACCAATATAACGAATTGCACCTTCACTTGCTTGTAAAATAACAGGAGAGTTAAGTTCTTCTGCTCCCATCATAATTCCCTGTAAGAATTCCATATTATTAATATTAAATCCACCTACTGCATATGTCTTTTGATGAGCATCTTGTAAAATATCTGCCATTGGAACTAAATTCATAATTTATTCCTCCTTATAAGATATTAGTTCAGGGTCTTTTAAAAATTATTTGGTTTTCCCTGAACAGAATGCAGCTGCACTTGGTTAAACTGCTGTAAAAGATTTAAATCAGATTGATCTACAACAGCTATATTTAAGCGAGAACCGCAGTTATTACAAATTAATTGGATTTTATCAGAAAATAATTCTATATTTATATGATTACTACCACATTTACAATTTAATTGACCTGCTGCAGCAATATCGTGAATAAAGTCTAGTGCTTTTAACATGATCTCTGGATTTTTAAAATCATCAAAACCTAATTCCTCAGCCATTAATTTTAAGTCATTTTTTTCATTTTGGATTACTTGATCAACTAAAGCAGCTGGACCAAAAAATCCAGGGTTAAGACCTGTTTCCCTACAAGCAAGTGGAATTATTTTTTGAGAATGCCAGAAATTATGAGCAGAAATTAAAATTTTATGTGCCTTATTACAATGTAAGCAAAAATAACTTAGCTGCAGCTGAGACTTTGTCTTTCTTTTAATAGCAGCTTTTTCGGCTCCACAACTACAACTTATCTTTTTGAGTTTACCTACTGGTAGTTCAAAAATATTTATTTTTTCTTTTTCTAAACGACCATAGGCAGGACAACTTAAAGCAACTTTTGTGACAAGATTGATTAACATTATCTATCCCGGCCTGTCAACTTGAGGCCAGGTCTTCACCTCCTTAACCTAACTATTCTTCATTAATTAGAAAAATCCTTTTTTATATTCAGATAATTAGATTAAGGTCAATTTTAGCTATCAGCTTTAATTATTTTTTGAATTTCTCGAATGCGAAGCCGGTGATCTTTAGTTTTAAAACATTCAGCAAAAGCCTGACTCTCATATTCGAGAGCGGACTGATTGTTTTGAGAATGTTTCTGATTAATAGCTTTTTTGATATACTCAACTGCTTTAGTTGAGCGCTCGGTTATTTTAAGGGCCAGCTCCTCTGCCTCTGCCAATAAACTACGGGGAGTAACTACCTTATTGATCAAACCTAAGTTATAGGCTAAAGTCGAATCAATAATTTCTCCTGTATATAACAGCTCTTTGGCCTCTCCTTCTCCAATTAAACGCGGTAAGCGCTGAGTCCCACCAAAAGCAGGGATCATTCCTAGCTTTACTTCTGGCTGACCAAAACGAGAACGAGTTGAAGCTAAACGCAAATCACAGGCTAAAGTAATTTCCATTCCTCCACCTAAAGCATAACCATCTACAGCAGCAATTACTACCTGAGGCATGGACTCAATTAGCTCACAAAGTTTTTGACCTCTTTTGGACAAGGCCTGAGCCTCTTTACTGCTTAGATTTTCTAGATAATCAATATCGCCTCCAACTGAAAAAGCTTTATTCCCAACCGAAGTCAAAATAACAGCTGCTATCTGATCTGAGTCAGAAATTTGCTTTAAAGTCGCTTCTAGTTGAGTTAATAAATCTGCATTATAAGCATTTAAAACCTGAGGTCGATTAAGTTTAACCGTGGTTATTGGAGCTTTAAAATCAGATTTAACAAGTTCTCCTGCCATTTTTGCCATTATTTATTCCCCCTATTTTTGTTGGGCTAAAGCTGCTTTAATAAAGCTGACAAATAAAGGATGAGGTCTATTTGGACGCGATTTAAATTCTGGGTGGAACTGAACCCCAACAAACCAAGGATGATCTTTGATTTCTACTATTTCTACTAATCTCTCATCTGGAGAAAGCCCAGTTAAAGTCATTTTTGAGGCTTCTATTTGCTGGCGATAGCGATTATTAAATTCATAACGATGACGGTGACGCTCATAAATAACTTCACTAGCATAAGCTTTACGACTTAAGCTGCCTTCCTCTAGTTTACAAGGATAAAGGCCTAAACGCATTGTTCCTCCCATATCTTCTACATCATGCTGATCAGGCATTAAAGCAATTACTGGTTCTTTTTCTGTCTGATCAAACTCAGAACTATTGGCATTTTCTAAATTAAGCTCATTGCGAGCATATTCAATTACAGCACACTGCATTCCAAGACAGATTCCGAAATAAGGAATTTTATTTTTGCGAGCATATTCTACAGCTTTTAGTTTACCTTCAATTCCCCGTTCACCAAATCCACCTGGAACTAAGATTCCATCTAAATCTCCTAAATCTGCTTCTGCCTGATTTAAGTTTTCTAAACCCTCTGCATAAATATATTCTATTTCTACTTCACAATTATTAGCAATTCCAGCATGATCAAAAGATTCGGCAATACTGATATAGGCATCTGGTAGTTCAACATATTTACCTACTATTCCAATTTTAACTTTATGATCTCTGTCTTTAATTTTTTCTACAAGCTCAATCCAGTTTTCAAGTTCTGGCTCTGAAACTGCTTCTTCTAATTTTAATTTGTTAATTACATTTTCCGCCATACCTTCTTTTTCTAACATTAGAGGTACTTCGTAAATATGTTCTGCATCAACAAGCTGAATTACATCTTTTTGATCTACATTTCCAAATAAAGAAATTTTATCTTTTACTTCTTGAGTTAATTCTTTTTCGGAACGGCAGACAACTATATCAGGCTGAATTCCGATTCCACGCATTTCTTTAATACTATGTTGGGTTGGTTTTGTTTTTAATTCACCAGCTGCTTTCAGATAAGGAATTAAAGTACAATGCAGATAAAGAATATTATCTCGGCCTAAATCGTTTTTGAGCTGTCTAATAGCCTCTAAAAAAGGCAAACTTTCTATATCACCAACTGTTCCACCTATTTCTGTTAAAACAACATCAGCATTAGTTTCTCTACCAACTCTAGTTATTCTGTCCTTAATTTCGTCTGTAATATGTGGTATAACCTGAACTGTTGCTCCTAAATAATCACCACGACGCTCTTTTTCAATTACAGAACCATAAATTTTACCAGTTGTTACATTATTACTCTGACTTAAATTTGTATCAATAAAACGCTCATAATGGCCTAAATCTAAATCTGTTTCGGCTCCATCATCTGTAACAAAAACCTCACCATGTTGATAAGGGCTCATTGTACCTGGATCATAGTTAATATAGGGATCAAATTTCTGAATACTTATTTTAAGGCCTCTACTTTTAAGCAGTCTTCCTAAAGAAGCTGCAGTTATTCCTTTACCAAGAGCAGAAACCACTCCTCCTGTTACAAAAATATACTTGGTCATTTTAATTATCTCCTCCACTTTTAGCTTTTAGCTATTTTAAAATTTATTTGGCATTACATTTTTGGACTTACATTTGTTCTGGGGCACTAATACCTAAAACAGTTAAAACATTTTTCAATACCTGACGCGCTGCATTAACTAAATATAATCTAGCTTCTGCTAATTCTTTGCTATCAGTATTTACCCGACAATTATTATAAAACGAATGGAACTCAGTTGCAAGGTCATAAGCATAAGTTGTTAAATGATGAGGCTGTCTTGATTCTGCACTCATCTTAATTTCTTCTGGGAACTTAGCTAACATCTTCATTAAGGCAATTTCTGATTCATGTGTTAATAAATCAAGGTTTTCTGCCTTAGCTTCTAATTCAGAATTATCAATAATACTATGGATTCTAGCATGAGCATATTGAACATAATAAACTGGATTATTAGTTGATTCTTCTTTGGCTAATTCAAGGTCAAAATCAAGGTGACTATCTGTGCTCCGCATTACATAATAATAACGGGCAGCATCGATTCCAACTTCTTTATTTACTTCATTCATAGTTACAAAACTACCAGCTCTTTTAGACATTGGCATTTTTTTACCGTTCCGCAGTAAAGTAACCATTTGCACTACAATTACTTCTAATTTATCTGGCTTGTGACCAAAAGCTTCAATAACTGCTCTTACACGGGGAATATAACCATGGTGGTCTGCTCCCCAAACATTGATTAACTTATCAAAACCACGCTCAAGTTTATCTAAATGATAAGCCATATCAGCAGCTAAATAAGTTGGAGAACCATCTGATTTAATAATTACTCGGTCTTTATCATCACCAAAATCAGTTGCTTTAAACCAAAGAGCATCTTCTTCTTCAAAAATATAGCCCTTTTCTTTTAAAATCTCTATTGCTGCTTCAATTTTATCAGGGTGGAGACTCCGCTCACTAAACCAATTATCAAATTCAATTCCAAATTCGCCTAGATCAGCTTCAATATTTTTTAACATTTTTTGATAAGCATATTCTCGACAAATTTCAAGTTTTTTAGATTCTTCTTTTTCAATTAAATCTGCTCCATATTCAGCATATAGTTCTTGGGCTATTTCCTTAATATAGTCACCTGCATAAACATCTTCTGGCATTTCAATTTCTTCACCCAAAATCTCTCTATATCTTAAAAGGGTGGACTCTGCTAAAATATCCATCTGATTACCAGCATCATTAATATAGTATTCTCTTTCTACATCATAGCCAGCTGTTTCCATAATTGAAGCTGTAACATCTCCTACTACTGCTCCCCGACTATGACCAACATGTAAAGGTCCAGTTGGGTTTGCAGATACAAACTCTACCTGAACACTTTTTCCCTTGCCAGCATCGATTTTACCATAGTCTGCTCCTCTTTCAGTAATTAACTTTAAGTTATTCCACAGCCAAGCATTATTTAATTTAAAGTTAATAAATCCCGGGCCAGCAATATTTGTGGACTCCACAATCTCACTTTCAAAGTTAGCAACTATAATTTCGGCAATCTTGCGAGGGTTCATCCCGGCCTTTCCCGCTAAAACCATGGCCAAATTAGTTGCATAATCACCATGTTCTTTTTCTCTAGGTACTTCAATCGAAACTTCAGGCACCTTTTCTAAGTCTAAATCTCCAGCAAAAATAGCTTTTTTTACACTTTCGACCAAAAAGCTAACCAATTCAGCTTCTACAGCGGCCTGTAAATTTTTTTTCAAAACAATAAACCTCCTATTAATTTTAATTTACTACTTTATAATTTATTTTTAAACGGTGTTCTGCATTGAGCTCCCCACCTAAATAAACTTGATAATCAATTTCTATTAAACCTGATTCAGCCTCTAGCTCCATAACTAAGCTTTTAGTTTTAACAGCTAATTTAATTTCTCCATAAGCAGTTTTAAAATAGCCTGGTTTTTTAGAACCAGAACTAAAATCTTGTTTCATCGCTGCTGGATCCTGCCTTAAGAGCAGTACTCTTTCTTGGCTTGGATCAATTTTAAGAATAGTCTGAGCTCCATCTATGCCTTCGGCATCATCTTGGTAACTTAAATATAATTTTTGGTTTTTTAAATAAAAATCACCTTGATAATGATTTTTAAACTGCTGTAATTCTTGATCATTAATTAATTTTTGTTCATTTTCTAATTTAATAGAAACTTTTTTAGTCATTATTTTATCCTTAATCCTCCTCAGCCAGTATTCTGACTTTGCTAATAAATTTTAAACTCTGCTAGCTTAAAATAATATAATTTGAAAAAACCACAGCCCAAAATTTAACTGCGGTTTTAAATTCTATATATTAATATTTTCTCCAAATTTGAATGCCGAGTCTTGATTTTTAAGTGCTTTAAAATTTTTAACTATACAGCCTTGGGCCTCTAAAGCTGCCATTACTTTTTTTAAAGCCTTATTTGTTACAAAAAAGTGAGGCTTTACAAAAGCTACAGCATCTGTACCAGTAGTTCTTTTGGCATCTGCTAAAAATGAAGCTAAGGAATTATCAAGCTTAGCTTTAAATATACCAGAAACTGAACTACCTGCTAAAATTAAATCATAGGGGTAAAAAGAAACTCCAGTTCCTCTATCTTTTGTGTTTTTCAAATCTACCCTTAAACCCTGACTTTCTGCTCCTTTTTTTATAGCTTCTGCTATAGCTTTGAGCTCAGGATCAGGAGTATGAATAATTAGTAAACGCTGCACTAAGAGTCCTCCTTTTTTAATCAATCTTAATTTTATCATAAAACTTTATAATTTTACAGGGTTATCTGCAATAAATATAAAAATCCTCTCTTCTTATAGAAATAAAAAGAGAGGAAAGAAAAGAAAAAACTATTCTATCTATTCTAAACCAAGTTCTTGCACTAATTTATTTTTTGGCAGATAGCCAACTAATTTATCAGTAACTTCCCCAGCTTCCATAACTAACATTGTAGGAATACTCATTACCTCATATTCAGCAGCTGTTTTTTGATTTTCATCAACATTTAATTTAACTACTTTAATTTGATCCCCATATTCAGCAGCTAATTCTTCTAAAACAGGTGCTATCATGCGACAAGGCCCACACCATTCTGCCCAAAAATCAACTAAAACTTTTCCATCTGCTTTTAAAACTTCACTCTCAAAATTTTGATCTGTTACTTTTACTGGCTTATTCATCTAAATTTCCTCCTGTTTAATTTATTTTAATTTAATTTTTAGCGTGTTTGTACCCGGTACAAGTGAAATTTATCATTTGTACCCGGTTTAAGTGAAATTAAACACAATACCTTATTTTACTGCCAAGTCCAATGCTTTTATTTTTTTCAAAATTGTTTTGGCTGGTACTGCTCCCACTTGTTCTGCAGCTCCAGAATTAATTACTGTTTTAGGAACTCCAGCTACATCAAAGCTAGCAGTTAACTCTTCAAACTCCATGGCCTCTATCATTTCTCCTCTAATTTTAGGATTTAAAATTGCCATCTGATGAGCAGCTCTAACTGCCCGTGGACAATAAGGACAAGTTGGAGTTATAAAAACCTGGAGTAAGACCTCAAAGTCAATTGCCTTAATTTCTGCTTTAATTTTAGCTTTTAAATCAATATTTTCTTGATCAGATACATCAATAATATCTTCAACTAAAGAAGTAAATTCATAGCCAGAAGGGATTCCATAAAAACGGATTCCTAAATCCTGGCCAGCCTGATCTAAAATCACAATTGCTGGTACTTTATCCACCTTAAATTCTTCTGCCTGACTGCTAGCTAATGAATATTTTTCATAATTTACTTTTTCATCTAAAGCAGTCAGTTCACTTAAAATTTCTTCTGTATCAGCACAATACTGACAAGCTTCAGCTTCAGCAAAGAAAAGCAACTTAACCTCATCTTTTAATTTATTAGCAAACAAATTTTTAATTTTATTTTTTTCTTCCCTATCTATCTTTGCCACAAAAAATCACTCCTTGAGTTTTTTCAACTCTAAAACTTATTTAAATTTACAGCTTCAATTATACAACATCTATTATATACGATATAATTTTAATTAAAGTTAAACAATTAACATTAACTAAAATTAAAAGCAAAAACACAGGAAAAGTCCGCCAGACTCCCCCTGTGCCTTTATTTAATTTATACTTAGATTTATTTTTCTAAAAATACATTATAAGCTAAATAAGAGTGATAAACATCTGCCTTACTTACAACTTCATAGGGAGAATGCATTGAAAGCACAGCTGGACCACAATCTAAAACATCCATATTATAATTAGCTAAAAATTGAGCGATAGTGCCTCCACCACCCTCATCTATTTTTCCTAGCTCAGCTGTCTGCCAAACAACTCCAGCCTGATTAAAGAGCCCTCTAATTTCTCCCATAAACTCAGCACTAGCTTCAGAAGCACCAGCTTTACCGCGGGAACCTGTATATTTAGAGATAACAATCCCTTTACCTAAATAGGCGGAATTATGTTTAGCATAAACTTCAGCAAAATCAGGGTCATAAGCTGCACTAACATCAGCAGAAAGCACCTTAGAATTTTGCATTACTTTTCTAACAATCAATTCACTATAATCACTATAATAAAGATCAACTAAATTAGCAACTTGATCTTCAAAGAAATGAGACTGCATACCAGTAGAACCCATACTTCCTACTTCTTCCCGATCCATTAATAAAACTACAGAAGTATATAAAGGATCATTTAAATCTAAAATTGCTTCTAAAGCAGTATAACTGCAGACGCGATCATCATGACCATAACCTGCAAGTAAACCTCTATCAAAACCAGCATCTCTAGTTTTAAAAGCAGGAACAACCTGTAAATCAGCACTAATAAAATCTTCTTCTTGGAAATCATATTCAGCTTTTAAATGATTTAATAAAGCTGCTTTTATTTTATCTTTGGCTTCAGAATCAGCTACTGGAATACTGCCCACAACAACATTTAATTGTTCTCCACTAATTCCCTCAGTCATTGATTTTTTCATTTGTTTTTTACCTAAATGTGGTAAAACATCACTAATAAAGAAAACTGGATCATCTGCTTTTTCTCCAATTTTAATTTCTATCTGACTACCATCATCTTTAACAACTAAACCATGTAAAGCTAAAGGCATAGTTACCCATTGATATTTTTTGACTCCACCATAGTAATGAGTTTTAAACATGGCCATTTCTCCATCTTCATAAAGTGGATTAGGTTTTAAATCAAGTCTTGGAGAATCAATGTGACTACCTACAATTTTTAAACCTTCTTTTAGATCTTTTTCTCCAATTACAGCTGCCATTAAAGCTCGAGAACGATTTTCTATATAAACCTTGTCACCTTTTTCAAGGCTTTTGTACTCTTTAATATTTTTAAAACCAGCAGCTTCTAATTTCGCAATAGCTGCCCCAGCAAATTCTCTTTCTGTTTTATTTTCAGTTAAAAAATCTGCATAGTTTTTGTTAAAAGCAAAGACTTCTGCTCGCTCATCTTCTTTCATCTCTGTCCAGGCATTTTTAGCCTCATATGAATTTTTATTCTTTTTTTCTTTAGTCATCAATAATGCCTCCCTTTATTTATTCTTAATTATTATATCAGTTTAAAGCAAAAATTGTAAGTAATCTTTTAACAATAATTAAAGACTAGTTTCTAAACCAAGTAAGCAAATATTTTTTTATTTTCAACTTCCAATTCTTGATTCTTATATTCTTTATTTTGATTAAAATTAAAAATGCAAAACTAAAATAAGCAGTTTCTTGAAGATTTTTTGCAAAAATAAAACTCTATAAAGCCTGAGCTTTAAATTTATAGCCAACTCCCCAAACTGTTTCAATAGCTGCAGCTGCTTCTCCTAATTTTTGTCTTAAAGACTTAATATGAGTATCAACTGTCCTTACATCACCAAAATAATCATAACCCCAAACAGCTTTCAATAAATTTTTGCGACGAAAAACTTTTTTAGGATTTTGAGCCAAATGCCACAGTAGTGAAAATTCTTTAGGAGTTAAATCAATATTCTCTCCTTTATATTTTAAATAATGTTCCTGCTTATTGATTTTTAAAGCTCCAAACTGCAGACAATTGTCAGCTGCTGCACCACTATCATAGCGCCTTAAAACAGCCTTGATCCGAGCAATAACCTCCTGGGGACTAAAGGGCTTACCAATATAATCATCTGCTCCCAGCTCTAAACCAGTTATTTTAGCTTGAGCCTCAGTTTTAGCACTTAAAAAAATTATTGCTAAGTCAAAATCTTTTCTAACTCGCTGACAAAATTCTAAACCGTTTTCATTTGGGAGCATAATATCCAACAATAAGAGGTCTATCTCATCTTTTGCTAAAATTGAATATCCAATTTCAGTATTTTCCGCTACTCGAACTTTAAAGTCCTCGAATTTTAAATAATCTTGCAAAATTTTTATAATATGGGGGTCATCATCAATAATTAAAACTTTTTTGGCTCCCATTTTTTCACATCCTTAAATTTTAACTTATTCAGATTCTATTTTTGAACTTAAATATTTAAACTTAATTCTAGTTTATCATTTATTAAAGCTGCTTAAAATTGACATCCTCCCCGCCCGTTCGCAAAGCTTACAAACGAGGATTCCTTAAAGGAACTTTCACCGAAACTCTTTTTTTGTATTACGAAATTCTAGTTTCAATATTAGCCAGCGAGCCCATTTCAATAACCCTACATTTGTGATACGCATAGTTGGGTTAGCATTAGGCTATCGAGGCCTTCACGAGGTTGTCTGCTGATTAAATGCCAGTCCATTTCTGGTAGGCAAGTGCACTGAAACTCTCTTTGTAGTTGCGTATTGATAGTTTCAGTATTAGGTCATCGAGACCGTCTCATCTAAATTTTCTTTTTTATTACGCAATGATAATTTAGATATTAGGTCATCGAGACCGTCATGACGCAAACTTCAGGCTGTGCCATCAGCCCTCCTGAGATAGCCGACTATGCATTCTAATAGCATATTCCTAGCACTATTGCTAATATAGGCACTCAGGCACTTAGACTATTACCATCTAAGCAGATTGTTGTTCTAAATATTTATTAGCTATATTACGACTTGCATTTAAATCAGAGTGGATATGATTACCACACTCACAAGAGTATAGATTAGCTTTGCGGTTAGATTTTTTAACTTTAGCACATCTAGAACAACTCTGGGAAGTGTACTTTGGATTTATATATTCCACCTTAATCCCAGCTAATTCAGCTTTGTATTCAATAAACTGTTGAAGTTGATAAAAAGTCCAGCTATGGATGTTTCTATCAGCTCTATTAAGACTCTTAGTAGTATTTCGGATATTCTCTAGATTCTCCATAATTATAGAACCAACTTTCTCCTGCCGTCTTACGCTCGGCACTTTTTTCGCCTCGCTGCAGACACTTGGCCCACAGGACCGTCGCAGCAAAGCAGATTAATAAGTTGGCGACTAATTTTATGGTTTAAATCAGTCATCCTTCTCTGCTCTTTGTCATTAATATTTTTAATAGCTTTAATTTTTTTAGATTGACCCAGTTTTTTTCTTAACATACGATACTTTTTGCGGATAAAACCTGCCTGTTTACCATTGTAGAATTGGCGATTAATCTCTTTGCCATGTGGGTTTTTAACACTGGCAACCGCTAATTGGCGAAGCCCTATGTCAACTCCCATTAAATTAGAGTTAGTGGTTTTTTTAGCTTCAATTTTAATTGTTACAGCAAAATACCATTTACCTTTTTTGTAGAAGAGACTGGCTTTACCCAATTTGCAGCCACTATCGATATGCTGGTGCAGCTTTTCAAACCTTTCAGTCTGCTTAACAGGAAAAGCAAATCTTTTGCATTTGCTGGTATAAAGCGGAATTGAAATTATATGGTGATCAATCTTATAATTTTGATTATTATAGCAAATAGGTTGATTCTCTTTAAACTCTATATTTTCTTTTTTAGAGTTAGACTTTAAAAACTGTTTATAGAGTGCTTTAACTTCTCTAATATTCTGATTTTTAACAGCAGCGACGGTCTCGATGACCTAGTGCTGGGCCGACCTTGCGTTTATAATGAAGGCTCAGTGATGGTAGATTTACCTCTTTAAAATCAGCAGAACTCAAGTTAATTTCTCCTGTTTTAAGTTTTGCAGCAATAGCCTGACGATTCTTAACTACTTCTACAATGTTATTTAAGAATATATTTTCTTTTCTCTTAGTTGGTTTTAACAACTCTAAAATATAGGTTAGCTGCATATTAATCACCTTTGATTTTCAATGTAGTGTTGGATAGTTTCAGAACTCACATTACCTGCAGTAGCTACAAAATATGCTCTAGTCCAAATAGAAACTTTAATATTCAACTCTGGAAAGTGCTTTGATATTCTCCCTCCAGTAGTACCTTTAATGATATTCATTAGCTTACTGGGAGAATACTTAGGCAAAGCTGATATAAAAAGGTGTATATGATCTGGCATTATTTCAGTAGCCAATACTTCAAATTTATGCTTATCAGCTAATTCATTGATAGTATCTAAGGTTAATTGTTTAATTTTAGGATTATCTAAAATATGTTTTCTATATTTAGGAATCCATATAAAATGATAATTTAAAAGAAACTTTGCATGTCTTGTGTTTTTATAGGTATTCATTATTAAAATCTCCTAAATGTTAGCTGTTAAACACATTATATCATAAACATATGTTTATTTTAAAGAACATATTATACAAAATTTTAATTTCCACATTGACTAAAAATTAAAATAGCTGATTCATCCCCGCCCATTATCATAGGCGAGGCTTTCTCAGCTATAATTCGGTAAAGTCTTTTTAGTTTTTTAAAAGTTTGGAATTTTTATTAAAATGCAAGTATTAATTATTAGCACTATTAAAGTATTTAAATATCAATAAAATTTTTTTCGGGAAATCTGTAATACAGCCAGGTTAAATTTTGTTGATGTCTAAAATTATGAATCTATAAATATTATCCACAATAAATCATTAGGTATAATGTCCTAAACATAAAAAAGCCCTGCTTTTAAAGGCAGGACTTTTTAAATCTAAAATTTTAACTCAAATTTTCAAGTTTAGAACTAAGTTAAATTTTAATTTCTACTTCAGCATTATCTCTTAATTTTTCTAAATATTCCTTAATTGCTTGATTCTGCTTTTGTTGTTTTAACATTTGTTCTAATCTAGGCTTAATTTGTTCATAAGAAACATCTTGACCAGTTTGAGCAAAAGCATCTTTGTTCTGCTCATAAGCCTCTTTGATTTCTTTTTCACTAACCTCAATATTATCTACAACTTCTTTTTCAATTAATTTATTGATTTTAATTTGAGGGTTATTAGCAAATTCATTTTTATAAGCGGCTTCATTTTCAAAACCCTGTTTTTTAAGTACAGATAAAAATTGCTTTTCATCCATTTTGTTCTGTTTGAGAATAGAAGATTTCTGTTTATTATAAATCTCATCTATTTCTTCTTGGCTTAAATTAATATCAGAATCTTTTACAGCCTGTTTAAGTAAAGTATTATCAATTAAACTATCTAATTTAGCTTTGCGTAAATCTGCAAGCACTTTATTACCAGCTTCAGAATTAGTTAAAAGTTTAACCAACTGCTGATCAACCTGACTTAGCTGACGCAAAATTTGGTTAAGTTTTGCATTTTGAGCTAGTTCTTGAGCAGTAATTTCTTCCCCATTTACAACTGCCACAACTTTTGGTTCTTGCTTGGAATCTGAATCAACATCTTGAGCAAAGACATTCATTGGAACCATCAAAACTGTCAACAACAAAAATGAAACTAAAAACTTCTTCATTAAATATAAGCACTCCTTTAAATTATAGAATAATTCTAGCTTAGCTATAAATTCATTTTTAGCTAAGTTTTATTTTCCTTTATCACTTAATTAAATTATAGAGTAGAAATGTGATAGAAATGTGATAGAAAGATTAGATTATGCTAAAATTCACTTAATTGCTTTAAATAAGCTTGATAATTCCTTTTAATTTCGCTTAAACTGTCACCACCAAATTTGGCTGTCATTAGCTGGGCCAAAACTATAGCAGTAACTGCTTCCCCAACTATACTTGCAGCTGGAACAGCACAGGCATCTGAGCGCTCTTTAGCAGCACTAACTGCCTTTTTACTAATCATATCAACTGAAGCTAAGGCTTGGGCCAGCGTCGGAATCGGCTTCATTGCCAGCTTAATTAGTAAATTTTGGCCATTACTAATCCCACCTTCAATCCCGCCAGCTTGATTTGAACCACGGTAAAACCCTGTTTTGGGCTGGTAATAAATTTGATCATGGACTAATGAACCAGGCTGAGAAGCACCTTCAAAACCTGCTCCAATTTCTAAGCCTTTAATTGCCTGAATAGCCATCAATTGAGCAGCTAATTTACTTTCTAGTTTTAGATCCCAGTGCACATGACTACCCAAACCAACAGGTAAACCTCTCACTATAATTTCGAAAACTCCACCAACAGAATCTCCCTTAGCCTGCCAGCTGTCAATTAGTTTTTGCATTGCTTTAGTCTGCTCAGAGTTAGCACAGCGCAGAGGACTTTGATCAAGTTGAGCAAAATAATTTTCAAATTCAACTTTTGAGTCTAAATCAAAGTTAGCACTCTGCTTTAACTGAGACCAGCTCTCACTTTTTAAATTGCCAATTTGAATAACATGGCTGGCAACTACAATCCCAAACTCTGCCAAAAATTGTTTGGCAATAGCTCCCACCGCTGTTCTGGCAGCTGTTTCTCGAGCACTGGCTCTTTCTAAAATATTGCGTAAATCCTTTTGATTATACTTTAAAGCTCCAGCCAGATCTGCATGGCCAGGCCTAGGATTTGTCAATTTTTGGGGCTCAGTTTCCAGCTGCAGTGGTTCCATTATTTTTTTCCAATTTTTCCAATCACGATTTTCAATTGTCATACTCAAAGGACTAGCCAAAGTTTTTTTATTTCTCAAGCCTGAATTAATAAGCACCTGGTCACTTTCAATCTCCATTCGCTGGCCCCGGCCATAACCATGCTGTCTTCTGGCTAATTCCTTATTTATTTTATCTACCTCAATTTCAAGACCAGAAGGAAGACTTTTAATCACTGCCGTCAACCTTGGTCCATGTGATTCACCAGCTGTTAAATATTCAAACATTTTACCACACCTTTGCTCAGAAACTTATTTAATCTATTAAAAATTTAAGCCCGTTTCCTATTTAGCTAAAGTGAAAAAATCTAAAGTTGACTGCAGAACCTTAATTTCCTGCATTAATTCCCAAAATTTATTTGGATTTAAAGACTGAAAACCATCTGATACAGAATCATCTGGTTGAGGATGAACTTCAACCATAATTCCATCTGCCCCTACAGCTAAAGCAGCTTTAGACATAGGCTTTACTAACTGCCAACGCCCAGTACCATGACTTGGATCAACAATTACTGGTAAATGACTCAACTGCTGCACTAAAGGGACTGAACTTAAATCAAGAGTATTACGAGTTTCCTGACTAAAAGTCCTAATTCCTCTTTCACATAAAATTACCTTTTGATTACCTGCCTCCATTATATATTCAGCTGCCAGCAACCATTCTTTAATTGTAGCTGCCATTCCTCTTTTAAGCATAACTGGTTTATCTAATTTACCAACTGCCTTTAAGAGAGGATAGTTATCCATATTGCGCGACCCAATTTGAATAATATCAGTATAATGATTAACAAGTTCTAAATGCTCAACATCCATTAACTCTGTAATTATTTTAAGACCTGTCTTTTCTCTAGCTGCTGCTAACAGTTTAAGTCCTTTTTCTCCTAAACCCTGAAAAGAATAAGGAGAAGTGCGGGGTTTAAAAGCACCTCCTCGCAGAATTTCAGCTCCAGCTGCCTTAACTATTTTGGCTATCTCAAAGATCTGTTCTTCATTTTCCACAGCACAAGGCCCAGCAATAACTGTTAGGCTTTGATCACCTATTTTAACTCCATCCCCAAGGTCAATTACTGTTTTATTTTCTTTATGTTTCCAACTAGTCAAATTATAAGTTTGTTTTTGTTTTTTATCCATTTTAATTCATCAACACCTTTTTTAAATTTCTAATAAAAAATTCATTATCTGCTCTAGTTCCAATTGTAACTCGAATCCAATTTTCCATCCCAAACTGACTTCCAGGACTAATAATCACTCCCTTTTTAAGTAATTTTTGATAAACCTCTTGGTCTGATTTTTCTAAATTTATCATCATAAAATTAGACTCAGTTTGAATATACTCTAAACCTAACTTTTCTAATTTTTGATAAAGAGCTTCTTTTTGACTTGCATTTAAATCATGGCAAGTCTTTAAATAAGATTCTGATTCTAAAGCAGTCAAAGCTGCCTGTTGAGCTAAAATATTTATATTAAAAGGACCTCTAATTTTATTGAGCAGACTAACTAAACTAGAATTAGCTAAAGCATAACCTATTCTCATCCCAGCCAAACCATAGGCCTTCGAGAAAGTCCTCAATAAAACTAAATTAGAATGTTTAGCTAACTGATCAACACCACTAAAAAATTCAGGATCTGTAATATACTCTTGATAAGCCTGATCAACTATCACTAATATATCATCTGGAATTCTGCTTAAAAATGATTCAATTGCTTCTGCCTGCAGCATTGTTCCTGTTGGATTATTTGGATTACAAATAAAAATAGCCCTTGTTTGATCTGTAATCTGAGCTTCCATTGCTGCTAGATCGTGCTTGTAATCAGCTGTTAAAGGCACTTTAACACTTTTGCCCCTTCTACTTTTTACAGCTAATTCGTATTTAACAAAAGTAGGATCTGCCTGAATCACTTCAGTTCCGGGCTCTAAAATTAAAGTCAACAAAAGATCTATTATTTCGTCTGATCCATTACCTAAAAAAACCTGCTCTGCTGCTAAATCATATTTAGCTGCTAGCCCTTCTTTTAAGGCTGAACTTTCTGAATCAGGATAGGCATTTACATTTTTTGCCTCAGCTTGAATAGTATCAATCACCTGAATAGCTGGTCCTAAAGCATTGACATTTGAAGCTAAATTAACTACCTTTTCTAAATCATATTCTTCTTTAACCTGAGCTGTACTCTTACCCTTTTGGTAGCGATCTATTTCTTTGATTTCCTTCGGAATTCGTTTAATAAATTTTTCCATCTAAATCACCTCTGCTAATAATTTTTTGAAATTTGGAAATGAAGTCATAATAATCTCACTACCTTGAATAGAAAGACCCTGCTTAGTTTTTAAAGCAAGTATTGCTAGTGACATTGCAATTCGATGATCATAATAACTTTTGAGCTGAACTCCCCCTTCTACTTGCTGTGGCCCTATAATTTCCATGCCATCAGCTTGAGCTTCAATTTCAATTCCCAGTTTTCTAAATTCAGTTACTAGTGCCTTAATCCTATCAGTTTCTTTAACTCTCAGCTCAGCTGCATCTTTAATTACTGTTTTACCCTCTGCAAAAACAGCTAAAACTGCAATAATAGGCAGTTCATCAATTAAACGCGGAATTATTTTTCCTTTAATTTCCACCGCTTTTAAAGTAGAAGGCCTAACTAAAATATCAGCTATTTTTTCACCAGCTTCTTCTTTTTTATTTAAAATTTCAAAATTAGCTCCCATGGCCTTGATTACTTCCAAAAAACCACTTCGAGTCTGATTAATCCCTACATTTTTAATTAAAAGCTCACCTTTTTTAGCTAAAATAGCAGCAGCTATAAAAAAAGCAGCTGAAGAAATATCACCAGGAATCTTGCTTCTTAAGGGTTTGATTCTTCTTTTTTTAGCTTGTTTAAGAATTATTCTATCTGCTAAAATTTCTAAATCTACCCCTGCTTCTTTTAACATCCGCTCAGTATGATCCCTAGAGACAGCTGGTTCGATAATCACTGTTTCAGCTTCTGTTTTTAAAGCTGCTAAAAGAATTGCAGATTTAAGTTGGGCACTAGCTACAGGTAAATTATATTTTAAAGCTTTTAGCTTTTGGCCCTGAATACTTAAAGGGGCCAGCCCTTTTTTTCTGGACCAAATTTTTGCTCCCATCTGCGAAAGAGGCTTAATTATTCTGGCCATCGGTCTTTTTAAAAGAGAATGATCTCCACTTAAAACTGAATAAAAATCTTGAGCTGCTAAAAGCCCTGTTAAAAGCCGCATTGAAGTCCCCGAATTACCACAATCTAAAATGTTTTTTGCTTCTTTTAAACCATTTAGGCCTTGACCTTTAATTAAGTATTCTCCAGCTTTGATTTTAACTATTTCAGGACCCAAATCAGCCATAATATTTAAGGTTTTTAAACAATCTTCAGCTTCTAAAAGACCCTCTATTTTACTTTCTCCTTCTGCTAAAGCTGCCAATATAATTGAGCGATGAGAAATTGACTTATCACCTGGAACTTCAATTTGGCCACTAATTTTAGTAGCTGGTTTAACCTGATAGGCCATAATTACCTCCTTTTTTTGCTGTTTAGAAAACTAAAAAGTATAGAAATTTTGAAATACAAAAAAATCGCCCCTCCGTCAGGGCGATTAATATCGTGACAACACCTGTCTTAATCTTCCTTAGAACAGATTATCTCTACTAAAAATTAAGACTTACTTACTTGTTATAAGTCTTATTTTAAATTTTAAAAACTTAAGTTTCAGCTCTTAACTCAAAAAAATATCTATTTAAATTTATTCGCAAAATTTTATAATTTAAATTTTGATTATTTCATACTAATTATAGCAAGCAATCCTGCTTATGTCAAATAGGAGACCCCTATTTTGATTAAGCTTAAAACCTCTATTTTAGTTTAAATTATATTTCTTTTATTACATTCTGACTCAAGATAACCAATAAATTCTTCGGCTTTAGCTTGAGGAGCTTTAGTTAGCAAACTAACTCCAATAAAAATAGCTGTAGTAATTACTAAAGTCCAGACTCCTGCTCCCAGGCCCAATGGTCTTAAAGCACTAAATTGTAAAATAAGAGTAGTCAGCGAACCTAGAAAAATACTACTCAAGGCAGCTGCAGCTGTGGCTTTTCTCCAAAAAAAGGCACCAAAAATTGAAGGTACTACAACTAAGAGGCCAACTGAAGCTGCTACCGAAAGAGTTGCAATTAGATTTAACTCTTGAGCGGCAAAGAAAAAACCAAGTAAAGCAATAATTAAAATAGCCATTTGAGCTAGTTTAAGTTCTTTTAAATCTTGATTTCCTTTTAAATCTAGTTCTTTTTTTCTAAAAATATCTTTAACTAACAAAGACGAAAGAGTTAGCATAATCGAATCAATAGTAGAAATAGCCGCTGCTGTAATCCCTACCATAGCAACTAAAGCTAAAAGATCAGGTACATATTTAGAAGCTAATAATTGAGGAGTAGCTAAATCTGGATTAGCTAGCTTTGGTAATAAGAGGCTGGCAGAAAAACCCCAAAAAACAGCAACTAAGGTATAAATAAAACCGAAGATCAAAAAGCCTTTAATCATAGTTTTCATTGCCTTTAAATCACGGGGTATAAATAGGCGCTGGCTTACCTGAGGATTAGAAATTGAAAAGAAAAACCAGGGTAAACTTAAGGCTAAAAATCTTCGCCAATTAAAAAAGCCTGAGCCTGGTACAGTCAAAACTTGAGCTTCTAAAGCAGAAAGTGAACTAAACAATTCTCTAAAACCACCTAAATGCTGATAAACTACATAAAATAAAATAATGATACTAACTAAAATCATAATTAGTGACTGGAGAGAATCAGTCCAAGTCACTGACTTCATGCCTGCCATTAAGGCCCAAGCAATTGCTAAAAAAGTAGCAATCCCGACTCCAAACAAAAAAGGAATCTGACCTCCACTTAAACTATTGAGCAAATAACCAACTCCCATCAACTGCACAGCTAAATAGGGAATTAAAAAAATACAGGCTGTTAAAGCAGCCAAAAAAGCAACAGCTTGATTTTGATAGCGATCACCTAGCATTTCATAAGGAGAAAGATAATTATTTTTTTTACCAATTAACCAAAAACGAGGGCCAAAAAAAGCGACTAAAGATAAGCCTGACAAATAAATTAATTCAAAACCAAGAGCTCCTACCCCACCTGAATAAGTAAAACCAGCTAAACCAATCATCATAAAAGCACTATAAGTTGTAGCACTATAAGATAAGGCTGCAATAACTCCATTTGTATTTCTACCACTTAAAAAATATTCGACTAAACCAGGTTTCATCTCTTTTCTGGCTTTAAATGCAACTAAAAAACCAATAATAATATATAAAAAAATTGCTATGTACAAATATCTTGCTGACATAAATTATTCCCTCCAGTAACTTGTAATTTTGATAGTTAAAAAAATAACAATTAAAGCAAAAATAAGCCAGAATAAAAAGGCTCCTCTAAATAAGTTAATTGAGCTAAATAAAGTATAAGGTACAATGAAAGCAGAAATTACTAAAACTAAAATTAGACTGAGATAAAGCCAGCGTAATTTTTTTAATTTGCTTTTTTTCATTTTGATTAATCACTCCTTTTTTATTTTTTGACTTTACAGCTGTCTTGACATTGACATCCTCCCCGCCCGTTCGCAAAGCTTAGGACCGAGGATTCCTTAAAGGAACTTTCACCGAAACTCTTTTTTTGTATTACGAAATTCTAGTTTCAATATTAGCCAGCGAGCCCATTTCAATAACCCTACATTTGTGATACGCATAGTTGGGTTAGCATTAGGCTATCGAGGCCTTCACGAGGTTGTCTGCTGATTAAATGCCAGTCCATTTCTGGTAGGCAAGTGCACTGAAACTCTCTTTGTAGTTGCGTATTGATAGTTTCAGTATTAGGTCATCGAGACCGTCATGACGCAAACTTCAGGCTGTGCCATCAGCCCTCCTGAGATAGCCGACTATGCATTCTAATAGCATATTCCTAGCACTATTGCTAATATAGGCACTCAGGCACTTAGACTATTACCATCTAAGCAGATTGTTGTTCTAAATATTTATTAGCTATATTACGACTTGCATTTAAATCAGAGTGGATATGATTACCACACTCACAAGAGTATAGATTAGCTTTACGGTTAGATTTTTTAACTTTAGCACATCTAGAACAACTCTGGGAAGTGTACTTTGGATTTATATATTCCACCTTCATCCCAGCTAATTCAGCTTTGTATTCAATAAACTGTTGAAGTTGATAAAAAGTCCAGCTATGGATGTTTCTATCAGCTCTATTAAGACTCTTAATAGTATTTCGGATATTCTCTAGATTCTCCATAATTATAGAACCAACTTTCTCCTGCACAGCAAGATTAATAAGTTGGCGACTAATTTTATGGTTTAAATCAGTAATCCTTCTCTGCTCTTTGTCATTAATATTTTTAATAGCTTTAATTTTTTTAGATTGACCCAGTTTTTTTCTTAACATACGATACTTTTTGCGGATAAAACCTGCCTGTTTACCATTGTAGAATTGGCGATTAATCTCTTTGCCTTGAGGAGTTTTAACACTAGCAACTGCTAATTGGCGAAGCCCTATATCAATTCCCATTAAATTAGAGTTAGTGGTTTTTTTATCAGCAATTTTAATTGTTACAGCAAAATACCATTTACCTCTCTTGTAGAAGAGACTGGCTTTACCCAATTTGCAGCCACTATCGATATGCTGCTGCAGATCTTCAAACCTTTCAGTCTGCTTAACAGGAAAAGCGAATCTTTTGCATTTGCTGGTATAAAGCGGAATTGAAATTATATGATGATCAATCTTATAATTTTGATTATTATAGCAAATAGGTTGATTCTCTTTAAACTCTATATTTTCTTTTTTAGAGTTAGACTTTAAAAACTGTTTATAGAGTGCTTTAACTTCTCTAATATTCTGATTTTTAACAGCAGAGGGAAGGTTAAGCTCTTTAAAATCAGCAGAACTCAAGTTAATTTCTCCTGTTTTAAGTTTTGCAGCAATAGCCTGACGATTCTTAACTACTTCTACAATGTTATTTAAGAATATATTTTCTTTTCTTTTAGTTGGTTTTAACAACTCTAAAATATAGGTTAGCTGCATATTAATCACCTTTGATTTTCAATGTAGTGTTGGATAGTTTCAGAACTCACATTACCTGCAGTAGCTACAAAATATGCTCTAGTCCAAATAGAACCTTTAATATTCAACTCTGGAAAGTGCTTTGATATTCTCCCTCCAGTAGTATCTTTAATGATATTCATTAGCTTACTGGGAGAATACTTAGGCAAAGCTGATATAAAAAGGTGTATATGATCTGGCATTATTTCAGTAGCCAATACTTCAAATTTATGCTTATCAGCTAATTCATTGATAGTATCTAAGGTTAATTGTTTAATTTTAGGATTATCTAAAATATGTTTTCTATATTTAGGAATCCATATAAAATGATAATTTAAAAGAAACTTTGCATGTCTTGTGTTTTTATAGGTATTCATTATTAAAATCTCCTAAATGTTAGCTGTTAAACACATTATATCATAAACATATGTTCATTTTCAAGAATATATTATACAAAATTTTAATTTCCACATTGACTAAAAATTAAAATAGCTGATTCATCCCCGCCCATTATCATAGGCGAGGCTTTCTCAGCTATAATTCTGTAAAGACAGCAATTGCAAAAATTATTTTTTTTAGTTAAAAAAGGATTTTCAAAACTTTTGCATAATTAGTTAATTGAGAGACAGAAAATAAATTAAAATGGAAGGTGATTTTAATGCCAATGGCAAATTATTCAATCAAAGCTAAAAGTAAAAGTGCTGCCAAAATTATATCTAAAACTCAAGGTGGGTTTGAAATTATAATTGATGAGCCCGAAGAACAAGGAGGGACTAATGATGGCCCAAATCCAGTTGAATATGTTTTATCTGCTTTAGCTGGCTGTCTGAATGTAGTTGGTCATTTAGTTGCTCAAGAAATGGGTTTTAATTTAAAAGATTTAGAAATCGAAATTAGCGGTCAGCTTGATCCAGCCAAGTTTATGGGTCAATCAGATGAAGCTAGAGCTGGTTACCAAAAAATTGAAGTTAAAATGATTGCAGATACAGATGCAGACCAAGCTACTTTAGCTAAGTGGTTAAAAACTGTTGAAGCTCGCTGCCCAGTTAGTGATAATTTGAGTAAGCAAACACCTGTTGAAATTGGACTTAAATAATTAAAATTAATAATTAACTAAAAAACTAAAACCCTGCTTAAGCTTCTATAGCTCAGCAGGGTTTTTATTTTGAGTTTCTAATTGTTTACTTTTTTATTCTTCTGTCTCAACTAAAAGCTTTCCGCCACCAACATAGCTTTTATTTGGGAAAACTACTCTAACTTGATAAGGTAATCTTTCCCCACTCATACTATCTTGATAATCTTTTTTCATTACAACAACCTGAAACTGAATTGCATCATTTTCGACATAATAAATTTTGTCTTCTCCAACTGGGCCAATCCAAAGATCATCAACAGGTGCCTTAAGCTCTAAATCACCATAGTTATTAACAAATTTTATTCTCTGATCTTCTCTAATTTCTACCAGCCAGCCAGGCTCATTTCCTACTGCTCTAAATTGAACTCCTTCTGCCTTGGCTTCCTGCCAAACATCCTGTGCTTCAGCTCCAACTGGTAAAACAATGAGTAAAGTTAAACTTAAAGCCAAAATTAAAATAAAAGTATTTTTCTGCAAGACTTTTCCTCCTCTAGGATTTTAATAAAATATATTTTTGCTGGTCAGTATAAACTATTTCTAAACCATATTTGGCAGCAATTTTTTTAAAAGTTTTATGATTATAAAAGGTGATATGGGTTGGATCCCAGGTATACCACCAATCAGAAAACTCTGCTGGCCCAGGATGGAAAGAAGTCATAATTGCCAAATACCCACCCTTTTTTAAAAGAGATTTTAATAATTTAATTTCTTTAACTGGATCCACAAAGTGTTCAAAAACTTCTGTGGAAGTAATTAAATCATATTTTTTCTCTTTAAAATCTTCTTCTGGATAAAAATAGGGATCATATAATTGAACATCTAAGCCTTTTGCTGCCAAAAGATCCGCTAAAACCGGGCCAGGACCACAACCAAACTCCAAAACACTATCTATTTGCTTTAAATCAAGCTGAGGCTCAATTACTTGCTTAATAAAATCCTCAAACATCTGCACATAGCCTTCATTTTGATGATTATTATCATGACCCTCATATCTTGACTTTTCTACTTCTGGTTCAACTACTGCTTCTGGCTCAATAAAAATGAGTCGACAATTTTTACAATAATAATATTTATCTTTAGTACCTAATAAATCTAAATCACTACTACTTCCGCAAAGCTTACAAAGCAAAATCTCACTCCTTTATCAAATTTTATAGTTCCATATAACATTATATGATATAAGTAGTGGCTTTGTAAATTATTTTTAGCAAAAAATAAATAAATTTTAAATCAGCAAATTGTTAAATAGTAACTTTTCTTTTTAATTTAAACTTGATAAAATTACTATGGTTAATCACCGCGGCTAATAGTTAGATTATAATAAGGAGGAAATTAGAAATTGGCCAGAAAAAGAAATCCAAGGTTTAAAGAGTCAAGAAGATTAGGTCTTAATATTTATGGACATCCAAAAGCAATGAAAAGAGCAGATGGCACTTTTAATAGAGCAAATAGAAAATTATCAAATTACGGACAGCAGTTACTCGAAAAACAGAGGCTGAGAGCTTACTATGGTTTAATGGAAAATAAATTCAGCCGTTATGTAAAAGAAGCTGTGAAAGAAAATGGTGTTGCAGGTGATAATTTGATTAAAAGTCTAGAAAAAAGACTTGATAATTTAGTCTATAGAGCTGGTTTTGCTCGTTCAATTAGACAAGCTAGACAAATGGTAGTTCACGGCCATATACTTGTTAATGGCAAAAAAATAGATATCCCCTCATATGCAATTAAAATCGGGGATCAAATTTCTTTAAGAAATAAATATAGAAAAAATAATTTATTTAGAGAAAACTTTTTAGATAGACATTTAAGTGAGTTTGAATACTTAGAGCGTGACTATGATAATTTCTCAGCTAAATTAAAAGCAGAAATAGAAATCGACGAAATTCCAATTGAAATAAATGATCAATTAGTAATCGAATTTTATTCACGCAAATAGGGTATTGTTATTTTATTCACTTGTACCGGGTACAAAAGAGTTTAACAATTGTTAAAATTGTTAACAACTTTTTGTACCCGGTCTTTTATTTTAAAAAATGAATTTATAAATGATAAGGCTCATTATTATTAATTTTAAAAGCACGATAAATCTGTTCTAATAAAATTAAACGAATCATCTGGTGAGTAAAAGTCATATGTGATAGGGAAAATCTATAATCTGCTTTTTTTAAAACAAAATCACTTAAGCCTGTTGCTCCTCCAATAATAAAGCTAAAAGAACTATAACCTCTAACCTGTAAATTATGGAGTGATTTAGCAAAACCAGTTGAAGTCATGGGTTTTCCCTTAACATCTAGAGCAAAAACATAACTTCGTTCAGGTAGAGCCTCTAAAATTTTCTCTCCCTCCAAAGCCTGCAGAGCAGCCAGATCCTTAGCAGAGCTGTTTTTAGGCACAGTTTCTGCCTTAACTTCGACAAAATTCAAATCACAATAATGTTTTAATCTTTTTTCAAATTCTAAAATCCCAGCTTCTAAAAATGAAGCTTTTAAAGCCCCAACTGTTATTAAATTAATTTTAATTTTAACCAACTCCCTTTACTTGAGCTTTACTGTCAATCCGAAATAAAGAGGTGGTTTTTGCCTGAGCAGCACACTCTAAATGCAAATCTTTTCCAACTTCTAAACCCGCTTCTTTTAAACCATTATTAACAGTTATATAAGCTACCTTGGGGTTATTATTTTCCTCACTCAAATGGGCTAAAACTACAGTTGGAAAATTATCAGCAACTAAACTAGGTAGCAAAGCTGCTGCTGCATCATTTGATAAATGACCTTCTGTACCCTTAATTCTATTTTTTAGAAAATAAGGGTATTTACCTGTCATCAGCATTTCTAAATCATGATTTGATTCTAAAACATAAAAATCTGCTCCCTTAATTTTAGCAATCACTTCTGCAGACATGAGGCCTGTATCAGTAGCAACCACAATCTTTTTATCTTCTACTTGACAAGTGTAGCCAACTGGTTGGGCTGCATCATGTGAAAGTGAGTAGGGAGAAAATTTTAAGTTTCCAACCAAAAAATCACCAGTAAAAACTCGCTTGTTTTCTGCTTTTATTTTACCTAAATCAGCCTCAGCAGCTCCCCAAGTACCATCATTAGCATAAATGGGGATCTTATAGCGTCTGGACAAAACACCTATACTTTTAATATGATCTTTATGTTCATGGGTTACTAATAAAGCATCTAAATCTGCTGGATCTAAACCCAGACAATTCATTCTGGCCTCAATAGCTTTACCACTTAAACCAGCATCAACTAAAACTGAATTTTTGCCTGCTCTAATATAAGTGGAATTACCTTTGCTGCCACTTGCTAAAACTGCTGTTTCAATCTTCAAAGCTTATTCACCCTTCGCTTCCATTTCTTGCCAACTTAAATTATAAATTAAAGAAACAATACCAACTGCTAAGTCTTCATTTTTAACATCAACATCATCTGGTACATATAATCTGGTGGGAGCAAAATTCCAAATAGCTTTAATCCCAGCAGCTACCATCTGATCTGCAACATCTTGTGCTGCTTCTGTCGGAACTGAAATAACTCCTAATTTAATCTCATTTTCTTTAATTATTGCTTCCATTTTTTTAATATCTTCAACTTGACGCTCATTAATCTTGGTTCCAATTTTTGTAGAATCATTATCTAAAACATGTGTTATCTCAAAACCCATTGTAGTAAAAGTCTTATAATTAACTAAAGCATGGCCCAAATGTCCAGCTCCAGCTAAAACTGCAGGCCAGATTCGGTCAACACCTAAAATTTTACCAACAGATGTTTTTAATTCATTAACATTATAACCAACACCACGACGACCAAACTCACCATAATAAGAGAGATCTTTGCGAACCTGAGTCGAAGGGATTCCTAATTTACCCCCTAAATCTTTAGATGAGACAACTTCAACTTCTTCGAAAGTATCCATTTTATCAAGGCATCTGTAATATAACGGCAGTCGCTCAATTGTCGCTTTTGGTATATTCTCTCTGCTTTTCACTTTTTATTCCTCCAATTTCTATATTTATTATTATTTTACTTAACTTCTATTTTACTTGACTTCCATTTGCAATTTCAGAACTAACTGTAGATAAAACCATATTACCTTCAGGATCAGAAGCTGCTAAAATCATACCTTCAGATTTAACTCCAAAAATTGTGGCAGGTTCTAGATTAGCAACAATTAAAATTTGCTTCCCAATTACAGCTTCAGCCTCAAATTTCTTAGCAATTCCAGCTACTAATTGTCTTTTTTCTAAACCAATATCAACTTGTAATTTAAGTAATTTATTGCTACCTTCAATTTTTTCTGCCTCTAAAATTTCGGCAACTCTTATATCGGCATCCATAAAATCACTAAATGTAATTCTTTCTTTAATTTCAACTAAATCCATTTTTTCTCTCTCCTTTAAATCTTTATCTTTAGATTTTTCTTTTCTCTGCTCAACTTTTTCAAAATATTCTTCCAGAACTATACGAGGGAACATAGGCTCTCCATTCTTAACTTTAACTCCTGTTTTTAATGATCCCCAAGTTGCAGCTTCCCAATCAGCATCTTCTATAGCCTCTAGTTGTCCTAACTGCTGGCCCATTTTAAAAGGAGCTTCTGTTAAAAATGGTTTTAACATTACAGCTATAATTCTGAGAGATTCTAAAAGATTATAGAGTACTGTTTTTAGACGATCTCTTTTTGCAGGCTCTTTTGCTAAAAGCCAAGGACTTGTTTGATCAATATATTTATTTGTCCTCCGCACAAAGTTCCATATTTTTTCTAAAGCTACAGTATATTTTAGTTTTTCCATTTCGATTTCTACTTCTTTTTTAGTTTGAGCAGCCAAATCGATTAATTCTTGATCTAAATCTGCTTTTTCTGCTACTTTTGGAATTTCACTATCAAAATACTGGTCTACCATTGACACTGTTCTATTTAAAAGGTTACCAAGATCATTTGCTAAATCAGAATTAATCCGCTGAATCAATGATTCGGTAGAATATTTTCCGTCTGTACCAAAGGCAACTTCTCTTAAAAGATAATAACGGATAGCATCTTTACCAAAGTCATCAATTAAAACAACTGGATCAACTACATTACCTTTTGATTTAGACATTTTGCCTGTTTCACTTAAAAGCCAGCCGTGACCAAATACCTGTTTTGGCAGCTCTAAATCCAAGGCCATAATAATAATAGGCCAGATTATAGTGTGAAAACGAAGTATATCTTTACCAACTAAATGCAAATCAGCAGGCCAATATTTTTCGAAATTTTCCTGATCAGTTTGATAACCAATTGCTGTTAAATAATTACTTAAAGCATCAATCCAAACATAAATAACATGATCATCATCAATTGGCACTGGTATTCCCCACTCAAAAGTAGTTCTAGAAACACTCAAATCATCTAAACCATTTTCAATAAAATTAATCATTTCATTGCGGCGAGATTCAGGTTCAATAAACTCAGGATGATCTTTAATATGCTCTAAAAGTCGATCTGCATATTTACTCATTTTAAAGAAATAGCTTTCTTCTTCTACCCATTCTACTTCTCTATGGCAGTCAGGACAAACTTTTTCTTCTTTTGCTTCTTCTAATTGCCTTTCTGTCCAAAAAGCTTCACAAGGTGTACAATACCAACCCTCATACTTACCTTTATAGATATCACCTTGGTCATAAAGTTTTTCAAATATCTGCTGCACAACTTTTTCATGTCTAGCTTCAGTTGTCCGAATAAAATAATCATATTCAATATCTAATTTGTCCCACAGGTTTTTAAAAGTTGCTACAATCTGATCAACATATTCTTTAGCTTCTTTACCTGCTGCCTGAGCTTTACGCTCTATTTTTTGACCGTGTTCATCTGAGCCAGTCAAAAACATAGTGTCAAAACCTCGCATTTTTTTGTAGCGAGCAATTGTATCGGCAGCAACTGTTGTATAAGCATGGCCGATATGTAATTTATCACTGGGGTAGTAAATTGGAGTTGTTACATAATAGGTATCTTTAGTCAAAGTTAATCATCCTTTCTTAATTATTTTCAAATTTATTTTTATCAACCGAAATAGCTACAGCTTCTTTGTAAACCTTGCTTTTAGGGAGTTCTCTTAACTTAGCAACTTTTTTAATTGCTTGTTTTTTAGTCATTCCACTTCCAATTAAAAGCTCAAGGTGTTCTAAAATACTATATTCTTCCCAACCTTCAGTTTCAACCTGAACCTGATTTCTCCCTGAAACAACTATTACTATTTCGCCTTTAATTGTTTGATCACTTAATTCTGCTGCTAGTTCAGCTAAACTGCCATAATATTTTTGTTCGTGGATTTTAGTTATTTCTCGAGCTACTAAAGCCTGCCTAGCTCCTAATTCCTGACTAAAGTCAGCTAAATCCTTTAAAGTCTCTTTAAGTCGATAAGGTGATTCGTAAAAAGCTGTTGTTGTTTGGGCTAAAGCCAGCTCTTCTAAGAATTTTTTTCTTTTTTTACCAGAACGAGGAATAAAGGCCTTAAAAGAAAAAGCAGAAATATCAAGTCCTGAAACAACAAGAGCTGCTAAAAAAGCACTTGGCCCAGGAATAGGAATTACTTCAATTCCAGCTTTGATTGCTTTTTTGACTAAAATCTCACCGGGATCAGAAATAGCAGGCATCCCAGCATCACTAACTAAAGCAATATTTTTGCCTTCTTGCATTAGAGAAATAAGTTCTTCACTTCTAGCCTGCTCATTATGTTCATGATAACTAATCAATTTTGTTTTAATAGAAAAATAATTCAGAAGCTTCTGGCTCCTGCGAGTATCTTCACAAGCTATTAAATCAACTTTTTTTAAAGTCTGCAGCAGGCGCTGACTTACATCATCTAAATTACCAATTGGGGTTCCACATAAATAAAGTTTTGCTTCTTGCAAAAAATAACCTCCTGTTTCAAAACATTAACTTAACTTTAAAACTAATTTTAAAGATTTGTTAAAAGTTAATTAAAGTCCATAAATTTCTTTTAGTTCTGCTGTATACTCACTACTATCAGCCTGATAAATAATCAAAACTGGTTTAACTCTCAAGCCAGGATTAGCTCCTTTTTTAGCTTTGAGTAAAAAGATATCGGCTTCTTTATCCTGCCGAGCTTGGACCAAGCGTAGTTCTTTGGCCTGACAGTTATGACGAGCTAAAGTTTCAATTACTTCTGTCAATCTTTCTGCCCGATGAACAAGAAAAAAATGGCCTCCATATTTTAAAAGTCTGGCTGCCTCAGCTACTACAGCTTCTAAATCTGCTTTGAGCTCATGTCTAGCAATTGCTACATAATCATTTTCCTTTAATTTTCCACTTGCTACTGGTAGATAAGGTGGATTAGAAACTACAACATCAAAAGAACCTGTTTTATATTTAGAGTCTAAAGTGCAAAGGTCTTGATTAACAATTTCAATTTGCTCACTTAAGTTATTAAACTCCACATTTTTTTGAGCTAAAGCAGCTGCTTCAGCCTGAATTTCAACTCCAGTTACTTTTATTTCTGGATTTTTATATGCTAAAAGCAGTGGAATCACACCACTGCCTGTACCGAGATCAATAACTTGATCTCCACGTCTCAATTTTACAAAGTTTGCCAAAAGTACAGAATCAGTTCCAAATTTAAAAAATCTATCATCTTGTATAATTTCTAGTTCATTTTCAATTAAATAATGAATCTTTTCCATCACTTATTTCTCCTTACCCTGATTTTCAAGTAGATTTAAACAAAAAAGGCATTCTCCTTTTCTTTTTTCACCAAAACTTAAAGGACAAACATGATAACCTTCATCATAAATGTGAATTAAATTACTATAACCTTCTTTTTCAACTACTGATTCTTCTGCTTCTTCTTGGTCTTTAAAAAGCAAAGACCTCAATTCTTCATTTTCTCGCTGCAGCTCTTCATTCTCCTGATACAGTTGGTAGGTTATATCTTTAAGTTTATGAAACCTGAGGGAAAGTGCCTCAATTTGCTCCTGAAAATGGGCAAGGCTGCTTAGTATTTCCTGGTCCATTAAATTTCCTTCCTTTCAAATCAAGTTAAATCATAGTCAGCCAAATCTTCGACATTTATCTCCAAATTTTCTTCAGTGCCAATATCAACTTCTATAGTATGTTTAACTAAATTACGATCTACAACTTTTCCTTTACCCATCTCTAATTCAATTTTAGTTCCAATATTTGGCATTAGTTGTTTTAGTTCTTTGTAGGTCTGAGCTTCATAACGTAAGCAGCACATTAAACGGCCACATAAGCCAGATATTTTGGAAGGATTAAGGGATAAATTTTGTTTTTTGGCCATTTTAATTGAAATTGGTTGAAAATCACGTAAAAAAGTAGCACAACAGACAGGAAGTCCACAAGGACCTAAACCACCCAGCATTTTAGCTTCATCTCTAACCCCTATTTGCCTTAATTCAATTCTTGTTTTAAAAACAGAGGCTAAATCTTTAACTAATTCTCTAAAATCTACTCTACCATCAGCGGTGAAATAAAAAATTATTTTATTATGATCAAAAGTATATTCAACATCTATTAATTTCATTGGTAAACCATGTTTTTTAATTTTCTTAAAGCAAATAGTTTTAGCTTCTTTTTCTAATTCTAAATTATGCTCATGTTTATCTCTATCTTTTAAAGTCGCTTTTCTCATTACATCTTTTAAAGGAGCAACTATTTCTTCATCAGCAATCTCTTTTTTTCCAACAACTACTTCGGCATATTCTATACCGCGAGCAGTTTCCACTATTACATAATCACCGGTCTTCAGCTCAAGTTCACCAGGGTCAAAATAATAGATTTTCCCGGCTTTTTTGAAACTAACTCCAACTACCGTATTCATTAAAATACACACCTCATTTATCTATTATTGATCAGGCTGGCGCAGTTTGAAAAATAAAACTTCCAGACTAAGTTCTGCCCTAATATTCAGTTCTATATTTTTTTCACTCTCTGCTATTAGCTCTAAGTTTTTAATTATTTGCTTTAAGTCTAAAGTTTGAGCAAGTTTTTTTAAGTCAGATAAATAGTCTTTATTGATCACTGCTTCCAGATAATCCTGTTTAATCATCATTATATCGCGATACCAGTCTGATAGCAAATCAAAACAGGGAAAATCAGTCTGTAAAAGTTCACTTAATTTTTTTGTAATTGCAAAAATCTCAATTGTATTTTTATTCCTCACATCTCTTAAAAAATCATAAACTTCTTTTCTCTTTTCAAAATAAGCTTCAATTTTCGAAATAGCAAGTGCCTTACCAGGACTGCCAGCAGCAGTTCTACTTATTATTTCAGCCTGTTCTGAATTTAAACCTTTATTTAATAACAATTTTTGGATCTTGGACTGACTAACACTTTTTAATTCTATTTGTTGACAACGCGAAACAAGTGTTGGCAGTAATTTACCGGTGTCTTCTGTTAATAAAATGATAGTAGCAAAAGAAGGTGGTTCTTCCAAAGTTTTTAAAAGCGAATTAGCTGCTTCTTTAGTCATTTTTTCGGCAGCTTCAATAACATAAATTTTGTGTTCACTATCATAAGGTTTATAGGCTATTTCTTTTTTTAAATCTCTAATCTGAGCAATAGAAATAGCAGTTTTAGCTTCTAAAATAGAAATGATTTTAAAATCAGGATGGTTTTGATGCTCTAATTTACGACAATTAATACATTGGCCACAGCTATCAAGTTCAGATTCCTGACAAAAAATAGCTTTAGCAAACTCAAAAGCTAATTTAGATTTACCACTACCTTTTTTGGCAGCAAAAAGATAAGCATGACTTATCCTCTCTTTTTTAATCTCATCCTGCAAAATCGAAACGGCTTCTTCTTGTCCAATAATTGAGTTAAAACTCATTTAAAAACTCCTCTTGCTCTAAATTTTAGCAAATTGTTCTACATCAATAATAAAGATAGTAGCTCCTCCAATTTTAATTTCCATGGGAAAAGAATAATACCCTTCTAAAGAATTTGCTACAGGTGACATGGGAGCTACTGTTTTTTTGCGAGACTCACAATTAGCTTTAATAATATCTAAAACTTCTTCTACATGTTCCTCATCAGAACCAATTAAAAAAGTTGTATTTCCTTCTCTTAAAAAACCACCAGTTGATGCCATCTTAGTTGCTTGAAAACCAGCTGTAGTTAGAGCTTCCAAAAGATCTGCTGCATCATGGTCATGGACTATAGCGATTACCATTTTTACTGTTTTGCCTGCATCTGCTTTTTTTTCCATTAGAATAACCTCCTGGCAATAATATTTTTAATATCTTTTTCTATTTCTACAATACTTCTTGCTGCATTGATTAAGCAAAATCTTTCTGCAACAGCCATTTCCAAATAAGCTTCTCTGACCCGCTGGTGAAAATCATCAACTTCTCTTTCTAATCTATCTCCAGCTTGGTCAAAACTAAGTTTTCTGGCTCTTTCTAAGCCTTTTTTGATATCTATATCTAAAATAAAAGTTAAATCAGGCCAGGTAGAACCAATAACCCAATTATTAATTTGATAAACCTGCTCATAATCAAGTCCCCGTCCAGCTGCCTGATAAGCAAGGTTTGAATCCACAAAGCGATCTGAAATAACTATTTTACCTGCTTTTAAAGCAGGTTTTATTTTTTCTTTAACATGTTGAGCGCGATCAGCAGCATAAAGTAGAATTTCAGTTTTATAATCCATTGTATCAAAATGAGGATCTAAAAGAATTTTGCGTATTTTTTGCCCTAATTCAGTTCCTCCCGGCTCTCTACTAATTAAAACATCATGCTCATTTTTCCTCAAATAATCTGCTAAGCGATTAATCTGAGTTGTTTTACCGGAACCCTCGATACCTTCAAATGTAATAAAAAAACCTTCTGCCAAAACTGCCAGCCCCTCTCCCAACCTTGTTAAATATATCTTAATTGTATTTTAATTATACAATAATCATCTCTCTAATGCAATAAAAGAAAAGTCGACAAAAGTTAGCTAAATAACTCTTAGCCTAGTCTGTCGACTTTTAAAATCTCTGTTTAGATTTTAAGTTAAATTAATTTAAATTCAAACTTAAATCAAGTTCTTCTTTTTCTGACTCAGACAAAGATTCAGTGCTTTCTAAATCATAATCATCTAATTTTAATTCTTTTAAAGCAAAGCTATCTGTTTTAGCTTCTATATATTCGGAAGCTTCGATGGCAGCTTTGGCTCCAGAACCAGAAGCAATAACAACCTGTCTATAATCAGGGTCTTGAACATCTCCACAAGCAAAAACACCTGTTATATTAGTATGCTGCTTTTTATCAGCCTTGATATAACCATATTGATCAAGCTCAATTTGTCCTTGCAAAAAATCTGTTCTAGGACTATGACCAATTGCAACAAATAAGCCGTCAACATCTAACTCTTTTTCTTCCCCAGTTTTGTTATTAAAAATATTAAGGCCTTTTAACTTTTTATCTCCTCTTAGGCTTTTAACTTCTGTATCCCAAAGAATCTCAATATTAGCTTTAGCCTTAACTTTATCACTTAAAATTTTAGCCCCTCTAAACTTATCTCGCCGATGAATAATATATACTTTAGAAGCAAATTTAGTCAAAAAGGTAGATTCCCATAAAGCAGTATCTCCACCACCAACAACAGCTACTTCTTTATTTCTAAAAAAGGCTGCATCACAAGTTGCACAATAGGAAACTCCATTTCCTCTTAAACTATCTTCTTTGGCTAAACCTAAAGTTTTAGGCTCAGCTCCAGTAGCAATAATTACAGAATCGGCAATATACTCTTGACTTTCAGTTTTAACTATAAATTTAGCACCCGAAAAATCAACTTCAGCTGCAGTTTCATATTTTAAGCGGACCCCAAATTTTTCCGCTTGTTTAGTCATTTTTTGAGTTAACTCAAAACCACCAATTGGATCTGGAAAACCAGGATAGTTTTCGAGTTCAGAAGTTGTTGCAATCTGGCCCCCAGGTTCTGGCCCATTTAAAACTAGGGGAGTAAAACCATTACGAGCTGCATAAATAGAAGCTGTCAAGCCTCCAGGTCCCCCACCAAGTATAATTAAATTTTCTTCTTGTCTTGTTTGAACATCCATTTTAATTCCTCCAGTTTTAAACTGTCTCAAATTTGATCAGCAAATAAAATTAGCTTTTTATTCTTATTTAAAGTCAACTATAATCTTAATATTATTTTCGCTTTATTTCTGTTAAACCAATAACAAAGCAGAAGCTCTCTTAATTAAAGACGACAAAAAACTCCCTACTCAAAAAGAGCAGAGAGTTTAATTAAAGCTCTCAAACTTAATTTAATCAATACTATAATTAGGAGCTTCTTTAGTTACTTTAACATCATGCGGGTGACTTTCTCTTAAACCAGCAGATGAAATACGAATCATTTGTGAATCATTAATTAGACTCTTAATATCAGGTGTTCCACAATAACCCATTCCTGATTTCAAACCTCCAACTAATTGATAAACAGTTTCTGCTAAAGTACCTTTGTAAGGAACACGACCTTCAATTCCTTCTGGCACAAATTTTTCTGATTCTGTTTCATCTTCTTGGAAATAACGGTCTTTACTTCCTTTTTTCATTGCTCCAACTGAGCCCATACCGCGATAAACTTTATAACTTCTACCTTTATAAATCTCTAATTCACCAGGACTTTCTTCTGTTCCTGCTAAAAGGCTTCCGATCATTACAGTATTTGCACCAGCAGAAATTGCTTTTACAATATCTCCCGAATATTTAATTCCACCATCAGCAATTACTGTTTTACCATATTTTTTAGCCATTTCAGCTGCATCATTAATTGCAGTAATCTGTGGTACACCGACTCCAGCTACAACCCGGGTGGTACAAATTGAACCAGGTCCGATCCCAACCTTAATTACATCTGCTCCAGCTTTAATTAGAGCTTCAGTAGCTTCAGCAGTGGCTACATTTCCAGCAATAATTGCTAATTCTGGATATTTTTCATTAATTTTTTCTACAACTTTTAGTACATTTTGCGAATGTCCATGAGCTGTATCAATTACTAAAATATCAACTCCAGCTTCAACTAAAGCCGCAACTCTTTGGTCTGTATCATGACCTGTTCCAACTGCTGCTGCAGCTAAAAGTCTACCTTGTTTATCTTTTGAAGCTTGAGGATATTGTTTTGCTTTTTCTATATCTTTAATAGTAATTAAGCCTTTTAAAATCCCATTTTCATCTACTATTGGTAATTTTTCTATTTTATGTTTTCTTAACTGCTTTTTTGCTCCTTCTAAATCAGTTCCAACTGGAGCAGTAACTAATTCTTCTTCAGTCATCACTTCAGCTACTGGTCTTTTATAATCTTCAACAAAACGTAAATCTCTATTAGTTAAAATACCTAATAATTTTTCGTCTTGATCTACAATTGGCACTCCAGAAATATGATATTTAGACATTAAAGCTTCAGCGTCTTCGATTAAAGCATCTGGACTTAAGAAAAAAGGATCGACAATTACTCCACTTTCTGATCTTTTTACCCGATCTACTTCTGCTGCTTGAGCTGCAATTGACATATTTTTGTGAATAACACCTAAGCCACCTTCTCTGGCCATAGCAATAGCCATATCAGCCTCAGTCACTGTATCCATTCCAGCTGAGATAATAGGTGTGTTTAAATAAATATCATCTGTTAATTTAGATTTGGTGCTTACTTCTTTAGGTACCACATTTGACTCAGCAGGTACAAGTAATACATCATCAAAAGTTAAACCTTCTTTAATAATCTTTTCCATAACTAACCTCCTTGAATTTTAGAAAACCATTAATTAAAAATATATATTAAGAGCTAATTTTGAGCTCTAATAGATATGTAAAAAATAAAATAATAGATAATTAATAGGCCTGAGAACAATCAAACATTTTAAGTATTTTAACAAAGCTTAGGCATAATGTCAAGTAAGCTGCTTTGTTTAAATTGAGTTTTGAGCCTATTTACTGCTTAAGCTCAAATTTAATTTTTGCTTTAAAAAAATACCCACCATTTTTAAATTAAAATAGTGGGCTTAATTCTTGGTCTAATGATTTTAGTTATTTTTTGAAGTTTAAATAACTGCTGTTTTAATTTAGAGCTCTCTTCTTCCCTCTAAGGCTTTTGATAAAGTTACCTCATCTGCATACTCTAAGTCTCCACCTACAGGAATACCATGAGCAATTCGGGTTACTTTAACCCCTAAAGGCTTAATTAACTTAGCAAGATACATTGCAGTTGCATCTCCTTCTGCATTAGGATCAGTTGCTACAATAATTTCTTCAACTGCATCTTGTTTTAAGCGAGGAATTAAAGAGCGGATTTTTATTTCATCAGGGCCAATCCCATCCATTGGCGAAATAGCCCCATGTAAAACATGGTAAAGACCTTTGTATTCACCAGTCTTTTCCATTGCTACAACATCCCGTGGACTTTCGACTACACAAATTGTTCTTCTGTTTCGAGCTTCAGATTGACAAAAAGTACAGGTTTCACCTTCTGTTAAATGATTACAGTTTGAACAATAATTAATTTGTTCACGGGCTTCTAGCAGAGCATCTGCCAGATTTTTTACATCTGTTTTCGGTTGACCCAAAATATAAAAAGAAAGACGGCGAGCAGTTTTAGGCCCAATTCCGGGCAGTTTACTGAGCTCACCGATCAATTTCCCCATTGGCTTAGGATATGGGTTCATTAGGGCATACCTGGTAGGTTCATTCCACCAGTCACTTTACCCATTTCATCATTTACCATTTCCTGCATTTCTCTCATACCTTGATTTACAGCAGCTAAAACTAAATCTTCTAACATTTCTACATCATCAGAATCAACTACTTCAGGGTCAATTTGTAAATCAACTACTTCTTGTTTACCATTCACAACTACCTTAACAGCTCCACCACCAGCAGTTGCCTCAAGTGTTTTGCTTTCCATTTCTTTTTGCATCTTTTGCATTTTTGCCTGCATTTTTTGAGCTTGTTTCATCATTTTTTGCATATTCATTTTAGTTTCCTCCTCTATTTTTTAAAATTGATTGGTCAACCTCAATTACTTCACCAGCAAAAAGCTTGGCTAAGTTTTCTATATCTAAATCACCATCTGGCCCCATTTTTGGTTCTTTTAAGTGAGCAGAAGGTTTTTCAGCCTTTTTAGTTTTTTGCTCTATATTTTTCTCTAAATTTTCTGTATTAGCTTGAACTTCATTTTGCTTTGAGCTTTGATTTAACTTTTGTTTAGTTTCTTTTTCAGCCTCTAGTTTTGTAGCTTCAACCTCTGAATGAGGATCACTATTTTGCTTAGCTATTTTTTTTTTAGCCCCTAGCTGAAATTCTAATTCAACAGTCTGAGCTAAAACTTTTCTTAAAACTTTAAGGATCAAAGCCTGATTTGATGAAGCACCTTTATAATGGAATTTTTTATCTTCTGGAAAAGCCACTATAACTGTTTTTCCTTTAACAGCAGCTGGGCGTCCTTCTCTTAATAAAGCCTGAACTGAAATATCTTTTGTTCTAACTTTTTGTAAAACTCCAGCCCAATTTTCTTTAACAGCTTCTAAACTAAGAGTTTTACCTTCAGAACTTTGTTTTTTAGAACTTTGCTTTCCAGCTTGAGACTGCTGCTTAGGGTCAGTCTGAGACTGTGTCTGAGGCTGTGTCTGAGGCTGTGTCTGAGGCTGTGTCTGAGGCTGAGACTTAACTTTTTCAGTCTGACTAGCAGCTTCTTTTTTAAAATCACTTTCTCTTTTTGGCTTATTTTGGGCAGCAGCTTGTTTTTGAGCTGTCAATTCTTCTTGTTTAATTTTAGTTTTTGTTTCAGTTTGAGAGTTTCTACTACTTTTTATATAATTATCTAATTTGAATTCTAATTCGGAAAGCCGACTAGCCAAAGAATGATCTGTACTACCTCTATTACTTAATTTTATAACACTTATTTCTAATTGTAAACGGGGTCTGGCACTTGAACGCAATTTTTCTTTTAAAGAGGCAAATTCGTCAATAATATCAGTAATTTTAGTTGTACTAAAATTAGCAGCTACAGAAGCAATTTCTTCTAAGTAACTACGCGAATACTCTAAAATTCCAGACTCAATTCCACATTCTTTGATTAATAATAGTTCACGACAATATTCAATTAATTCATCACTAAATCTTTCAATTCCTAGGCCAGATTCTAACTGTTTGTTTAACAGTTCTAAAGCTTTTTGACCTTCTTTTTGACTTAAATAAATTAAAAATTCTTTTAAATCTGCTTTATCAATTCTACCTAACATCATTGCTATTTGTTCAGCATTAAGCTGACCATCACTAAAAGAAATTGCCTGATCTAAAAGACTAATGGCATCTCTCATCCCACCTCGGGCACTACGAGCTAAAATATCAAGTGCTTCTTTTTCAATCTCATATCCTTCAGCTTGAGCAATATAGGCTAAACGTTTTTTTAAATTAGTTAAAGTTAGTAAACTAAAATCAAAACGCTGACAACGAGAAATTATAGTTGTTATTACTTTATGAGGCTCTGTAGTTGCTAAAATGAAAACTACACTATCTGGTGGTTCTTCTAAAGTTTTTAAAAGAGCATTAAAAGCACCTTTTGTTAACATATGAACCTCATCAATAATATATACCTTATATTTACCTTCACCAGGATAGAATTTGACCTTTTCTCTCAATTCTCTAATTTCATCAATACCCCGATTTGAGGCAGCATCAATTTCAATTACATCAAGAGAGTTTCCTTTTTCTATGCGCTGACAAGAATTACACTCACCACATGGCTCAAAATCAGCAGTTGGATTAGCACAATTAAGTGATTTGGCAAAAACTTTAGCAGCTGAGGTCTTTCCCGTCCCACGCGGGCCAGCAAAGAGATAAGCATGAGCTACTCTATCATTTTTTAAAGCATTTTTTAAAGTCTGCTTAACCTGATCTTGACCAATTAGATCATTAAAATTCTCTGGTCGATATTTACGATAAAGAGAGAGAAAGGACATTTTTTTCACCTCAAAAATAGTATTATATAACAAAAACACCCTATTCCGGGTGTTTTAAAAAAGTGACCGCACACCGTGTTTCGAAGATTTTCTCCCAGGCGTTACCCTGCTAGTTGGCTCGAACCAGGCACCCTCGCGGCACATGAAGCGACTTGTTTACCGCTGCTTCCTCCCGGATCTGACGGGGTTCACAAGACTTCATTGCGCGAGACCCAATTGTCAACACTACTTTTCAGGGCCAGACCCTGAAAGAAAAAATCCTCAGCCACGGCATCAATCCTACTCTAGCGGGTTGTAGGTTATAGGGCACCGCTACCACCCCATTTAGTGCGGCCAAATATTAATAAAAAATTTATAAAAATTTTAATGGCGGAGAGGGAGGGATTCGAACCCTCGGTAGGTGAAAGCCTACACCCGCTTTCCAGGCGGGCCCCTTAAGCCAGACTCGGACACCTCTCCGTAAAGAAGTAAAAGCTAAGAATTAAAAGTAAGATTAAATTCGAATCCTCAAATTTAATAACACTTTTTTCTAAGTCTCTACTTTAAAATATATATAATCTATGGTTGATAAAATCTAATGGCGGAAGGAGAGGGATTTGAACCCCCGAGACAGTAAGACTGTCTACTTGATTTCGAATCAAGCGGTTTTAGCCAGACTCACCCATCCTTCCGTAATCTTAACTCACGGAAAAAATCTTTTAAAAGCTGAGCTGATTCTTTTTCCATAATACCTGCTTCGACTTTTACTTGATGATTAAAACGATTATCATCTAAAAGCTGGTAGAGGCTTCTGACAGCTCCGGCTTTGGGATCACTGGCTCCATAAACAAGGCGTTTAATTCTTGACTGCAAGATTGCTCCTGCACACATTGGACAGGGTTCTAGAGTCACATAAAGCTGGCAATCTTCCAAGCGCCAGCTAACCTTATTTGAGGCAGCTTCTCTTAGAGCAATTATTTCGGCATGAGTAGTTGGATCCTGAGTTTGCTCCCGGAGATTAAACCCACGGCCAACAACTTGATCATTACAGACAACAACTGCACCGATTGGAACTTCTGCTCTTTGATAAGCTTTCCTGGCTTCTGCCAGGGCCATCTTCATATATTTTATATCATTTTCCATAGAATATTCTCCTGTTAAAAAAACAAAAAACAAAAATTTAAAATGGCGCACCCGAGAGGAGTCGAACCCCTAGCCTTCTGATCCGTAGTCAGACGCTCTATCCAGTTGAGCTACGGGCGCACAGTTAAAAGTTTTCTTAAGCAACAATAAATATTATAACAGCTAATCTTATTATCGTCAAGGTTTTTTAGAGAAAAAATTATTTTTATTAGTCTGACAGTCTTTGTGAGCTGATTAAGTTGGTAATTTAAGTGTCTTGACGACAATAAAAAAGACCATCTTTAGAAAATATTTAGAGTTATTTAAGTAAGATTTCCAGTATTAAAATTTGAAAAGCGTTTGACTTTTTGGGTATTAACACTTTTGACCCTGCAAAACCTTCCGTAGTTTCTAGACTACATTATTTAGGTTGAAAAGTCAAGTTTTTTGATCCTGATTGGATAGGGTTTGAACTAAGAAATCTTTAAAATTATAACTCGGTTATTTTAGATTTAGTTCTCTATTTATTCAGTTCTTATTTCCATTATATCTTCAAATTCATTAGTCTTAAATATTTTTGTAATATCACTGTTATCACCAATATTCAATTTAAACACGTCATTTGTATCTAATAAAGATTCTGGTACATCTAACGCTATTCTGAACTCATTCTGATAATTATAGTCCTCAAACTTCTTAAATAAACCCATCCTGCCACTATAGATGTTTTTATCAACATATTCAACTAATCCGTCTCCTAGTGGCTAAATATCTTTATTCCTATCCATTAACCTCTTCATCTATCCTAATCTTCAATCCCATGTTACACAATACAATTCTTTATCTCTTTAACAAAAAGAATTTTTATATGTCAATTAGTTTCATCCTTTGATTTGGCTTTTGATGCCAAACTAATAATAAATTTTCTTCATTAATACTTTCAACTTTATTTTTTATATTTTCTTTAAAATAATTCCTGTCTTTATTTCCGTAAATCAACATGATTCCCTTATAATATTGACATCTATCAATGAACTTTTTTATTTTCTCTATATCACTTTTCAAATTATTAGCTCTCACATCTATCGGCTTAACTTCAATAACAGCCAAATTATTCTCCATATCTCCTCGTTTATGAATTACAAAATCAGGCTTTACTCTTCCAAGAGACTCTTCGATAATTGAATGACCACTTTTATCTAACTCTCCATCTAAATTATAATAAAAATCAACTATTTTATTCTTCAATTGGTGATAAAGCTCATAACAATATACTCTTTCTCTTTGAATTAACTCTCTTGAACCGGCTTCTTTTAAATTAAAATAATCCTCACTTATTTCCTCTCCTGCACTTTTTAAAGATTCAATAAAAGAATTGAACATTCTTTCCATATAAAACCCCTCCAGTTCTCAACAAAATATAGGTGCATTATTGCTTTTCAAAGTAATTAACTAAAGATTTCATGGCAATGTCCTGCACATCTTTCAAAGGATAAGAGTTGAAATGATTTTGATAGTCTATTATACCTTTCCAATCATTTATATAACTAGAACCACCATGAACTAAATCAGATCGCAACTTGTAAATTCTTTTAATCTTTTCTTTATTGAATTCGGTATCAGTATCAGAAACACCTTCAATTATACTTTCTTCTACTTTACCATCTGAGCCAAATAATGCGTCTAATGAAATAAAATAATGAAGAAATTTGTCCACCTCAGTTTTTCTAGTTATTCCATACTGTACAAATTGAGCCCCTTTACTTGCTCTATTAAAATCATCAGATTTATATTGATTCTTGTACCAATTGCTAACTTTATTTAATAATTCATTAGTAATTTCTATATCAATTAATAAAGGATGTAAAATTACTCCAATATGTGAATAGTTAAAAGAACTATTAATATTAGAAGATACTTGCATTGAATACGAAATTTCGGATTGATAACTATGAGAAGTTATACCAGGCTCTTTATTATATAAATGAGATAACAATGTGCCAATAAATTTACGCATTAAATTACCAGCTTTTTCTCTGGATATATTTTCAGATCCATTTATTTCACAAATCAACCAGGTCTCTGGTTTGTATTGAGAAAAAACACTGTTGTTACTTTGAACTTCTTTACCTTTTACAGGATCCCAACCTTCCAAAGCAGGATACCTTCCCACAATATTTTTCCAAAATCTTTCATCTTCAGAATCCATTAAGGATAAACCATCATAGTTAAATTTTAATGACTTAGTTTTTATTCTTGGTAAAGGATAAAATATAACCCAATCTTTTAAATTTGCGGATAGTTCTTTTTTTATAATATGCCAAACTTTTAAAGCAAATTCTCTTTTTTCAAGATTTTTATTAATTGAATTAAAGATTTTGGTCTTTTTTGAAGAAATAATTGATTCAACTTCAAAAAAATATTCATTAAAAATTATATTTTCAAAGATCTTCTCTATTATATCCTTGAAATCATCAACATTTCCATTCTTTAAATTTGAATCATACTGGATACTCATTAAGGAAATTTCTCGACATATATCTATCCCACTTTGAGTAAACCAAATATCAAAAGAAACTAATGGAACATAACTTATTAAATAATTGTGTTTATAAGATTTCTCTTTAGGTTCTTTTAAATATATGTTTTTGGTTAATTGTAATATCTTCCCTAAAATAGACTCTAAATTCATAATGCTAACTCCTAATGGCTTAGTTTTTATTCAAATATATAATAATAGAAAATATTCAATTAGTTTTCTAAGGCGGAAAATCTATTGTTGTTTTCTCTAGAGCTTCTCTTGATTAAAGAATCTATAATTTTTTCTTTAGCGTTATTTCTCTTTTCCTCTTTTAAACTATTACACAATTTTATAGAAAGCATAATATCTTGCATGTCTACCAATTCGCTATAAAAATAGTTTAATTGCTTTTTATTTTCTTTGTACATATAAAAATATGCTCCACCAATAAATTCCAGAATTATTCCAGCTACTGATGTTAATATAGAAATACTTAAGTTTGAATTAATATCAAAATAAAATATCCATATGCCAAATATAATTGTAAACAGACCTAAGATTATTGCAAGAATACTTAAATTATAACTCTTTTTAGCCTGGTTTTTGCTAATAGTATAATATTCAGTAATTTGATTTAAATTTAGTCTGATTATATTAAAAATATCTTTTTGTTCGCTTTCTTCAGTTTTTAAGTCATTTTCTAATTTTTCTCTTTCTTCTCTTAGATTTTGCAAATCCAATTTTGTTGTTTTCATATTATCAACTTCAATTTCTGTATAAGAAAGTATAATTACAAATAATGAAATTATAGTTGAAACTGCAAGAATTGCACTGAATTCTTTAAGGTTTTGATATCCCTGTTGAAAATATTTGAAATAGAATAATAAAATTAATGATAAAAATAATAAAATGATAGATATAATTAAACTATACTTTCTCATTTTAGTATTGTTTCTAAATTTCTCTACCAGCTGCAATAATATCTCTTTTATTCTATCAATCAAACTCAATAAATTTCACCTCTACTATATCCTTAAAGTTTATAAACTTTATTTTTTGCCTAATAACCAATATTATAATGAAAAGTTTTTCATCGAATTGTCCATGACATCCTGATTAATACCAATATAATCTAAAGTGATACTGGGAGCAGAATGATTGAACAGCTCCTGTAACAGGGCCACATCTTTGTACTGCTTATAATGATGATAACCGAATGTTTTACGGGTTGAGTGACAGCCTATATTATCTAACCCTACAGTTTCTCCTGCTTTGTTTAACACCCTATATGCCTGGCTACGGGATAATGGCTGATTGGTTCCATTCCTACTCTGAAATAAATATTCATGGTCGTACATGTTTTTAATATATCTATCCAGGGCTTCTCGTAAAACAGAGTTAATAAAAAACTTCTTAGTCTTGCCGGTCTTCTGCTCTTTTAAAATGATATGAATTTTATTTCTTACATCTTGAACTTTTAGCTTTAAGATATCACCAATTCTTAATCCTGTGTTTATTCCTAAAACAAAAAGCAAATAATTGCGGTAGTTATCTTTTAAAAGCTCAGTCTTAATTTCTTCAATTAAACTTTTGTCTCTGATTGGATCGACTTTATTCATTAAAACCATCTCCTATCATAAATATAATTTAGATCCATTATACACTATTAAATAGGAAAAGTATATATGATATAGTTCATTGAAAACTAATTGATTGCTGCAAAATCATCATTAACCCTGTGATGACAAAGAGCAAGCAACTTATAGTCAATGCGACTTAACATAACCTATGTTGTATTGATGTATTTTTATTGAAACTTAATTTTTCCTTAAACTGTTTCCTTTTTTACTATCACTTTTACATTCATATTTTTAAAATTAAATTTGGTTTTACCAACTTACAGATATGTATCCCTAATATTTAATAGCTTCACATTTTATTTTTAAAATATGAATAAAATATCATACTGTACCTTTGGAAACAGCACAGTATGATTAAATAATAGTAAAATCATTCTCCAATATTGTCCTTAGCAAACTTTTCTAGAATTTTAGAACTAGGATGCGATGATAAAGAAACTAACTGATTGACTAATGCAACGGACATAATTGAATTATCGAACATATCACATCTTAGGTTACCTATACAATTCAAAATTAATAAAATCTTCCTTTTTAGGATCATGCACTGCTTCTTCTATTCTAGTTGGGATAGAAAAAACATAAACTCGTTCATTGTCTAGTCTAAATATTATTTTATTACCATAGTTGCTAGTAATTCAATAAGGTTTATTGGGACCAACTGAGCCATTTTTTATATATTGATATATATATATTGATCATTTAAGATTATTGCTTGTTTATTTTTCCTCAAAAATTTTGATTCATTTTTATTAGTCATAGAAAGAATCTCTTCTGCATGATAGTAAAAGCACCAGATTTTTCTATACCTATCAAATTAATTTCATATTTATCATCTAAATATATCATTAATTCTCTCATAGGCTTATACATATTTGCAGTTTGACCAAAAAATCCTAAAGGACCATCTTTAATAAACAATGTTTTTTAAGAGCATCTAAATTTAATTTAACCATTATTCTGATAATATGAATTAATACTATTTGTTCCATTAGTGTAACTGTATATCCCAAAATTCCAGCAGCCCCAGTATCATTATCAATGGCCTGATGTAGCCTGAAAACATCAGTTAAACAAATCTCTTCTTTACATTCAGGGTTTGGACAAGAAAAAGTATAATCATTCAATTTCTGTTTTTCTATTTCTATATTTTTTCATTACAATGAGGACATGTTGATAATATCTATGTATCTTTAGAATCCTTCTCTTTATATTCACGAAAAATAAACCAATATAATGTTTCAATAAATCTTTCTGATTCTTCTTCAGGATTATTATTAAAATAATCAAAAATAATTCTTATAATAGAATTAATTATGCTATTTTCTGTCTTAAGAGCAGTATTCTTTAAAGGTATTACAATTTCAGACCTTTCAATTTCTTTTAACTTTGCCATATCAGAAGGATCTATAAATTGCTTTTCTTCTAAACTAATTAAGTCTTTCATATCAAAATTAAAGCTCCTATTTGAAAAAAGCAATCATTGCTGAAGGAAAATCATCTTTTACAGATACATCAGTATATCCGCCATCTACTGTAAAAACTGTTTTTATTTTATTGATATCTTTTTCCAAAACATCAATAACTAAATCATCAGCTAAATTAAATTCTTGTCTCCCTTTAGGAAGATTTAGCTTTTTTATTAACTCTTTAACATTTTTGTTATTTATAATTTGAGAATGACTTGCTTTACTTGCATATTCAATGGGTCTCTTACCCCTACTACTATTATATCCCACTACTCATCATCCTCTTCTTTCTCGACTTTAAATCTATCAATTTGAACAAGGACAATAAACTGACTTGAATAAGTTTTCATTTTTATAAATCCTTTATCTGTACGAGCATTAAATTTAGTTAATTCATCGATAAAATCTTCGAAATCATAATATTTCTTTATTTCATTCAATTCTTCAGTATTATTAATGAGTATATTTGAAACTTAAATGCAATTATAATATAATTTTTATAGAAGAGGATATAATTTCTAAAGGAGTGATTAATTATTTTTGATTTTCTAAAAAATGCTGTGAATAATTCTGTTGGAAGTAATTATAGAAAAATATATTTTGATGCTCATCCACAAAGATATCATAACTGTAAAATATGTGGAACTAGATTAGATAAAGAAATTTCTGGAGAAGTAACTGTTGACCATATTGTCCCTCAAAACTTAAATGGTACAAACGCCCTTTCTAATCTACAAGTTTTATGTCGTAGTTGTAATTCTAAAAAAAGCGATAAAATTAATGCATTAACTATGAAATATTCAGGAAATGCTCTAATAAGAGAAATTAAAAGAAAGTTTAGATAATGAATATTCTCCTAATTATAATCGCATCTATTGTATTTTATAAAATAGTAACCAAAAAATTTTCAGGTGCATTTGTAATAGTTTTAGGCCTTCTTTTATTAACCTCAATCCCATTTATTGGTGTTCCTCTAACAATAATTGGCTTGTTTATATAAACTTTAAAATTAAATTCTTATTTAAAATATTTAAATAAAAAATCATATCCTCTTCTTAAGACTAAAATTAATATGATAATATTATTATAACGAAAAGTTCTTCATCGAATTATCCATTACATCTTGATTGATCCCGATATGATCTAAAATGATACTGGGAACAGAATGATTGAACAGCTCCTGCAGCAGAGACACATCTTTATATTGCTAATAATGATGATAACCGAATGTTTTACGGGTAGAGTGACAGCCTATATTATCTAAGCCTACAATTTCTTCTGCTTTATTTAACACCCTATATTCCTGGCTGCGAGATAATGGCTGATTGGTTCCATTTCTACTCTGAAATAAATATTCATGATCGGACATGCTTTTAATATATCTATCCAAAGCTTCTCGTAAAACAGAATTGATAAAGAATTTCTTAGTTTTCCCTGTGGATCGGGTATATCCTGTTTCAATCCTTGTTCTAATGGACTTAGTATTTAAACCTTGCGTAGCTTTCTGCGGTTTATCATTCTCGCTTTGTTTCAATCCTTGTTCTAATGGACTTAGTATTTAAACACATTAAGATTTTTAGGCAAAATATTATGGTTAAGTTTCAATCCTTGTTCTAATGGACTTGGTATTTAAACAAGTATAGTTGAGCAAACTTTTAACACTTATATTAGGTTTCAATCCTTGTTCTAATGGACTTAGTATTTAAATACAACGAACCCTTGCAGGAAGGAGTTATTACTTAGTTTCAATCCTTGTTCTAATGGACTTAGTATTTAAACCCGTCAAGCTTCAAATTCTTTATTATAAAAGCATTCATAGCAATTTTCTTAGAAAAGAAGATTACTATTTTTAACTCAAAAAATTTATTAAAAAGCCAAATTTAAAGCAAATGCGCGACTTTGACCATCCTGACCAAACTATTATATCAATAATTTTCAAGGTTCATGATTTTTGAATAAAATAATTTTGCTTCAGAATTTAAAAATATAAGTTATTTTTTATATTTGATTATAGCATAAACACTCTTTTCTAACAAATAATATTTAAAAAATATTTGCATCGCTTTTGGTAGATGATTTTTCTTCACAAAGAAATATTATGTTTTTTTATGTAGAACTTTTTTAAGCTTAAAATATTAGATTATTTATCATTTAATCTAATATACCATTTAGCATTTTCTCAGACTTTACCTAATTTTGTTCTCTTAAAAAAATAATATAATGCTTAAACAAAGTTGGAATTTTGATCTGTAATATTTCTTCTAAACATTATTATATGATTCTTTTAACTCTTTTCCTAGCCTCTTTAAATATAATTCCAGAACTTTCTCGTTATATATTTAAAATTAATTTTGTTTTGTAATACTCTTAAATTCAACTTTTATTTTAAACTAACATTTTTCGGCCTTTATTTTATAAAATTATAAGATGCAGGAAAAAAACTAAGTCCTGCACCTTATTTACTTTGCTAAAGCTTAAATTTACTTACAGCTTCTGTTAAATCATTTGCCATATTTGCTAAATCTTCAGCAGCACTGACTATTTCCTCAGTTGAGGCAGCTTGTTCTTCACTAGCTGCAGCTACCTCTTGCGAATTACTAGCTGCTTCTTGACTAACTGCCGCTATTTCTTTAACACTTGTGTCAATTTGATTACTACTTTTATTGACTACATCTGCTTTTTCACTAATTTTTTCAATAAAATCTCTTAAATTAGCAGCAGCTGTATCAATTTCTTTAAATGACTGACCAGTAATATCAATAGTGTTCACACTATCGTCTACAACTTCTTCGGTCTCTCCCATTTTTTCAACTGCATTTTTAACACTTTTTTGTATCTTTTTAATCAAATTACTTATTTGATCAGTTGCACTAGCTGACTCATCTGCTAACTCTCTAATCTCATCTGCTACCACAGAAAAACCTCTACCCGCTTCACCCGCTCTAGCTGCTTCAATAGCAGCATTTAAAGCAAGCAAATTAGTTTGGTCTGCTATATTATTAATCAAGTTTACAATTTCACCAATTTTATTTGATAAATCTCCTAATTCACTAATAGTATTTGCAACTTCAGTTGAATTGTTTTTAACACTTTTTATTTTTGCCACTGATTGACTTACAGCAGAATCACCTTCATTAAGATGTTTCATTACATTATCTGCCTGCTGGTCCATTTTATCTGAACTCAACTTAACATCATTGATCTGTAAAATTAGTTCTTCTATATTACTAGTAGTTTCTTCAACCTGAGCTGACTGTTCTTCAGCTCCAGAAGCTACATCTTGGATTGCTTTTCCTACATGTTCAGCTGAGGCTGCCACTTCTTCTCCAGAAGCTGATAATTCTTGGCTAGAAGCAGATAAATTACCTGCTATATCGATTACCTGTCTAATTAGGCTTTGCAAATTAAGATTCATATCAGCAAAAGAATTTGCTAATTGACCAATTTCATCTTCTTTATTTAAAATTTTAGCTGAAACTTTTTGGCTTAAATCTCCAGCTGCAATTTTTTGAGCATAATCTGCAATCTCTATAATCGGTTTTGTTAGCTTATGAGCTAAGTAATAAACAAAAATCAAGGCGATAATTAAGATTAGAGCTGAAATTAAAATTATTAAACTTTTCATTCTATTAAGTCCAGCTAAAACTTCTTCTGCTGCTGCTGAAACACTAACTATCCAATCTGTGCCTTCAACTGCTGTATAGCCTCCATAAAACTCCTCTTCAGCAAAATTATACTTAGCAAAACCACTCTGATTATTTAAGCCTTTACTCATATATTTAGCTAAACTACCATATGTAATTTGGTCTGCCTCTAGAGGATTTAACTGTTCCATTACATAATCTTTATTTTGATGAGCAACAATAGTTCCCTGATCATTGAACATAAAAGCAGTTCCATTTTCCTTTAACTTAACATCTGTAATAATATTAATTACATCTTCTCCTAGCATTCTAGCAATTAAAACTCCCACAATCTTGCCATCTCTTTTAACAGGGACAGAAGCCATTGCCACCGGCTTATTAATCGCCCTACTAATTAGCATATCTGACACATAAGAATTACCAGCAAAAGCTTCTTTTACATAATTGCGGTCACCAAGTTCTAAAGTGTTTCCATTGATATAATTAGTTAAACCACTTGGCTGAACTAAAGCAATTGTAGCAAAATCACTCCTTTTAGTTTCCTCTGCTAAATAGGCTTGGATTTGATTCCAATCCATTGTTTTTATTACTTTTTGATTAGCAATTGTTTCTAATTCTCTCAATCTAGCATCTAATCTTGACCTAACTAAATTTCCAACATCAGCTGCCTTTTCAATCAGTCTTTCCTCAATTTCCACCTCTATAATCTTAGCTGTATTAAAGTAGGTGGCTAAGCCAAGACTAAGACAAATAACAAGTACTAATAAACCAATAGTAATAATTTGTTTACTTTTTAATGATTTTAAGTTCAAATTTATCTACTTCCCTTTTTTAAAAATTATTTTAAATTGTTTTAAAAACTTAACTCCTTCTATTTTACTTCAATTATAGTTAATCCTCTTTTTCAACATATTTCGCTATTTGAGCCAAGTAATTCTTTTTCTCCGCTTCACTTATCCAGGCTACCTCAAAGGAGTTTTTTGCTAATTGAATGATCTCAGCTTTTGTTAACTCTACAGCTTGAGCTAAAGTATAGATATCATCTGAGATATAGCTTTGAAAATAAGCTGGGTCATCTGAATTAATTGTCACCTTGATACCTTGGTCTAAAAGACTTTTTATTTCTTTACTTTTCAAATCTCCGGTCACAAATCGATTGGAAACTGGACATTTAGTAAAGCCAATTTCATTTTCGACAGCATAATCTACTAAGCTCTGATCTTCAATAATATTAGTTCCATGATCAATTCTTTGAGCCCCAATTTGATATAAAACAGCTTCTATATGTTTGATAGAATCTTTTTGGTCAATGTCACAATGCATAGTAATTTTATAGCCGTCATTTTTTGCCATTTTAAAAAGTTCAGCAAATTTTAAAGGTGGATTATCCCTTTCATCTGAATCTAAACCAATTCCTAAAATCCAATCTTGATATGCTTTAGCCATCTGATAATGTTCTAAAGCAGACTCAGCACTCATATCTCTTAAAAAACACATAATTAAATTAGCCTTAATCCCTAATTTTTTTGCAGCTTGTGTCGCCTTATAATAACCTTCAATTACTTCTTCAAAAGCAACACCTCTTGTTGTATGAGCCTGGGGATCAAAAAACACTTCCGCATATTTAACATTATGTTTTTGAGCAGTTTTGAAATATTCCATGGCTAAATTATAGAAATCATCACGGTCTTGCAGTACTTCCATTCCTTGATAATATACATCTAAAAAAGAGCTTAAATCATCAAATTGATATGTTTCTTTAATTGCTTCTACTGTATCCATCCCTAAATCTATATTGTTTTTCTTAGCTAATTTAAGTTTTAGTTCAGGCTCTAATGATCCTTCTAAATGAATGTGCAACTCCGCCTTGGGCATCCCATAAATAAATTCTTTAGTTACTTTTGACATCTTAAAACCTCCATTTTTTATTTAAACTTGACTTAATTGCTTATCTTATTTAAAATTCTATTTTTTTACAATAAATGCTATACTTCCACCTTATTTTATTATATAATTTTATAAAAGACAAATCACTGAAAATTAATAAAATTATAGTCTGCTAGCAAAGCTCAATTAGGAGGCTTACCACCAAGGAGGATCAGGATATTGAATAATGAAAAAAATGGATTTTATCCTCAAAAAGACAAAATTAGTTATATAGGAAATATTTTTGTTATTATGATAATTCCTATTTCACTATTTTTTTTAGAACTTTGGGTTGAAAACGGTTCAGATGACTTTTATAATGAATATATTAGTAAATTTGTAATGTATAAAGTTCCAGTTTTAGGAGTCCCTGTACTTGGAATTATATTTTTGGGTAGCATATTTTATCTATATTCTAAATTAGTTATACAAAAAGTAAAAAATGATTTAAGATATCAGAAAAAAATTAATAACTATTATTTAGAACAATTAGAAGATAAATCCAAATTAATGTGGAGAAATCATAAGAAAATTATGGGGATTAAAGATCAAGAAGTTTTAAATCAAGTTGTAAAAAACTATGTTTTACGTAATAAATATATTTATGGTATTCAATTATATACATATACAACAAAAGTTAAATATAAAAAAACTAAAATTAAAATCAATTATAAAAGGGGTTATATAGATGAAGATATTAATATAAATGCAATGATGCAAAACTATTTTGAAATTAGCACTGATTTATACAATGATTTTAATAATATAATATTAAAAAGCAAAGATAACAGTGATCTTGATAATAAAATCAAAAAAACTGAAAAATTTATAAAAAAATATACTGAATCATTAAAAACTAGTCCAGCAAAGAATTATACTTATGAAGACGCTAATAAATATGCTTTAAGTCTTTTAGCTATCCAAATATTATTTTCTGATTTCTCTAATAATTTAGAAGATAATCATATAAGTCTTTTAGAAGACGATAAAGAAGAATATTTAAAAAGTAATTTTAGAACTGGTATTTTTAGAGGTATATTAATTGGTTCAGATTATCTATTTAAACATGAAAGTAGCAGCAGTGATAAAGACAATCGTTTTTATGTTTCTATTCCATATGACTTTCAAAATGAAAAATGCATTTTTATTATAACATTCAATAATGAGATCCTTAAAAAAGAAGAAGGAGAAGAACAAGTTATAAATTTATGTGATAATATAATTAAAAAACTTGATAAAGAATTAGAAAGCAAGTATAATAAAAGTATAGAAAATAATTTTTAGGAGGTTATTTCTTATGCCAAATAAAAATACTAAAGAATATATTATTAAAAAATTCAATGAAGCTGGCATTCCTTTAGAAGTTAAAAAAACAAATGCTTATACAGATAAGAATTTTTCTAGAATAATAAATAAAAAAGCTAAAAAAAATGTTGTTAATAGTTAAATAGCAATTTAGAAAAGCCTTCTTTAAAGAAGGCTTTTTTATTTTTCTTTTCTATTTCCTTTTTCATCAAATATTTTCCTTAAATGATGTTCTACGCGATAAATAACTAAAACTACTATTATCAAAAAAACTAGCCCATAAAAATGTTTTGAGAGTTCTGTAAAAATGTTAACTAAAATAGAACCAACTATTATAGCAATAATCCCCCCAGAAATTAATTGCTTGGCCCCATATTTTTGTGCCTCATTCCAAGTTTTTTTATTTTTTTGAGCATAATTAGAACGCCAGCCATAGAAATTATTAATCTTTGTCGGAGGAAATAATTTTAAAATAATTCCTGCTATTAAAAGTATAATTCCACCTACTAATAATGGCATAGTAATTAGCTCCTTATAATTTGATTTTATTCACTTTTTTTGCTATCAATTTTCTTAATTGATGAATTTATTAAGTCTATTTTAGAATAATCTGGAAATAAATTTTTGGCCTCCTCTGGTGCAGTTAAAGAATGATGAATTTCAGTACCTTCAAACATTAGTTTTCCTAAGGTTTTGATAGAGTATTTAATTTTACCAAAATATTCGTTATCATAATCCATTTTTTCTTTTTCTAATAAGTTTTTTGCTTCTATTTCAACTAAGCTATTAATTTCTTTTTCTAACCCAGAACTTATTGATTTTAAAGCATCATTTTTAATATCTAAAGCTTGAACTTGCCTTTCCAAAATTTCGGCTTCAAGATGTTTTTTTCTTATTACAGCAGCTGCCCAACATAAACCTGCAACAAAATTTAAGGCAGCAGCACTACCCACAATTACTTCTACCCATTGTGAACCAGTATCAAAGTTTTGAAGCTTTATTTTACCATTAATCTTTTCATTAACCAGTGATTGATTTAATATATTATCTATATTTTTAAAGAAATCTGATATCCTAGATAAATCTTTATAATCAGGCAATTTTATGCTGATAGAGTTTTTATTTTGTTTTGGTATTGCTTCATCAATTAAATCAAGAACAGTTCGACATTTTTGATTAATCATCTTGATAATGTTACTAAATTCTTTTTTAGTTCTATGATTAATTCTCACTTTGTCTGAATTTGACTTATTATAATATATATTCTCTAATTTTATAAGTTTTTTATATTCTTTTTGAATAAACTTAAATTCACTTAAATTTTCAATAGCATCAATTGCTTTTTGATAATCAGAAATTTCTGCTATAGTTTGATTAATTTTTTTGGATTGATAATTTATTTGATTTATATTTTCATCAATTATTTTTCTAATCTGTCTTAATCTCATTTAATCACCTTTCTCGTATTTTAAATATTTTTCACTCGGCCCTCAAACTCTGATACAGATCAATCATAATTAAATCCATCAGCTTTTCTTTGAAATCTTTGTCATTAAGCACTTTACCATAGAACTCAGTATTTTCATTATAAGATTCAACAACTGTGTCTTCAAATTTCTTTTGTACTGGTATCTTAAAGTCCTCAAAACTATTTGCTTGAGCCCATTTCTTCAAATTATTATTCTTCTCCAACTTATTTTTCATCTGATCAATAGCAACTTTAGCTGAATCTGAAAAATTGGTCTGGAATTTTTCGTTTAAACGCTCAATAATTACACTCAAATGCTCTTTTTCTTCCTCTTGATAGCTGCCACTACCCAGAGCTGGCCCAGTGAGTTCTTTTTCCCCAATTAAGCCGATACTCTGCTGACCTTTATTCTCCAGCTGATAATATTCCAAGACAACTTTATCCGAAATATCTACATTGTTTGGAGTTTCAACATCAATTCTTTTCAGCAGAAATTTTAAATAAATATTCAGTTTATGCAGCTCAATATCTTTAATTGGATGGACCTGCAGCACTAAATTATAGAGGTTGATAAAACGCTTCATTTGAGATCTAAATTCTAATTTATCCTCTTTAGATAAATTCTCAATTCTGGCTGTACTATGTGAGAGAGCATTATCTCCAGCTGCTATTATTTCTTCTGTAGAATCATTCTCATAATAACAGTGAGCAAAAGCATCAATATCAGCTTTATCAATCAACATGGAATCCATTATCTCATCATAAAGAGTATACATCTGATTAGGATCTATATTATCTGAATCTAGCTTTGTTAGGTCATAATATGGTTCAAAAGCATTTTTAATATCATCAGCTTCATTAACAAAATCAAGAACAAAGGTATCTTCTTTAATCCCTTTGTAGGTTCTGTTTAAACGAGATAAAGTCTGGACAGCATTAACTCCCTGCAGCCTCTTATCAACGAACATTGTGTGCAGTTTTGGCTGGTCAAAACCAGTCTGATATTTATTGGCAACTAAAAGGATCTGGTATTCATCTTTATCAAATTCTTTGGCTGTTTCTGATTCAGGGATACCGTTATTCAGCTTAGGTTCAGTGTATTCAAAGCCATCATCTTTAACTGTGCCTGAAAAAGCGACTAGACTTTTTAAATTCTTGTAGCCTTTGTCTCTAATGTATTTATCAAAAGCATTTTTATATCTCACTGCATGTAGGCGAGAAGAGGTAACTAACATTGCTTTAGCTTCTCCCCCAATTTTATGCATTGTCTTATCCCGGAAATGCTCAATCATAATTTCTGTTTTCTGTGATATATTATGAGGGTGCAGGCTCACAAATCTGGCAATCTCCTTTGAAGTTCTGGATTTTTCGAATTCAGGATCAGCTTCAATTTTTTTATTAACCTGATAATATGTTTTATATGTCATATAATTTTCTAAAACATCTAAAATAAAACCTTCTTCAATAGCCTGCCGCATTGAATAAAGGTGAAAAGCCTCTTTTTTACCTGCCTGATTAGTAGAACCAAAAAGCTCTAAAGTGGCTGGTTTAGGAGTAGCGGTAAAGCCAAAGAAGCTCAAGGAATCAAGACTCTGGACCCGCTTTAACTCTTTATTAATCTTATCCTCAACATCATCAGAATTCATTTCTGCCTGTCTATCTAATTCAGCTGCTTCTTCTAGAGATAGTGATTCTTTTAAAGCTAAAATATTTTTGCCACTAGTAGAAGAATGGGCCTCATCAATTATAATGGCAAAGTTTTTAACTTTAGTATCTGAAACCTTATCTAAGATAAAGGGAAACTTCTGGATTGTACTGATAATAATCTTGGTGCCAGCATTTAATTCAGCAGCTAATTGATGTGAATCTTTTTTAATCGGAGCGACTACTCCCAGTTTATGATCTATCTGATAAATCGTTTCCTGCAGCTGCTGGTCTAGGGAAACTCTATCTGTCACAACTATGACACTGCTAAAAATGGGGTTATTTTCTCTATCATGTAAACTGGATAATCGATGGGCCAGCCAGGTGATGGAATAGGTTTTACCTGAGCCTGCACTATGTTGAATTAAATATTTAGAGCCCGCTTTTTTTTCTTTGACATCCCCCAAAATTTTAGAGACTACATCTAATTGGTGATAGCGAGGAAAAATTATTTTCTCATCTTGTTTAAGATTACCCTGTTGATCAATATCTTCTTCTTGATCAATGAAAACAAATTTCTGCAGAATCTCTAAAAGCTGATCTTTTTTGAAAATATCCTCCCAGAGATAATGAGTTTTTATTTTGCCTGCAACTGTAGGATTCCCTGCTCTTTTGGCTTTACCCTTGCCTTGACCTTTGTTAAAAGGTAAAAAGAAGGTATCTTTTCCCTTAAGCTCAGTTGTCATATAGACTTCAGCTTTATCAACAGCAAAATTTACTATTGAGCGCTGTTTAAATCTAAATATTTTTTCATTGGGAGACCTCTCAGTTTTATATTGTTTAATAGCATCTTTGTAGCCCTGACTTGTATCCTGATTTTTGAGCTCCATTGTGATAATCGGGAGACCATTTAGAAAAAGAACTATATCAAGTCGTTTATTATCCTGATAATTTAGTTCATCAATTACAGAAAAAATGTTCTGTTGATATAATTTATTTAGCTTTGCATTAAAATCTGTCGGGGGCTTAAAATAGGCTAAATCTAATTTTTTACCATAATCTTTAATTCCATGCTTAATTACATCAATCATACTTCTTCTGGCTAATTCTGCATTTAATCTTTTAACTATTTTTTGCTTATATTCAGGTCCATAAATATTTTTTAATTCCTGCATGGTTTTTTCCTGTGTTGTTTCCAGAAATTCAAATAAGATTTCTGTATCTAGAGCATGATATTTATCATAGTTTTGATTACTGCTTTCAAGATAAGCATTTTCACTAATTAGATGCTTTTTAATTAAGTTCTGAAATTCTTTCTCTGTCAATTGGGCTGGTGTGCCTGTGCTCAGCAATTTATTCTCCCCCTTTTAATTCGTAATCTCGCAAGTCTATTTTACCTGTAACAGCCTCAAAGATTAGTGATTTTTTGTATTCTTTATATTTTTGGATTGAAGTTTTGGTTTTTTGGATTAGGTTGTCTATTAGTTCGGTTTTTTTATCAAGATAATTTATTATTTTATTTTGTGAATGTTTATCTATCTTTGGTAAATACAAATTATCCAACTGTTCTTGTGAAATCATCGGGACTGCTGTTGATGATACAATTAAATTAAAAAATTCAGAAACAGAATTAGAAATTAAATAATAATAAAAATATTTAGCTTTTATTTCAAGATTATTAACAAGAATTAAACTAGGATTTATTGTAGCTTCACCAATGTTCTTATCAATTATTGCTACTTTTCCAATACTACCTCTTTGGACAACAACTAAATTATTATATTCTATCATAATTTCTGGCGATTCATAATATTTATCCCAACTAATATAAGTTGGGTCACTTAAATCTAACTGATTTCTATCATTAATATGCTTACCACCTAAAGTTAAAGCTCCTTGTCCTTTATCAACTAAATCATCTTTTGTATATCCTCTATAACCTATTCTTCCATGAATGTCTGCTATATATTTAACTTTACTAATATCATAAAAGTGAGGAACATCTCTTATCCATTCAATTCCACTATCTTTCATTTCTACTTCATCAACTAAATCTCCATCCTCATTAAGATATTTATCTCCTAATTTACCTTTAGTTACAGCATCAGTTATAACTGATTTTTTATATTTTTCGAGTTGGTCTATAAGCTTTTCTTTTTTGTTCGTTATCTCATCTATTTCAGCAGTTTTTTGGTCGAGGAATGATGCTATTTTTTGTTGTTCCTCAATACTAGGCTTTAAAACTAGAATATCATTTATATCTTTCATTCCTAGATTTTTCTGAGTATTTGAATTAGATAATAAATCAGTTTGAATTTGAAAATATGAGCTTTTCATTGAGTATTCTAAATAAGAAGATTCTATTTTATAGTTAGGTTTTATTAACGCTAGAGGAGACCATATAGAAAATGGAAAATCCACATTAATTTTAGCAACCTTTCCAACAGAAGCAGCCTTGCCTAATAAAATATCTTCTTTCTCAGGATTGCTTTTATTTCTGTAAATCTTGTGATCTTTAACTGAAATTTGTCTGCAATTTTCAAAAACCAACTTGCCATTTTGAATACTATCTACTGATAAAAATGGGACACCATTATCATATACATAATCAGGTGTTTCATGTGGTCCATCTGATACTGGTTCTTTCACAAGATATTTTATTTTACTAATTATCCAATTTTTAGGTATATCAGCAATCCACTCAATTCCACTATCCTGATACTCCTCATATCTCTTATATTCTCTCATCATAACCACTAACCTAAAACTTTCTGCATAATCTCATTAATCTCTGCTTCCAGCTTTTCTATATCTTCTTTAATCTTATGAGAAGGTTCTAGCTCTTCAAACTCATAAAAGTATCTGGTAAAAGGAATCTCATAACCAACTCTAGTATAAGAATAATCAACCCAAGCTTCTGGCACATGTGGTTTTACTTCTTCTTCAAAATAAGTTTGAATATTATCTTTTTCTTTTTCCACAAAATCAGAATAATCCTGTTTATATCCTTCTACCTTGTGACTAAAAAGAATTCTCTCATAATCACGAAGATCTGTATCTGATTCTATTTTGCCTCGCTTTTTGCAATAATCAGCAGTTTCATCTCTTTTAGCAAGACCATTTCTGACAGCTTTCATTAAGGAGCGCTTTAAATCCAAATCTCCTAAAATTTCTTTCAGCACTTCTTTAAATTCTTTTCTGTTTTTCCAGACTTTATCCTGCTCAATATTTGCTCTCAATCTATTTAAAATTTTATCCTGCAGTTTTTTACCTGCTTCCAGTTTTTCTAATTTATTTTTATCCTTAGACTTAAACTCAGGAGCTTCTGATAGTTTCTTCAGCTTCTTATATTTCTCTTCATCAAATAACTTGGAGAAGGTATTTTCAGCATAAATATTTTCAATTCTATCTTCAGTAATCTTAAAATTTAATTTAAGTGGTCTTTCAATTCGAACTTTAAGATAACCAAATTCTTCTTTATCAAATATTTGGGAGTATTCATTATCCTGGAAGGCACCATAGATTTCAGTTATTCTATTAATCTGTGGCTTAGTAATTTTATTTCTCTTTTTACCTAAACTTTTACGCATTGGTTCGGAAAAACTTGTAGCATCAACCAGCTGAATCTTATCTTTTCTGATTGGCCCTTTGGCTAAATCATCATTTTTCCTATTAGATAAAACCCAGATATAGGTAGCAATCCCAGTGTTATAGAATAATTCTTCTGGCAGGGCAATAATACCCTCTAATAAATCATTTTCTATTATCCAGCGTCTAATTTCACTTTCACCACTGTTAGCATCACCAGTAAATAGAGGAGAACCATTAAAGATTATAGCCATTCTACTTCCTTTTTTATCTGTTTTCATTTTAGAAAGCATATGCTGCAAAAAAAGAAGTGAACCATCAGAAGTTCTGGGGGTTCCTGCTCCAAATCTGCCATCAAAACCTTGATTTTTGTGCTCTTTTTTTACTTCCTTGCTATCTTTGCTCCAGCTGACACCAAAGGGAGGATTCATTAGACCATATCTAACTCTTAAACCTTTGTGTAAATCATTAGTTAAAGAATTTCCTAAAGCAATATTATCAGCGTTTTCTCCTTCATCTTTAATCAACATATCAGCCTTGCAAATTGCATAGGACTGATCATTAATTTCCTGACCATATAAGGCGACCTCAGCCTCTTTATTCATCTTGTGAATATAGTTCTCAGCTACTGAAAGCATGCCACCAGTACCACAGGCAAAATCTCCGATAGTAGAAATATTAGCTGGATTTGTCACTACATCTTCTTCACCACTAAAAATAATATTGACCATTAACTCGATTACCTCGCGGGGTGTATAGTGGTCACCAGCCTCAGCATTTTCGGAAAATCTTCTGATTAATTCTTCAAATATATAACCCATTTCCTGATTGGAAACTTTTTCTGGATGTAAATCTAATTTATTAAATTCTTTAACTACCAAAAAAAGTAGATTATTTGAGTTAAGTTTAGTTATCTCTTTATCAAAATCAAAATTCTCCATAATTTCTCTAATATTAGCACTAAAACCTCTAATATAGGCTCTTAAATTCTCAGCGATATTATCTGGATCATCAAGCAGTTTTTCAAAGTCATACTTACTTTTATTATGAAATTTGAGACCTGCAGCTGCATTTAGAAGTTCAGGGATCTCTACTTGCTTTGCTTTCTCTAAAACTTTGTCTTTAGTTGGTTCTAAAATGCAATCAAAGCGTCTCAAAACAGAAAGAGGTAATATTATATCTCCATATTTTTCGGGCTTATATGGCCCTCTCAAAAGGTTGGCGATGTTCCAAATAAAATTTACTTTTTCTCCAAAATTGTTCATTATATCAATTTCCTCCTATGTAATTTCTACTAAGTACATACTTCTTTAAATATCTGCTTTTTCCTTTATTTACAAATCAACAAAATTTTCTAAATAGCAATAGTTTTTAATGAGGAAGCTAACCCTCCTTTATATATCAAAATAATTTTAAATAAAACCTCTTTCTTGCATACTTACATAATTATCTTTGGAACCCACTATAATATGATCAATTACTTTAATCCCAATTATCTTCCCTGCCTTAACTAAGATTTTAGTAATTTTAATATCATCACTACTTGGTTCTGGAACAAAACTAGGATGATTATGGCCTACTAAAATAGCAGAAGCATTCTGCAAAATTGCCCTTTTAAAAACTTCTCTTGGCGAAACTAAACTAGATGATAAGGTCCCAATTGAAACTTCAAAAACTCCTGTTATTTGGGCTTTAGAATCAAGGGTGATTATTGCAAATACCTCTTCAGCTCTTTTATCTAAATCTAAAACTTCAATGAAAACATCTTTGACATTCTCTAAGTTTCTAATTTTTCTTTTTAAGTCGTATCTACCACCTTTTTCTTTAACAACTCTTAATGAATATTTTTGGATGTTAATCATTTTGTCAATCTCCTTTTTAGTTTAAATATTCTGTATTTTTAAAATAAAAATATAGATAATAATGCTAGATAAATCTAATTTATAGGACTAATTTCTAATATCGGCTGATATATTTCGGAGAGTAACTTCCAATTCTACTTTATAGATTTGATATTAAGTCTGCAACAAAAACTTAATTATTTAGACTCTCCAGCCATTTAATAGATTAAAATTAACCAGAAACTAAAATTAATTTTTTCTTTTAAGTTTTCAAAGCTGATATTGATCTTGTTAATCTAACTAAAGCTAAACCGATTTTAAAAGTAGAAATTGCAAAAAAAGGAAAATTATTATACAGAAGTAAAAAAAAGTCCACCGCTAATCAAAGCAGTGAACCTCTTAAATCTTATTTTTTTCGCTTAAATATACAGGAATTACCAGCTTCAGCTCTGCACTGGCCGCAGGAAATACATTTTGCCTTAGTTTTATCGCCATTTTTCCATCTATTTATTAAATCAGGCTCTCTTAAAAATGGTCTGGCTAAAGAAAAATATTCAATTTCTGTCTCTTCTAAGAGCTTTTCCAGCAGCTGGGGTGAGCGATTACCACCAACTAAAATGATTGGGACTTCAACTTCGGCTGCTATTTCTGCTGCATATTTTCGGAAATAGGATTCTTCCTTTAAGTAAGCAAGGCCTCTTTTCCTAACACTAATGTCTTCTTTTTGGGCTCCCACAACTCCACTAATCTCTATTGCATCTATTCCTAACTCATCTAAACGCTTACAAATATATTTGCAGTCTGCAAAAGTAAAGCCATCATCTTTAAAGTCAGAACTATTAAGCTTAATCATTACTGGAAAATCTTCTCCGACTTTTTCTCTCACAGCAGCTAATGTTTCAAAAATAATTCTACCTCTATTTTCAATGTTGCCTCCATATTCATCAGTTCTCTGATTATAATGGGGACTCAAAAACTGACTGTAAAGATAGCCGTGAGCAGCATGAAACTGAACTCCATCAAATCCAGATTTTTTGACTCTTAAAGCAGCCTCAGCAAAACTATTGATTAGTGACTTTATTTCTGCCTTAGTCGCCTTTTTGGGACTAACTCCATAAGTGGCATGTGGTACAGCCGAAGGACCTAAAATAGTTCTATTCTCAACTTTAAAGTTTGTTTGAGAACCTCCATAAGCCAACTGCATAATTATATTTGTCTCAAATTGATGTATTTGATCAGTAAATTCCTGATATTCTTCTATAAAAGAATCATCATAAATCCCCATCATCCCTGGATTTGGTTGTTCATCTTCAGTAACAAAGGCATAGCCTGTAATTATTGTGCCGACTCCACCTTGGGCCAGGTCTTGATAAACTTTAACTAATTTCTCTGTCAAATGACCTTTCTCATCTGCCATTGCTTCCCAAGTCGCTGACCTAAAAAATCTATTTTTTAAATTCATATTCTTTAATTTTGTCTCTTCAAATAATTTGCTCATAATTCCTCCCACCAAATACTTCTTTTAATCTCAGCTATTTGAGATTTATAAGGCTTTTTGATAAATATTTAAGACATCTTCTTTGCTTAAAGGTTTAAAGTTACCTAGTTCGCCTCTTCTAGTAGCTTGTTCTGCCATTTTTTCTAATTTTTCTGCTTCAATCCCAACTTCACTTAACTTAGTAGGGATTCCAAGTGAGCTAAAGTATTCTCTTGTTTTTTCAATCGCAGTTTGAGCAATTTTATATTTATCTTTATCAGCATCAATTCCCCAAACATTAACCCCGTATTCAACAAATTTATCTAGAGTATTATCATTTAAGGCATATTCCATCCAATAAGGTGTTAAAATTGCAAGTCCTATACCATGAGTAATATCATAAAAAGCACTAAGTTCATGTTCCATAGCGTGGACACTCCACTCAGTTTCTTTGCCAGAACTTAAAAGACCATTGATAGCCAGACTAGCTGTCCACATTAAATTAGCTCTAGCCTCATAATTTTCAGGTTCTGCAAGAGCTTTTGTGCCATAATTGATAGCTGTTTTTAAGAGGGACTCTGCCATTCTATTTTGGACATAGGCTCCTTTTGTCTTGCTAAAATATACTTCGAAAATATGACTCATTATATCTGCTGTACCAGCAGCTGTTTGTTTTTCAGGAACTGTAAATGTATAAGTTGGATCTAAGATAGAAAATTTAGGTGCCATACTTGGATGACCAGTTCCTAATTTTTCTTGGGTTTCTAAATTAGTAATTACTGCACCTGCATTCATTTCTGAACCTGTAGCAGCTAGAGTTAAAACAGTTGCAATTGGTAGAGAATCCTCTATTTTTCTGGAATCAGTAACTATTTCCCAGGGATCTCCACTATGATAAAAACCTGCACCAATAACTTTGGCACAATCAATTGTACTTCCTCCCCCAACTGCAAGGATAAGATCTATTTCCTGCTTTTTACAAATTTTTATTCCTTCTTTTACACTAGCAATTCTAGGATTAGGCTTAACTCCCCCTAATTCCCAGGAACTTATATTATTTTCAGCAAAAATATCTATTATAGTATCATAAATACCATTTCTCTTTATACTGCCTCCACCGTAAACAAGCAAAACCTTAGAACCATATTCTTTTATATTTTCTGCTAACAAATCAATTTTATGCTTACCGAAAAGTATTTTTGTTGGAACTGAATAATTAAAATTTAGCATGCTTTAGTTCACTCTCCCTAATTTATAGTTAATTAATTTATTTTTGTCTAATTTATTTTCTATAATTAATTATCTTATATAATTTATGACATCCATCTTTCTTTTAGAAGGCCCTGTTGGAATTTTTTCTCCTTTATAACCTAAAGCTACTGCATAAAATGGTTTATAATCCTTAGGTAAATCTAATTTTTTAATATTTTCTTCCTTTTGAAAAAAGAATCTAGTCAGACCAATCCAAACTCCACCTAAATCAATACTTTCAGCAGTTATTAACATATTCTCTATAGCAGCAGCACAATCAACTAAAGCTGACTCAATATCTTTTTTACCTGAAGCTATGATGACAGTTGGTGCATTATAGAAGATGTGAGGAATATTTTCTCCCATCTGAACTAATTTGGGATTATCACTTTTAAGCATCATTTTTTTAGATTCAGCACTCATCAAATCAATCAGTTCTTTATCTTGGACAACTGTAAAGTGCCAAGGCTGTAAATTATTCGCACTCGGAGCCTGAATCCCTGCCTCTAAAATTGTTTTTAATTCTTCTTCTTTTATTTGTTCTTCTTTATAATTTCTAATACTTCTTCTGTTCTTAATTGTCTTAATTACTTCATTTTCCATCTTAATCAACCCTTTCTTATATTATTAGTAGTTTTAATTAAAAATTTTAGTTAGTTGTACATACAAATATAAATTAAAAAGAAGATTATTTAACTTCTTTTTCAATCTGATTACTTATTTTATTTATATTTTCCACTATTTCTGCCTCTTTTGAGCCAATAATTTTTTCATATCTTTGATGCAAATTTTCCCAAGCTTGATCAATTTCTGCCTGCTTTTGCTTTCCCTTTTCTGTTAAATAGATTAAGGAGTTCTTTCCTTTTTTAACTCTTTTAAGCAAAGCTTGATTTTCTAATTTATCGATAAATCTAGTTATAGTAGAAGATGACATATGCAGTATTTCGCCGATTTCTTTTTGGACTATACCTTCTTTTTTATTAACAATACTGAGCAAAAAGGCATATGTTGGCGAAAGACCAGTTATTTTAAATTCTTGGTCTGCCATTTTCCCGATCATTCTGGAAAGCTTATTTGAAGTAAAATATAAACAGTTATTTAATTCAGCTTTTATTTCTGACATCTACTTTTCCTTTCTTTTTGTCATTTGATTAATTTATTTAAAGTCACTTGTATATACAAATGATAAAGCATATTTTAGCTTTTGTCAATCTTTTTTAAAAAATTAAAATTAATCTACAAATCTAACCAATAAACTAAATTTAATAAATAATTGATTATCTTTTCTTATAATCTTCCCATATTTGTGTCTAGAACTACTGGGAGAATCTAAAATTGTATTTTGGAAAAGATAGCTTTTAAACTCATTATAATTATATAAATGATAGCAAAGTACTTCTCCATTTTCTTTGACAACTAAATAGCCACCTGTGGCATCATATTGGCCATCCCAAATAGATGCTGGAGTCATTCCTAAAGCTGAATCTACTAAAAATCTTTTTATTTTATATTGATAAAATTTATGTTTTTCTGAGCTAAAAGCACATGGGTTTTCAGCAGCTAATTCAGCTGTTAACTCATTTACTTTATTTAATTTTGTTTTATAATATTTTAAAACAAGTCCAGCCATAATCTCGGGCATTTTGCTGTCGATGACTTGTAAATTGGATTTGAAATTTTCATCACACATTTTATAATAATTAATCTCACAATATTTTTCGATTTCCTCAATTTTATTTCTAAAGAGTCTCATTTTATTGATCCGTTCAATTTCAGCAGCTGGAATTTGATTTGAACTTAATTTATATAAAAAATTTGTTCTGTCTTGATTAGAATTAAATAACTTAGGCGGAATTATAATATAATCATAAATCATTGATTATCAAAACCTTTCTAATTATTTTTGACTTGAATCCTAAGATTTATAAAGATCAGTTTCAATAAATTTAAAAAACTTAAGCTAGTTTGAGATTAAGTTGAACTTTTAAATTAAATACAATATACTTAAAAGTACAATTAATCATTAGCATTTCACAATGCTCAGGAGGAGTTTAAATGACTAAAAAAGTTAATTCTAGAAAAAAACAAGCTGAATTTACCAAAAACAAAATTTTCGAAACTGCTACTGATCTAATAGAAAAAAAAGGCTATAATCAAGTTACAATTAGAGAAATCTGTAAAAAAGCTGGAGTAGCTAAAGGAACCTTTTACCATTATTTTTCAGCAAAAGAAGATCTAATTATTGAAACTTATAAAAGAATTGATCAATATTATGATGAAATTATAGAAAAGGGATTTAGCTGTGATAATACAATTCAACAAATAATTGAAATTGTAGCTCATAAAGCAGTCTATGTTCAAAAGTGTAAAATTGATAAAGTAAAGGAAGTATATAAAGCTCAAATGGAAGTCGGAAATAATTTTTTCACTTCAAAAGACAGATCAAGTTATAAGATTTTATATAATATTATCCAAAAAGCTCAAGCAAATAATGAATTTATAAAAACTAAAACCGCTGCTGAAATAACAACTTTTATCTGGATAATTGTCAGAGGTATTATTTATGATTGGTGTGTGAATAATGGTTCTTATGACTTAGAAACTTTTCTTAAAAAATATATAAAAGATATTCTACAAACATTTCTGAAATAAGCTAAAGACCTTATTTCCCTAATATAAGATCTTTAGCTTAATTAAATTATTTTTAAGAAATAAGTCTTGTTAAAGTATTGCTTGCCATTATCATAGTTACAATTGCTGCATTTATTATTCCTGCTAAATAAGGATTTTTAGTTGCTCTGTAAATCTTTCTCGAAATAATAGCAGCAGCTGGTAAAATTACGACTATTGGAAAAAGCCAAATTCCAACAATATTTGACACACTAGTAAAGTAAACTTCCCCAGTTTCAAAGAAGGTTAAATACTGAATTAAAACAAGAACTAGAGGTCCTAAGCCATTAAAAAATGCTAATAAAGCAGTATTCAGCCATTCTTTTTTAAGCCACTTTTTTTCGCCCAATTCAACAAAGTTAAAAGAATTAATAGAAATCGAATTAGGTATATAGAACAAGAGGAATAAGGGTAAATATTTTAAAGCTATTAGAATTTTGTCTGCACCAAAAGCTTTAACTGCCAGCACCCAAATTCTAAAATCACTTTTAAAGAAATAATCAGCAATAAAAACCAGACTAAATGAAGCAACTATTACAGTAAAGGCTAAAGCAATTGTTTTAAGTGAATTTTTGGGGCTAAGAATAATGCCTTTGTCTTTCAGATCAAAGCCTTTTTCTTTAGCATAAAAATTATAAAAAATGATCATAATTATTGTAATAGCTATTCCCATAAAAGTACTCCAAACTCCAATGTAATACGTTGGAATTTGATTAAAGAAACTAGGCCTATTGACTTGAGTCCAATTATAAAGCTTTATATAACTTATAGCAGCAATAACTGCTGTTAATAATGAACCTCCCCAAAACCATAATTTACCTTTAAACTCAGTTAGCTGATTAATACTGGCTTTTTCAGATGCTTTAAGCGAACTAAAAATTTTAGTTTCGAGCATAAGCTTAGTGAAGCTAACAATAAATATTCCGAATCCAATTAAACCAAGAAAATTAAAAAATACTTTTTTTTGCCAAATCTGATTTGAAGCCTCTATTTTTTTAGGAGCAGCTAAAGATTTTTCAAAATAATTTAAGGTGTTTTTGACAACTGCTGCTGAAAAATGGTTCCAAGGATGAATTTGATTTGGAGTGTAAATAACTCTAATTGCTTTTTCTCCTTCAATTTCTTTCTCATAAAAATTAGCATTTTCTCTTTTAGTCCAAGTTTGAATTTGATTTGAGCCAAAATTCAAGAAAGACTGAGCATATTCAGTTTCTATATAATTTCTAGGTACAGTATGCCCTCCATTTTCTTTTTTACTTCTAAAGAAAAATTCATCATATTTTGCAGCAATAATTCCTACATCTCTGCTTCCATAATTATTTGTATATTCGGGATCTTCTTTTCTTAAAGCCCAATATACTGGCTCATTTTCAGCTGTAGTATACATTGCATCATTTGCAATTAAAAGAACTGATTTTATCAAACGCTCTGCTTTTGGCTTTTTATTATCTGCTTTAACTGACCAGTTTGCTGCTCTAGCACCATTTGAATGACCTGTTACTGCAATTTTATTTTTATCAACATAAGGGAAAGTTGCCATTAATTCTACAGCATCATACATTCCAGTTCCTCGCTTTGGCCAATCTTTGGGACTTATTATTTCCGAATTACCATGGCCATACATATCAATAGCCATTACAACATAACCTCTGCGAGATAATTCAACATAATTTAAATCCTGCATTTCTCGATTGTTATACCAGCCATGACTTGTAACAATTGCTGGTGCTTTATTAGTTTCTTGAGCATTTTTAGGTACAAAAAGTAGAGCACTCATTAATTTACCCGAAGGGGTTTCCCACCTCAGATCTTTTATTTTAATATCTCCACCTGCAGTTTGAATTTTAGAAACTCCTATCATACTAATTAAACATAAAATCAAAGCAATAGCTAAAAAATAATAATTTTTCTTCTCACTTGTCATTTTTTAAATTCTCCTCTCTTAAAATATTCACCGGACACGGTCAGTATATCATTATAATAAATTTATTACAAGTCTGAAAAATTAGTTTATTTGCTATAAAAATGATTAAATCTCTTTAATTAATTTTCATTAATAATCATTTTGAGCTAAATTTTTAGGGGATTAGGCAAAGAAAAATCCACCTAAATGTAATTAAGGTGGAAAGCAAAATTATTCTTATAATTAAAATATATTTTTTTAGTTGAAAGCTATTTTCTACCTTTATTAAAATACATCTTCTGATCAGCTAGCTTAAAAACTTCATTTAAATCCTGACTACTTGTTTCCATTACAGCAAAACCCAAAGAAATAGACAAAGGAGCCAAAAGATTATCTTGCTGATTAAACTGTTCTATCTTTTTTCTTATTCGCTGACAAATTTTTTGAGCCTCTTTTTTAGTAGTTTTTTCTAAAATAATGGCAAATTCATCTCCACCAATGCGAGCTGCTACATCTTCAGTCCTAGCAGTTGACTGCAAAATATCTGCTGCAGCAATTATAAATTTATCCCCTTTTTGGTGACCATAATTGTCATTTATTGATTTAAGTCCATCTAAATCTCCAATAATAATTGCAATTGGAGTTTGACGGGAAGATTGCAATCTTTTTAACTCATTTTTAAAATATCTTCGATTATATAAACCGGTTAGGCCATCATAAAAAGAAAGATATTCTAATTTTTCTTCATGCTTTTTTTGATCGGTGATCTCCATCACATAAGTCACCTTTTTATAGCTGCCATCAATGCCTTTAATTCTGGCTGCAGTGGCAGTGATAAAAATTTGTTTTCCATTTTTCTTTTTAACCTTCCATTCTCCCCTCATTTCAAAACCTTGTTCAATAAAATCGGCATGTAGCTTAGTTAAAGACTCCTTATTTTCCTCAGTTGCAACCATAGTAAAGTGCTCACCTAAAAGTTCTTGTTCACTGTAGCCATAAATTTTACAGTAATGAGCATTGACTTTTTCAAAAAAACCATTTTCATCTGTAATACAAAATCCAATTGGGACTTCATTGATTATTTTACTATTCATTTTCACCATTGCAATTAGCTCTTTTTTGGATAATTTAGTTAAATCCATCTTTAAGTTCACCACATTCCATTTATTATAGTCATTTTTTTAATTATTTATAATTAAAATAAGTTGATTTTTTCTTATTCCAATTTAGCCTATTATACTGACAATAAGAATTTTGACGCTCTTCGGGCAAGCCACGAGGATTCCTTATTCATAGAAAATTGCCTAATTAAAGCATAGCAAAAGCTAGATTAAGTTGGTCTTATGCTCTCTCCAAAGGCTTAAATTCGGGTATGCCCTACCCTATTATATAGTCTATCTAAGTCCCAAGTCTAACTTACCTTGTTTTAAGAGGTTTAGACTTGCATTTTCAGATTTAATTATGCTCATTATACCACAACTGATAATTTAATTAAATAAAATACATCATTGCTATTATATCCAAAAGCCATAGTTATAAAAACAAAAACCTCCATCATTGACTGAACAAAATGAAGTTTCTCTAAGGGTAAATCATTTCTTATTGAGATACTAATTTTATTCTATTTTCCGCAGTAAGCCTCAGGCGCGGTAAAATATACAGTATTTTACAACTATATGGGATATTCCCAACACTAGATTGCTGCTATGATAGTGATTATAAGAAAAAATGCTAATATAAGGAACTTCGACAAAACTCTCCGAAGCCTTAAGCGTAGGTTCGACTCCTACCAGGGTCACCATTTTATTATATGCTGTTTTTAAGCATTTTCAAGATCAAAAACTAGTTCTTCTAGCTCTATATTCATCATTTCTACCTCATACTGGTTAGCAATTGTTTCATTTATGAAAACTTCCGGTAACTATTTTGAAATCCACATGCTTTTATCATTATTCCATTGACAAGTAAAAACTTCATCATTATTTTCAATATTATCACTCATACAAGTACCTCCAGGTATCTTTTCACTATATTCTTAACCCCTGTAACTTTTGCATAATCAAGTAGTTTAGAAATGTTCTTATCCTTACTCTTAAGATAGTTCTGCATAGCCTCTTTTACAACATCAGTACCCACTTTATTTCTCAGTCTGATGCAGTCACAGATTGTTTTCTCCTCATCATATATTTTAACCTTACTACCCTCAATATCTACCTCTTTAATCCCTGTATTAAACTGTTTCTCTGCAAAATAAAAAATAGAGATCGGCGGATAATCAGACAGTTTTGGCCTGTGCTCATCTCGGTGAATGGCAATATAATACTCCCAGGGGTTGGTTGTAGTGAGATCATAATATGAAAGAGCTGAAAGCAGACAAATTACACCGTTAGGAACTATATTAGTTACTTCGATTAGTTCTATATTGCTATTAAACTCGTTACCATTCCAGCGATACAGACCCCTTTTGATCCTACTAATCTCTCCCTCTTCCTGAAGTTTGTATAAATGTGATGAATGAATATCTGCCTCAAGTATATCTTTAGTCCGAGCATATCCATTATTCCTCTCAAATATATTCTTTATCTTATTGTAAATAGTAGGATCCATAATTACACCTCCATTATAATCATCCGCACTTATAGATATGTGCGGAGTTTTTTAACACTTTCTCTGTTTTCAGTTTATCACTTTAGCTCAATATAGACAAGTTAATTCAATTATAATATCCTGAAAGCTCTAGTAATTCTATGTTTATCAGTTTTCTAATAAACCTCTTCATCCTGTCCACTAAAATTTATAGTTTGATAATAAACTAAATAGGCAAAAAAATAACCAGACAATATGGCTGGAATAATTAAATATGACTCAGAATATCTTCTATCGCTATTTTAAGTTATCTTAATTTATTTGTTATAACATTCCAAACTATTTCCAAATCCACTTCAAAATAGTCATGTATTAATATATCTCTGAGGCCAGCAATTTTTCTCCACTCTATTGCAGGATAATCCACTCGAATATCAGCTGGTACATTAAAAATTCAGTAATTTCTTGAGCTGTCATATTATCGACCTCCTATTTCCATTTCATTTTGAAATCATCCCTTTATTACTTTCTCCTTTTATTATATCCAAAAGCTATAGTTATAAAAACAAAAACCCCTAGAAAAGCTCCATCAATAACTGAACAAAATGAAGTTTCTCTGAGGGTAAATTATCTTCAATTGAGATATAATATTTGATTGCCTGAATTTAGAAAATTAATTTTTGAGTTTAATTCATTTTTGAATTAAACTAATTAGATTAAAAAAGTTTTAAGCTATTTCAAAACATGATTAGCTAAAGCCTGCTGTACTTCAAAAATATTACTTGATTTTTTGCCAAACTTTTTTTCAATCGGTCCTGCTACCCCTGCAATCCAAACTTTTAACTCTGAATCTAAATCAAAGGTTCCGGCTGATTCTACACTAAAATGTCTAATATTTTTATATGGTATAGAATGAAATTCTTTTTTGCTGCCAGTAACTCCCTGAATATCAACTAGAATTAATCTTTTATTAGTAAAAACAAAGTAATCTCTTAAAATCTTGTAACCACTTTCTATCTTTTCTCCTGCAATTATTACCTCTTTTAATTCCTCTTCCAGTTGAACTTCATTCATTTCGCTTGCATTTCCCATTAAACCATCTAATAAACCCATTCTCTCTCCTCCTGTTAATTTAATATCTGTTAAAATATTTTTATAATTTTTTTATAGTTAAAATCTAATATCTAATATTAATAGTTCTCTAATTAGCTCTATTTTCCTTTTTTAAAAACGAAAAACTTAATTTTTATTAATTTCTAAACTGCAATTTTTTCTACCAAAACATTTGTTTTTTTGTGATATAATTAGTTTAAGTGGAAAACTAAGAAAGGAGGGTAGAAAATTATGGAAGAAATATTTAGCCTTATCAGCACTTATGGTTTCCCCATGGTTTTGTCAATTTATCTTTTAGTTAGATTTGAACCTTTAATTAAAGAACTAAAAGAGTCAATTGATACTTTAATTATGATTAATGACAATGATCAAAATTTTAAACATTAAAAAAAAGGCCCCTGCCTTTAAACAGAGACCACCGCTAACTTAGTAATCTTCTAATTCTTTTTTGAGGAATTTAACATATAATTAATAATATATTTTTGTTAAAAAAGCGTCTGTAAATAAAAAAATTAAAGACAGACGCTTTTTTTATTTTTCAGTCTCTGCCTCTTTTTCAAAAAACTTAAAACAACCCTTATTCTTATTTTTAACTTCATACATTGTCAAATCAGCTTTGCGCATTAAGTCTTCAATTGCTTGACCATCTTCAGGATAAATTACAGCTCCAATTGAAGATCCGATCTGATATTCTTTACCCTTTAGCTTAATTACTTCTTTTAAACTTTTATGAATTTTTTCAATTATTTTTTGAGCATCTTTTTTGGCTGCTAAATTTCGCAAAATAATTGTAAATTCATCTCCACCCATGCGAGCTACAGTATCAGATTGGCGCACAGCATTTAGTAAACGCTGGCCCACTGTAATCAAAACATCATCTCCAACATCATGCCCATAATTATCATTGATAGCTTTAAAATGATCTAGATCTAAAAAAATAAGGGAAAATTTATTGTCATTTTCTTGCTGATTTTTAATTGTCTCAGCTAAAATTTCAAAAAATAATTTTCTATTAACTAAACCAGTTAAATTATCATAATTAGCCTGTTTTTCTAATTGTAATTCCAGTTTTTTGCGGGCAGTAATATCTTTAGAAGAACCAACAAGGTGAGTTACTTTTTGCTCTTTAATCACAGGTGTTAAACTAGTTAACCAAATTCTTTTGCCTGCTGGTAAATTAAGTTCTTCTTCATAAGTAATACTTTTAGCTGCTAAAACAGCTTTTTGATAGTTACTACTAATTTTTTTACCCTGTTCAGCTCCAAATAATTCTCTTGGAGTTTTATTTTGAATTTCAGCTAAAGCAATACCTGTCTTATTTTGGTGAGCTAAGTTATTGCGTAAATAATGGAATTTACCTTCAGGGCCAACTTTAATTAAAAACATTGCATCTTGAGTTCCATTAAAAACCTTTTGGTATTCCTCTTTTAAACGTGACACTTCTTTTTCTGCCAATTTTAAATCAGTAATATCTGTATGGGCTCCTAACATCCTAATTGCTTGTCCATTTTGATCTCTAATTGCTAAACCACGGCATCTAATCCAGACAGTAGAACCATTTTTATGCCGATAACGAACTATTTGATCATAAGGATGATTTGGATCTGCACAATGTTTTTCAAAATTTTCGCTTGCCAACTTTAGATCTTCTTTAAAAATAATATCCTGCCATTCACTTGCCAAATGTTTTTTTTGCTCTGGATCATAACCTAAAGTCTGCCAAAATTTAGGGCTCATCCATTCCTGTTCTGGATTTTCCAAATCCCAATACCAGATTCCATCTAAAGAACCTGATTGGATAAACTCAAAAATACTATTATCATTCTGCACTAAATTATATAATTCATTTTGTAGATAATTATTCTGCAAGCTAAATCTCTCCTATCTGCTTTAATCATAAATATTTTTAACTAAAATAATTATTCCATCAGATTAAGCTTTTTTGCCACTAAATTAGTTGTAGTTGCCTGTAATAATAAAGTGATAATAATTGTCATAAAAGAAATAGCTACTATATGATCAATATAAGGTATTTCAAATTCCATCAACATTCCAGTTAAAGCTGCAGGCATGACACCTGTTTCTCGAATCCAGCTCATAAAAATTAATTCGTTTAAGCTCCAATCTGATTTTTTATCAAAATAAGTTGAAGCAAAAACAGTCAGTGGTCTGGCTATAAAAATAAAGATCGCTATAATCAATAAGTGAATCCAAAAATTATTTAAAAGTATTTCAAAATCAATCATAGTTCCTAAAACAATAAAAATCATCATCCTTAAAATTAAGCCAAAGGTTTCATTAACTTCTTCTTGGACTCTTCTGTTTTTTAAATCACATTTTAAGCCTAAAGACAGCTTATTGCCACAGATCATCCCAGCTACAAAACTAGCCATAAAACCACTGCCACCTATATATTCAGCCACTAAATATGAAGTTAAAGCTACAAAAATCGACATTATAGGGGAAAAATTTTTCAGAAAACCATAACTGCTTTGAGAAATGAAAAAAGTTCCAAAAACACCTAATAAAATACCAGCAAGAATACCAAAGCTTATATCTTTGAAAAAAAGAATAAAACTATGAGCTATATTTAAATGATTTGAAGTAATAATACTTAAAAATGTAAAAAACAAGACTGAACCAACAGCATCATTAAAGGCTGATTCGCTTGTTATTGTCTGAGTAAGTTTTCTTTTTATACTACATTTTTGAAAAATAGGAACTAAAGTAGCTGGATCAGTTGGAGCCAAAATTGCACCTAAAAGTAAAGCTACAGCTATTGGCATTCCCAATAATAGTTTTGAAGAAACAGCTACAACAAGAGTTGAGATTAAAACTCCAACTGTTGCCAAAAGTGTTATGGTTAACCACACTTTTTTTACTATTTTAAGCTTTATTTCTCTTCCTCCAAGATATAAGATAAAAGCAGTTCCTGTTGTTAAAATTAATTTAACAGTTAAAGAACTACTGCCTAAATTTAAAATATCTATTCCATAAGGACCAAAAAAGATACCTACTAATAAATAAAGTACAACATCAGGTAATTTAATTTTTTCCGAAATAGCCCCACCTAACATACCACCGAGAAAAATTAAAGATGTCATCAAAAGAATTTCCTGAACAATTTGAGAATCCATTTTTATCACCTCTGATACAAGATTATACTAACAATTATTGTATTATAACATACTAAAAAAGCATGTCAAGCTCTAAATTTCTTCTGCTGATACATTTTTTGATCAGCCTGATTAAAACATTTTTCTAAATCTGCAACTTGCTCAGTTACAGTTTCAGAGCCTAAAGCAATAGTTAATGGTTCTGGTAATTCACCTTTTTGATTCTCAATTTTTATATTTCTTTCAATTCTGCTGATCACAGTTTGGGCTAAATTCTGATCAGTTCTAGCTAAAATAATAGCAAATTCATCTCCCCCGATTCGAGCCACAATATCATCTTCTCTGAGGCTTTTTTCTAAGGCAGCAGCTGTTTTTTTAATATAATGATCTCCCATACTGTGGCCATAATTATCATTTATTATTTTTAAATTATCAATATCACCAATTATCAAACTGATTGGATATTGATATGAATTCCGCAGTTCAGCTAAGCGTTTGTTAAAATAGCGGCGATTATAAAGGCCAGTTAGCTCATCGTGAATTGATAAATATTCAATTTCTTTAGCTGCTCTTTTTTGTTGATCAATATCAATATGAACTCCTACTATTCTCTTAACTGCTCCTGTATTATCTCTTTCTATTACTTTACCGATATCCCGAATCCATTTCCAACTGCCAGATTTAGTTAATAATCTATATTGACTAGAATAGATAGCCGTTTTACCCTGAAAATGATCATTCATTTTCTCAAAAATACGGGCTTCATCTTCTGAGTGAAGCAATTTTAACCAAGTATTTATATTTTTTTCTAATTCGGAGAGTTGATAACCTAACATCTGAGCCCAATTGTGATTATAATGGACTGCATTTGTTTTGACATTCCAGTCCCAAATTCCAATTTTAGCCCCATCAACTGCTAATTCTAATCTTTCTTTGACTTCTTTGAGTTCTCTTTTTCTTTTTTCATTTTCAGTTATATCATTAATTAAAATACAAATACAATTATCAAAACCTCCATTTTTAACTCGAAAACTATTTATTTTACATACTTTAGTTTTAGTTCCAACTTTAAATTTAATTTTCTGCTCATATCTATATTTTTTAACAATATTATTAACTAGGTCATATTTAGCTTGACTTGCTATTTGAGGCTGAATAAAATCAAATAAATACTGATTTTTACTTACTACTTGCGAAATCCCAAAAACAATTTCAGCTTGGTGGTTAACTCTAATTATCTTTAAATTATGATCAACCAAAATTATGGCTTGAGGTAAATTTTTAAATACATTATCTAAAATCTGGCCCTGCCTCTGCATAAATTATATTTTCGCTCCTTTCCTATCATTTTAATGATATTACTTACTTTTTATAATTCTTGATTAAAGTTATAATCCCTGTTTTTTATTTCTTAATTTTAAGTTAATTTGACAAAAAAGGCTTAAAATAATATAATGAATTAAGATTCATAAAAAAGGAGGCTTTTTATGCCTAAAATTATCCAAAATATAGAAAAGAAAATTAATCAGGCTACACTTAAATTATTAGAAGACCATAATTATCAGAGTTTAAATATGAAACTAATTGCCCAAGAAGCAGAAATGGCTGTTGGAACCTTATATAATTATTATCAGAACAAAGAAGAGTTGTTTTTGGCTGTTTTTAAGCAGAGTTGGCAAAAAACTTTTGTTAAACTAGATCAAATTTTAAGTGAACAAAAAAAAGAGAAAAATATATTAGTTGAACTAGTTATTAGTTTATATAATGAAATCTGTCAGCGCAAAGGCATTGGAAGTGAAATTATTAAAGCTGATATTTTTAATGAAAATGATATTTCAGTCATCAAAAAAACTTTAAGATCCAAATTTAAAAGTGCTTTAAAAATTTTAGAGCAGAATCAAAAAATTGAACTTAAAAAAGCAGTAGAAATTAGATTAATTGACAGCCTTATTTTAACTACTGTTCATTTGGCTACAGATTATTCTGAACAAAAAGAAGAAAATATAGAATTTATTAAAAGTATTATTCAAAAAATATAGTAAAAAGAGAAAAGACTATATTTTTTTAAAATTAAATGAATCTTTATTCATAAAAAGGAGAGTATAAAAAATGATTAGTTTATTAACAATTATCTTTGCTGGCTGGGGAGCTGGTATTGTCACAGGTTTAGTTGGGGCTTCAGCTGTAGTAATTGTAACACCGATTTTAGTTAACTTTTTAGGTTATAGTCCTTATACAGCGATTGGAATTAGTTTAGCAACAGATGTAATTGCTTCTTCTATTTCTGCTTATACTTATCACAAGCACGGTAATACAGATATTAAAAATGGAATCTATATGACTATAGCAGCTGTGATTGCAGCTTTAGTTGGGAGTAAACTATCAGGTCAAATGTCAGATTCAATTTTAGGTGGAAGCACAAATATAGTAATTTTATTTTTAGGTATTTCTTTTTTAAGAAAGCCAATTCATCAGCGGATAGAAGATTTTAAAGAAAAATTTGATTTATCATTCTGGAAAAAAAGAAAGCTCTTTTCTTCTTTATTTTTTGGTAGCTTAATTGGTCTAATGTGTGGCATAGTTGGAGCTGGTGGGGGAATGATTATTTTATTGATTTTAACTTTTGTTTTAGGTTACTCAGTTCATATTGCAATTGGAACCTCTGTAATTATTATGACTTTTACGGCTTTATCTGGCTCAATTGGCCATTTTATAGTCGAAGCCTCTGTTCCTTACCTCGAGGTTGTTTTAAGCTGTTTTGGAGCTTTAATCGGGGCTTTAATGGCTGCTAATTATGCCAATTTGGCTTCAGAAGAAAAGTTATCAAAATTAGTGGGTACAGCTTTTATTTGCTTAGGTTTAATCTCTTTAGCTTAGAAAGTGAGATTGACAGAATAGACTTAATTAGATAAGATTAATATTAAATATCTAACAGGAGGTTTTCTAATGCAAGCAGCAAAAAAAAGAGTTTTTTCTGGGATTCAACCAACAGGCAAAATACATATTGGAAATTATGTTGGGGCTTTAAGTCTCTGGGTTGAAAACCAAAAAAAATATGATAATATTTTTTGTATAGTTGATTTACATTCACTGACAATTCCAGAAAATATCGATCCTAAATATCTAAGAAAAAAAGTTAAAGAAATAGCAGCCTTATATCTAGCTTGTGGTATTGATCCCCAAGAATCAACAATTTTTGTTCAATCTCATGTTCCTCAACACGCTGAGCTTACTTGGCTTTTAAATTGTGTGACTCCAATGGGCTGGCTGCAGAGAATGACTCAGTTTAAGGATAAATCGAAAAAATCAGATTCAGTTAGTACAGCTTTATTTGATTATCCAGTTTTAATGGCTTCTGATATTTTGCTTTATCAAACTGATTTAGTTCCAGTTGGTGAAGATCAAAAACAACATATAGAAATCACTAGAGATATTGCCCAGCGTTTTAACCATCTTTATGGAGATACTTTTAAAATTCCCAAAGAATTAATTAAAAAAAGTGGAGCCAGAATTATGGGTTTTGATGATCCCGAAAATAAGATGAGTAAAAGTACAGGTGAAATCAAAGCAAGACATTCAATTGGACTTTTAGATTCTAAAGCAGATATAAAAAATACTATTATGAAAGCTACAACTGATTCCAACCGTGAGTTTAGATTTGACCATGCTTCAGCTGGAGTTAAAAATATGTTAGTTTTATATGAAAATTTAAGTGGAAAATCACGTTCTAAAATAGAAGCACATTTTGCTGGCTCAAATTATGGCCAACTTAAGAGAGAATTAGTTGAGCTGACAATTGAAAACTTAGAGCCAATCCAAAAAGAATATCAAAGAATTATTAAAGAAGATTCTTATCTAGATGATATTTTAGAAAAAGGCCAAAAAAAGGCCAGTCAAATTGCAGCTAAAACTTTAGCTGAAGTTAAAAAAAATATGGGTTTAAACTAAGCTTTTAATTATAAAAGAGGTGCAAAAATGGCTGAGCAATTTAAATTTAAATTTAAGAAGTTTAATTTTTTTGATCAGGATTACAAAAAAGTTAAAAAATTATATGAACAAGCTTTTCCCGAATATGAAAGAATCAATTTGGCCTTTTTAAATCTAAGAAGCTGGCAAAAAGGTTTTGAGTTATTAGCCATTTATCGGAGAAATAAATTTGTGGGTTTTTGTTACCTTATCTCACAGGGAGACTTAACTTTAGTCCTCTATCTTGCTCTTAGCAAAAAATTCCAAGGTCAGGGTTTTGGATCTCTAATCTTAGCTCAAATTAAGGAATATAAAAAAAAGCAGCGGCTTATTTTGGAAATTGAAATCCCCAAAAAAGAAGCTGATAATTATCAACAGCGCCAGCGTAGAAAAAATTTCTATTTAAAAAATGGTTTTGAATTTAGTGGACTAATTACTCAAGAAAAAACTGAAGAGTTTGAAATAATGATTCTCAAAGGTAAACAAGTTACTAGTCAGGAATATTTGGCGATTTTAAAAAAATTTTTTACTCCCTTACTCTTTAAATTTTATAGTCCGCGAGTTTATTCTAAGAACTAGCAAAAGAGCTGCCATCTCAGGCAGCTCTTTTAGTTTTTTTACTAAATTATTAGAGTTGATTTAAAAGCTCTTTATTTTCTTGATAAATCTTTAAGATTAATTCTCCAAATAGGGTATTAGCCCAGGCAAACCAAGCTCGAGTAAAGTTAGCTGGATTATCTTTATTAAATGATTCGTGCATCAAACCAGTACCAGCATGAGTTGATTTTAAAAGCTTTAAACAGCTAATAATCTCTTGGGGCTCAGTACTTGTTAATGCTCTTAAAATAATTCCCATTGGCCAGATATTTTCTTTACCAGAATGCGGACTTCCCTGGCCAACTGCTGCTTGGCCTTGAATAAAGAAAGGATTATCTGAGCTTAATAAAAACCGACGGGTATTTTGATAAATTTGATCATCAGCCTTAGCAATCCCTAGATAATTTAGAGAAATTAGAGAAGGCACATTGGCATCATCCATAAATACTCTATTACCAAAACCATCTACCTCATAAGCATAAATTGGCCCATAATCTAAATGCTCAAAAACTCCATATTTTTCAACAGCTGCTTCAACCTCAGCTGCAAGTTGACTACACTTAGCAGCAAATTTTTGATCAGCAAATTCTGAATTATAGAGCTTAGCTAATTTTTTAAGAACAGAAACTGCAAACAGATTTGAAGGAATTAAATAAGGAAATAAGGTTGCATCATCAGATGGTCTAAAAGCAGAATGGATTAGACCAACCTTTTTAGTTGGTCTACCAGTTCCCTTAAAAGTTGCTGCTTCGATCATTTCTGTTGTTTGACGAACAAAATAGTAGTCACTTTCATCATTTTTACGCTGTTCAGTCTTTAAGGTTTTATAAATTAAGCGCATTGCCTGATCTAATTTTTCAGTAAAAATTGATTTATCTTCAACAGATTGAGTATAACCTGTAATTAATCTCACTACAGCACAGAGAGAATCAATTTCCCATTTTCTTTCGTGGACTCCTGGTTTAGGCTGTGGTTTATCAGCTGCAAAAGGAGATTTTTGCTTGCTATCTTTATAAAAAGCATTAGCATAAGGATCTCTAAGCACAAATTCCACCTGTCTTTTAATTAAGCCCTTAATCATTTTTTTTAGTTTTGGGTCTTCTTTCAGCAAAGGCAAATAGGGCCAGACCTGAGCTGTAGAATCTCGCAGCCACATTGCATCAATATCACCTGTAATTACATAGCTTTCAGCTTCTCCATTTTTTTCCTGATAACTAACAGTTGTATCTAAAGTATTGGGATAACAATTGCTAAATAACCAAGCTAATTCTTGATCATCAATAAAAGCTACTACCTCCTCAATTTTTGCTTCTACAGCTTCACTTACAAAACAACGCTCATTTTGAGGTGGTCTTTTAGTAGAAAGTCTCTCCATCTTTAAACATCCTTTCTATAAACTCAATTTAAATGTCTTAATTTCATATGGTTTAATCGTAAATTCAAACTGATTATTATTAACTGCTAATTTTTCAATTTCATTTTCATTTAGATCACACTCAAAAACTTGAGCCAATTCTTTTTGAGTATTAACTTTAATTGCAGTTTTAGTCCTTCTATTATAGGCCTCATAAACTCTAAGAATCAGATCATCACTAGCTTCTGCTTTTTTAACTACTTCTAGAATTACATTTTCAGCTGCAAGCTCAAATAAAGAATAATTTGCTTTTAAATTACCTTCTTGTTTTGCTACAACTCGCTTAAACAAAGGTTGGTTTAATTTATAGGCTTCTTTAATTGTAGCTGCTTTTTTCCAATCTCCCTGATGAGGATAAAGGGAATATTTAAAGTTATGAATTTCTCTATCAGCAGCTTCATTTGGATCTTTAGCAGATTTAAGCAGAGTTAAACGCATTCTACTTTCCTGAATATCATAACCATATTTACAGTCATTTAATAAGCTAACTCCATAATTATCTTCCGAAATATCAGCCCATTTATGACCAACAACCTCAAATTGAGCCTGATCCCAGCTAGTATTTGAATGAGTATTTCTTTTTAAATTACCATATTGAATTTCGTAAGTTGCCTGATCACTATGAACATCAACTGGAAATTCTGCTTTAAGTAATATCTGTTCTTCTTGCCAATCAATAGTTGTATCAAAATCAATCCTCGGTAGTGTGCTATAAATCTGAACCAACTGCTCAATTTTAGAATCTAAAAATTTCTTAGTAATTTTGAGAGTAGCTCTAACTGGGCCATTTTCTATAACTTCAATTTTTTCTACCTCTTCAACTTGCCAGCGTTTTTCCTGATAATAAATATTAATATCCCAAGCATCCCAGTTATGAGGCTTATCTTCGAAAGCAGCCAAAACATTTGCTTTTTCTCCTGCTTTTAAAACCTCACGCTCTGCTTTTTTATCATAAATAGAATCAAGATTAGCCTGCTGATCAAATTGAAGTTTAAAGAAATCATTTTCCATTTGCTGACTGCTAACTTGGAGTGTATTTGCTTTTACTTTGTTTTTGCTTTCTACAACTTCCAGTCTGAAAACTTTAAATCCATATGCTGGAATTGAAGGAGCCATAAAAATTATTTTTTGAGTTTCAGACTCAGCATCCGAGTCAGAGCTAGAATCTAAATACTGGACTGGAATTTCTTGCTCTCCATCATATAATTTAATAAATTTAATTCCAGCTGGTAACTCTAATTCGACAATATCATTTCGTTTAAAATCTAACTGATTAAAAACTATAATCGAATCACTTTCTAAATTAATAGCAGCTGTGATTTGATCTAACTTCTGCTCTAATAGTTTTTCTCCTTTTTCCATTAGCTCTAAATATTGTGCTTCTGACTCTTCGTAAACAGGTTTAATCGAAGTTCCTGGAATAATATCATGGAATTGATTTAGGAGTATTTTTTCCCAACCAGCATTAATTTCTGTTTGAGGATAATCAGTAGATCCAAAAATTAGATCTTTAAGTACACTAAAAAATTCAAGGTTTTGGTATAAAAATTCACTTTTACGGTTATATTTTTTGTTTCTGGCCATTGAAGTATAAGTTCCACGATGATATTCAAGATATAGTTCTCCTACCCATTTTGGTACCTGTTTTTCTTTTAGACGCTGGTCTAGTTCTTCAAAAAACTGACGTGAACTTCCTCTTTTCACCTTTGGTAGACCGGGAATTCCTTTTTCTAATCTTTTGGCATTTTCGTGCATTGCTTTAGTAACTCCACCACCACCATCTCCATGACCATAGGCAAATAATATTTGATTATTAATATCTTTTTGCTGATAACGCTGCCAACCACCTTTAACTTGAGATGGATTTAAAATCCCATTATAGGTTGTAAAAAAACCTTCAGAATCATAATCAGTTGTTGTAATAAAGTGAGAGAGGACTTCTGAGCCATCAATCCCCTGCCACTTAAAAGTATCATAAGGTATTTTATTATATTCATTCCAGCTTAATTTAGTTGTCATAAAATAATCGATACCAAATTTCTTTAAAATCTGAGGTAAAGCAGCACTATAACCAAAGACATCAGGCAGCCATAAGACTTTGTTTTCAACTCCAAACTCATCTCTAAAAAAACGAGTCCCAAATAAAATTTGTCTAATTAAGGATTCTCCCGAGGAAATATTGCAATCTGCCTCAAGCCACATTGCCCCTTCTGCTTCCCATTGGCCAGACTTTACTTTTGCTTTAACTCTCTCAAATTGAGCTGGTTGTTCTTCTTTTAAATATTTATATAATTGCGGCTGACTTGACATAAAAACATAATCAGGATAAGCTTCCATCTGATTTAAAACTGTAGAAAAACTGCGGCATACTTTTTCTCTGGTCTGCTCTAAAGTCCAGAGCCAGGCAACATCAATATGAGTATGGCCAACACAGTGAGTTATCACATCTTCTGACCCACAATAACCATTATAAAATTCTTTTTCCAAATAATTAATTGCTTGATCTACTGACTGATCAAAACTTGGAGAATAAACTTTGCGCAAATCAAGTAGATTAACTGCCTGATTAAGATAATTGATGATATCTAGTTGGATTTTTTGGTTATCAGCATTAACTTTAGCTGCTTCTAGAGGCACTTTAAGATCATAATAGAGTTTTTCCAGTTTTGGATTTAAAATAGCCAATTTTGTTTTGACTCGAATTTTCCCATCTTTAAAACCAGCAAAACCACCACGCTTATTGGCCTGCCAAGTCCCATTATATCCATGCAGATAAAGAGTATGGCTCTGACCTGCTTTGGCTTTTTTGGTTATTTGAACTACTTTATGATTTTGATCAATCCCTTGCTGCAGCTGCTGATCTACATAAACTACAGCTTCTGGCAATTTTTCTGCAAAAATAACTACCAATTCTTGACCTGCCATTTTTTCTGGTACCTCAAATTTAGTTTTTAGCCAAAAATGTTCTTTTTCTTGGGCCTGCTCGCCAAATATATAATCAGACCATTTAGCTGGGTCTTTTTTTAAATCAGTTAAATTTTTAGCTTTTGACTTTTTTATTTGATAATTACTTAATTCTACTTTGGCTGAATAAATATAACTTTTTATTTCTTCAGTTAAACGATTTAGTCTTTCAATTTTCATAGTTAAAACCTCCTCTAGTATTTTTTAATTATTTAGTTCTTTTTTTATTTTTCTGCCTCATAAGCTGTACTCATTTTAATACTTTCTGCCTTTGTTTCAGCTTGAACTGTATAATAAATCCGTCCCGCTTGACTGCCAAAATTCAAATTATCTAATTTAAATCTAGAACTATCATTCGGGTCAATTGCTTGAGATAAAAATGGTTTTTGAGCATCTAAGCTCTGATATAAATGAACTGTTTGAGCTCCCACAATATTTTCTAAAATAAATTCATCTTGAGCTCCCTTATTATTTAAAGCTTGGGCATAACTAAGGGGAATATAATTTGTTCTTGCAACTCTAGGCTCTTTGTAGAGCTGGAATTCATAGATTCTAATTGCTCCCCAGGGTGATTCTCCCGAATTATCAATCCACAGTCTAAAATATTGAGCAATAACTGCTTCTTTTAAATTTCGATCTGTAATCATAGCCTCATTATTTTTAACTTGATCTAAATCTTGATAAGTTTTGCCTTTGTCAGCAGAAAACTGTAATTTGAAATCTCTGGTATTCATTAATTTTGTTTCTCCACCTGCTTCTGCGTGTTCTACCCGCCAGCGCTGAACTTGCTGCGGCTGGTCTAGCTTAATTTCCAACCAACCTTTTTCTGCATTTGTTACACACCATTTACTATTATTAGCAACAGTACCATCAACTGCTTTTGCAGCTGGTTCTGCCTTGTTTTCTGCACTAGCTCTTACTTTTTTAGCTAAAGCTAGATTAATTCTTGTTTTGGATTCTGGAATTTCTGTAGCAGAAGGTGGAATTTTAAAAGCAAAATTTAAATAAGCTGCTTCGCCTCTTTTATAATTTTGACTTACAGGAACAAGCTTAATTTTAACTTTATCAGTATTTTTTTCTCTTTCAAGTTTGGAAATATAATAAGCATGATTATAAGTCGCTCCTATAAATTCTTCTTTTTGATTAGTTTTGACTCGATAAAGCTCATAAAAAGCTAAATTAGGATTATCAAGTTTTGGCCAAGAAATTCTAGCTTCTAAGCTTTGGGCATTTTGATAAATTAAACGATCAATATTTATCTCAGCTGGAGCTTTGATTGGCTGTATTTTTGCTTGATCATAGATTTTAATTTGACCTAAATTTAATTTATAATTCTCGATTTTAGTTTTAGCTTTAACTTTCAGAGCCACAGCATAAATTCTCTGACCGGCAATAGATTTTAATGGTAACTGAACTTGCTGCCATTGATTATCTCCTTTAACTTTTAAATCAAAAAATTTATAATCCTTTGGCTGAGCTTGAGGTTTTAAAGATAAACCAAGCTCTAAATCAGCAGCAGCTATTGGACTTTTATAAGTTAAAGCTAAATAACTGGCCTGATTGATATCTAATTTTGTTTTATATAAAGCAATAATATTAGCTTTTTTAGCTGCTAAATCACCACTTAATTTTAAGGAACTGCCTCCATTATAAGCATCTTCAAAATCAAAACCAGCCTTTAATTTGGGACCAACTGAATCTATTTGCCAGCGCCAAGTTGGTAAATATTCTTGTAAAGAGCGATTGTTCCAGGCTGAATCTTTAGCCAATTTACCTGCTATAAAATATTTTTTTCCCTGACCTGTATTAAAATTACTGACAAAGGGTTTGCTCCTAATTGCTGATTTCGTACTAACAAAGCTTGCCATACCCGGCCAATCTATTTGTTCTTCCAGCTGCTCGACTGAATCTAAATTAGCAGCTGAGCCAAGCCAAAAAATACTTTCTTTTTTATAAAAATCTAAAGGGTCTTGTGCCATCGAAAGAGTAGAATTAGGAGCAAATAAACCAAGTGATACTTTTAGTTTTGAATTAGTATCTAATAGTTCTTCAACTCTAAATTCTGTTAAATAAGAATTCTGCTGCACATCAAGCCCAGCGTAAACAGCATAAGGACTCCGCTGATGTTTTTTAGCTGTTTGAACAGATTTTTCAATTTTTGCTTGATTCCAATTGTAATTTAAGAAAAATTGATCTGCTATTTTGGCTCCATTTTTTTGAAAAAAATGATCATTTTTGTCGTTTAAAGCATCTTGATAAACAACTGGTCCTTGATTGATCATTGAATCATACCAGCTAATAATCAGTTCTGGTTTTTTAGCCTTTAGATAACTAATAAATTCTATTAATTTTTCCGAATCTGCAGCAGTTGTACCATAGCTTTCTTGGTTAAAAAAATAACCATCAAAACCATAAAAATCTGCAATTTCTATTAATTTATTGGCAGCTATAAACTCACCCGCTTGATCTTGCTGCAAAAAGTCTCTAAGTCGTTTTACATACCCTTTGCCTTGACCCCAAGGGAAACCTATAGTTCCTAAGACAGGAACTCCGTTTTTATGAGCAGCATTAATTATATCAGCTGTGGGAACTAAGCCTGCCCAATAAACATAAGTGTCCAAATACTGCCAATAAGAAAAGTTGTAGGTACTAAATGAATCTGTACCTCGGGCAGGAGCATTTTTAGTATCTGCATTAGTTAAAGCAATACTCATGATCTTTGCTTCTGGATTAACACCTTGTTTAAAGTTGGGGCCAGCAAATCTCTTTTTTAAAGAAATATTTGCCTGATTATATTTGGCATCAGGATCTTGACTAGGCTCCCAATCTACTACATCTTCTACTTCAATAAAAGGTCCATAAGGCTGTAAAATTCGATTAAGATTTACCGGCTTTTTCAAAGCAGCTGCTCTCTCTGGATAAAAACTTAAACTAAATAAAAAAAAGATTAAAAAACTAAAAACTATTATTTTTCCTGCCTTATTTAAAACCACTCTATAATTTAGCATAAATAAGCCTCCCAATTATATTTAATTATTTGACTAAGTTCTATATTGAATAAATAACCCTTTTAAAATATAAGCAACCCATAAAGCATAAAAAACAGCTGTAAAAAGTACAAAAAAACTATTCCAGCTCAAAACTAAATAAATTAGCGGAAAAAAACTGAGGCATTTAATAGTAGTTAAAAAATGGCGATTAGCCATTACAAAAGATGCTTTGAAAGCATTAAATAAATCAACATGATGTCTGGCCAAAAGTGGAAAAATATAAATGCTAATCAGTAAAAGCTCAAAGAAGACTACAAGTTGTAAAAAATAGATATATTTTGCTAATTCAACTGGAATTAAATTAATATTAATTAGATTAACATAAATTAAATAAAAAGCAGTTAGTAAAATTAACCAAATCAAGCTGGCTTTTTTAAAATTAAGTTTAAAGCTTTGATAAAAAGCCTGTGGTATAGAGGCAATACTTTCTTTATTTACTAATTTAAAACTAAGATAAAATAAAGCTGTAGTTGAGGCTCCAATACTGACTAAAGCTAAACTAAAAAAAAGCCAGAGAAAATTAAGCAATAAAATTTTATAAACTAACTTAAAAAAACTAAATAAAGGGCCGTCATAATTGAGATATTTTTTCTGCATTCTTAACCACCTTAAACTAAAATACTTAACTGATTTTTGGGAACTTAAACTAAGCTGACCTGAAATTGAATTTTGAACTTAATTTAAATCTCTTAAATAATCTGCATACCAATTAATTATATCTCTAATTCGATAAAATTCAGATTCCCGACTAATACTTAACCAGAGTTGATGATAATCCTTTAAAAAATATTCTAAATCAACTGCCAGCTGCTTTGAATTAAAATTAGATTTTAACTCTGATTTCAGATTGCCAGATTTTAAATTATTAATTAACAAAGCTATTTTATTAAATAAAAGCATAGCTTGAGCAGCTATTAAATAGGCCTGCAGCTTGGATTTTTTGTCTAAAGCAACCGAACTTAAGCTTTGATATATTTTTTGGACCTGTTTTTTTATTTTTTGATTTGCTTTTTTAACTAAATCAGGCTCAAAATCAGCAAAATAAGCAGTTACTCTTTGGTCAGCTCTTTTTAGTTTATTCATTTCTTGAAAGCGAACAATCATTTCCCAACCAAATTTGCTTTGCTGACTCAATTCTGCTATTATGGCCCCTATTTTTTCTGAAGGATCTCCATATTCTAATAAAGAAATCTGTTGATTAATTTCTTTAAATTCCAGCGGCTTCTGATTCCAAGCAAAATTAGCTCCATAAATGAGACCCATAGTCGAAAATTCGGGATGATTAAAATGACCAAAATCTCCCCAGTCGGTATTTAAAAGCCCCAGTGCCTGATATTGATGAGCATAATCTGTCATTAAGGTTATATTTTGATAAGAAGATTTGATTAAATTAAGAATTTGATTCCAGCCTCCAACTCCTGGACAAAGGTATTGTTTAGCTCCAGCTTGAGCTAGAGCCTTAACTGCAGTCTCTGACTGCTGAGGGGCATAGCCCCAATTTAAACAGATTATTTCTGGGGGCAGTTCTTTAATTTTTTCGGGAAATTTAGATATAATATCTCCCCAAAACATTGGGATTTTACCATTTGCTAAAACAAATTCTGCTAACTCACTGACAAAATTTAAATAAAGTTTTTCACTTCCAATCTCAGCTGCTAATTTTTGGCTGCGGTCTTGACCTAAATCAAAAGTTTCATCAGCACAAATATTAAAATAATCAGAACTAAATAAGGGCATAAATTCTGCAATCATTTGCTTGATAAATTTGAGACTTTCTGGATTAGAAGCATCAATAGTGTGATGCTGCATTCGATCTAAAAAAGAAAATTCTTTTTTGGCAGCTCCTTTAAGTTCAGCTAAATGCTGATAACTTTTAGTACTCAAAACTTTATATAAGTGACCAAAAGAAGCTAAAGAAGGAATCAAATCAATATTTAATTTATTACAATATCGATCTAAATCCATAATATCGGCTGCTGTTAAGGGGGTATCATCACGCCAAACTTCACTAAAATCTTCAAATAAAAAACTATGTTCTATATAAAGTTGTAATTGATTAAGTTTATAATAACTCATTTTAGCAGCTAATTTTTTTAAATAAGCTAACTTAGGAATCCTACCTCGACTCACATCATGATAAAAGCCTCTATTTTTAAGCTCGGGATAATCCTCTATTTCCAAGCAAGGCAAGACTGCCCCGTATTGTTTAATAATCTGTCTTAAAGTTTGAACTCCAAATAATAGTCCTTCTTTGGCAGCTGCTAAAATGATAATCTTATCTTTTTCAATTTTAAGCTGATAGGATTCTGCTTTTAATTTAGAATCTAAATTTAAATAAATAGCTTTGGCTTGAGTTTGAGATTTTCTAATTGCTAAGTTAAAGCCTAAGTTTTTAACTATTGATTTTTGCAAAATTTGAGCATAATTATAAATTTTGGGCTCAAAAGCTGGATCAATTACTATTGAACTATTATAATTTAAATAAAATTGAGAATCAGTTATTTTCATTGATTGAGGTTGAGGCAAAATATACATTTAATAACCCCCAGTTAGTAAAATTCTATTTGCTTTGTTTAAGCTTCAAGTGGATTTTCTTGGGCATAAGCGATTAGTTGATCCACAGTAGTAAAGGCTAAACCTGTTACAGTATCAGCACAACCATAATAAATAGCAATTCTGCCTGTTGCAGCATCAACTAGACTAGCACAAGGGAAAACAACATTTGGGACATCTCCTACACACTCATACAATTTTTGGGGTGCTAAAATATAGTTTTTAGAACGATATTTAACCTGCCAAGGCTGCTCACGATCTAAAATTGCTACTCCCATTCGATAAACAAAACCATTACAAGTATTAATTACTCCATGGTAAATTAACAGCCAGCCGATTTCCGTTTCAATAGGAACAGGGCCTGGGCCAATCTTGGTCGACTGCCAAGCAGATTTATCACCTGGATAAGTACCCATTACATGCCGGTGGTGGCCCCAGTACTCTAAATCAGGACTCTGACTATAAAAAATATCCCCAAAAGGAGTATGCCCATTATCACTAGGACGGCTCAGCATTGCATATTTACCATTTATTTTTCGGGGGAATAAAACTCCATTCCGATTAAAAGGTAAAAATGCATTTTCTAATTGATAAAATTCTTTAAAATCTGTAGTATAAGCAAGTCCAATTGTTGGACCATGATAACCATTACACCAACTAATATAGTATTTATCACCAATTTTAGTTACTCGCGGATCATATCTATATTCTCTTTTTAAAATTTCTGGCTCAGCACCTTTAAATTCAATTGGATCTGATTCTATTTCCCAATTTATTCCATCATCACTAAAGCCAACAAAAATATCCATACTAATTGATTTACTATCACAGCGAAAAACACCGGCAAATTTATCTTGATACGGTACAACTGCACTATTAAAAATACTATTTGAAAATTTCTGCTCATCCCGCTTAATAATTGGATTATCCTGATATCTCCAAACAGGATCTTTTAAGTTTTTAGGCTTTTTTTGCCAAGGAATATTTTTTAAAGTATCAGCTATAACTTTATTTTTCATATTTACCTCCACTATATCTTTATTTTGATCTATAATAAAGAAAAATGATAGCATATTTTTAATTTATGCTATCATTTTTTTAAACTTAATTTTACTTTATCTTAATTATTATAAAATTCATCTACCTGTCTTTGGGCTTCAGCTTGTAATTTATTAAAACCTGCAGCTTCTAATTCAGCCTTTATCTTAGCAATTAACGGCTTAGGCGCTTTAGAACCTGTCAAAAGGATACTTTTATATTTATTATAAATACTAATACAATTAGCAAGTTCATTTTGATAATCACTAGTATCCATATCAAAGCCTAACATGACAGAGGGAAAAGCTTTTTCATTTAATTCTTGTACTTCTTGCCACTGATTAACTTCTTGTTCTGCTAATTGAGAAACTGTAAAGAAAGTAGCTTGAGTATAACCTGCCATTCCCCAGTTATTATTTAATCTTTCAATTTTGCCTGCTTGATTATAAACAAAATTATCCCCTTCTAAACCGTAATATAAAGAATCTCTAAAATAAGGATCTAGATTTGCCAACTCTAAGAGTTCTAAAGCTTTTTTGGGATATCTACTCCCAGAATAAATTGCATTTAAAGAACCTCTAACAGTTCTATTAGATACAATTGGAGCGGAATACTGAACCGCTACTGCTTCAGTTCCCATATTTGGTCCCCAAACAGTTTTGGCTGCTGTAGACCAACCTTGAGCAATCTGTAAAATGCGATATTGTGGTACTTCAGTAATTATTGGAGCATCTGAGTTGATGATTCCAGCTTTATACCATTGATGTAAAATTTCTAATTTAGATACAAATTCTTTTTGATCTAAAAGATTAACAACTTTTCTATCTTGATCTCTAACCTGAACTCCTAAAAATCTTAAACCAGTACCTAAATTATCATACTGATTTGTGATAGCTGTTAAGCCTTCTTGAGCTAAAAGTAAAGGACTTTTGTTTTCTCCCTTTTTGATTCTTTTTAAATCATCTGTTAGAGAAGCTAAACTAGTATCTTCCTGATAAGCAACATTATATTTATCTACAATATTTTTATCCCAAACTAAATAATTTGTTAAAGAAGAATCTTTATAAGTTGGAACTGAATAAATTTTATTATTTACTTTTACTGCTTTCCAATAAGAATCCGGGATATAAGCATCAAGTTCTGATGCATTTTCTTTAACTAATTTTGTAATATCTTTAAAAGCCCCAATTTTGACTTCATTTGTATAACGAGAAGCATCAGTAAAAATCAAGTCGAAATATTCACCTGAGTTGATTACAATATTGCGTCTGTTTTCCCAGTCTCCCCAGGACACAACTTCAATTTCGAGATGAACTCCAATTTCTTTTTCTAAATATTGATTGATCTCTGCTTGCCATTTGTCATAATTAGCCGGCATTCCATTCCCAACTGTAATCCATTTTAAAGTTGGAACATCTTTAGCTAAGGTAGTCAAAGAAAAGATAAGTAAAAAGGAAACTAAAAGACAAGTTAAAAATATTTTCTTTTTCATCAATAAAACCCCCTCATTTTTTATAAAAAGCTTGAGCTTTAAATCTCAGCTTTTTGCTTAATTTAATCTAGCCCTTAACTGCTCCAATTGTTAAACCAGAAACAAAATATTTCTGAAAAAAAGGATAAACTAAAGCAATTGGCACTACAATTACAACAGCAATGGCCATCCTGACACCTTCAGCTGGCATCTGACTTGCATATTGTTGTAAGGAAAGTCCTGCTGAAGGATTATTTGCTATAAATTCGATATTTCTCTGAATATTATTTAATAATGCCTGTAAAGGCATCAAAGATCTTTTACTGATATATAATGAGGCAAGAAACCAATCATTCCAAAAAGCAAAACTTAAAAAGAGACTTATTGTAGCAAGTAAAGGTTTAGCTATTGGCAAAACAATTGCTGTAAAAATTCGCAATTGGCTGGCCCCGTCTATTTTTGCTGATTCTACAATTGAATCTGGAATAATTGTCTTAAAAAATGTTTTACAAATAATAACATTAAAAGAAGATACCAAAAGTGGTAAAATTAAAGCCCAAATTGTATTTCTTAAATGTAAAATATTTGCATTAACTACATAACTTGCAACCATCCCTCCATTAAAAATCATGGGAATAAAAACAATCCAAGTAAAAAAACTTTTTAACTTATAATCTGGCCTTGAAAGTACATAGCCCATTGTTGTAGATAATAAAAGTCCGATTAAAGTCCCAATTACTGTAATAAAGACTGAAATTCCAAGTGAATTTAAAATCATATCTTTTTCCTGCCATAAATATTTATAGGCTGTAAAAGACAGTTCTTTAGGAATTAATTGATAACCATAATTGGCAATCGAAGCTTCGGAACTAATAGAAATTACAAAAACAAATAAAAAAGGAACAATACATGAAATCGAAATTATAAAAAGTAATATATTAAAAATAATATTTGTTTTTTGAGAAATACTATTAATCCCCTTTTTTCTTTTTGGCTTCTCCATTTTTAATCACTCCCTAAATTATTGCATAATCCTTATCTATTTTTTTAACTATCCAGTTAGCTAATAAAATTGTAATACAGCAAGCAACTGACTGTAAAAGAGTAACTGCTGTTGTCATGCCAATCGGAGTAGAAGATAATAATGATTGATAAACATAAGTATCAATAGTTGAAACAGTATCATAAATTGGGGCGGGTATACCTCTTGTAACCTGATAAAATAAACCGAAATCAGAAAAGAAAATGCGACCTGTATTTAAAATAAACATCATAATTACAATTGGTCTAATACTTGGAATAGTAATATGTTTTACCTGCTGCCAGGTAGAGGCTCCATCGATCACAGCAGCTTCGTAAAGTGAAGGATCAATCCCCATAATACTGGCTAAGTAAATAACAGTATTATAACCTGTAGTTTTCCACAACTGAACAATAATTAAAATATAAGGCCAGTATTTAGACTCCATATACCACTGAATAGAATTTAAATGAAAATAATTTAAAATACTATTTAAAACTCCTTTATCATAACTAAAAAAAGCATAGAAAAAATAACTAACTACTACCCAAGATAAAAAATGAGGAAAAAACATAAAGGTTTGATATATTTTAGATCTCCATTTACCATAAATTAAGCTAATTATAATCGCTAAAGTTACAGAAATAAAAATTCCTAAAATAATAAAAGTAATATTATAAGCTAAAGTATTTCTTAATAAAATCAAAAAACTATTTGACTGCAATATGTATTTAAAATTATCAAAACCAACCCAATTACTATTAACAATATTATATAAGAAGCTTTCTCCAGGAAATACTTGATACTTTTTAAATGCAATTAAGACTCCAAACATTGGTAAAAAACTAAATAAAATATACCAAATAAAAGTTGGGATTGCTAATAGTGTTAACTCAGTATCATCTCTTGTCCATTTTTTTCTCATAACTTAAAACCTCCTCTTTAATTGAATTAAAAATCTAATTGTTAAAATATTTTAAATTTAACTTAATACTAACTGCATTTTAACACCAGATTTAAATATTGTCAATTATATTTAATATTTAATTTAACAATTTTAATGTTTTGTTAAAAAAATTGTAAAAAAAATAATTATATGCTATACTAAAATTGGTTATGGATCTATAATCTTATTCTAAAAGAGGTTTTAATATGAAAAAAATCACAATGCAAGATATTGCAGATGACTTAAATGTTTCACGGGTTACAGTCTGGAAAGTTTTGAACGGAAAAGAGGGAGTTTCTTTTGAGTTAAAAGAAAAAATAATAAAAAAAGCTAAAGAATTAGGCTATCTCAAAGCTGAGATGCCTGAAGAAAAAGTTGAACCAAAACAAAGCAAAAAAATTTCTGTTTTAATTTCAAGACCAGAATCTTCTGTTTTCTGGATTAATATTATTCATGCTGTGGCCAAAGAGCTAGATCAATATGACTTAAATTTAGTTTACACATATTTACCTCCAAAATACGAAGAAGGCTATACTTTACCTGATATTTTAAAAGAAGATAAAAAGATTGATGGTATTTTAATTATGAATGTTTATGATGCTAAATTATTAGAAATGATTAATCAATTAGAATTACCAAAAGTCTATTTGGATCTTGTTAGTAAGTTTAAACTTGAAAAAATAACAGGCGATTTGATACTTTTGGAAGGTAAAACAGCTGTCCAAAAAATAACCAAACATTTAATTGAAAATGGCAAAAAGAAACTTGGTTTTATTGGAGACATTAATTATGCTTTAACAAATAAAAAACGCTACCAAGGATTTACAACTGCTTTAAAAAACAAGGGTTTAGAAATAGAAAATAAATACTGCTTAACTAAAGAAATTGGTATTTATTCTTATTATACCGAAATATCTAATTTTTTAGATCAGCTAGAAACATTGCCTGATGCTTTTGTTTGTGCTAGTGACTTTATCGCTAATTTTTTAATGAGATATTTTATTGAAAATGGGATTAAGGTACCAGAAGATATTGCTTTATCTGGCTATGACGGTAATAATGAATATTCAATGATTGCCGGCAAATTAACAACTGTTAAGGTGGAAACTGATTATTTAGGTAAAAGATTAGCTGATCAATTAATTTATCGGATTAAAAATCCTAATTCACCAATTGGGATTACCAATATCTACTCGAAAGTACTTTGGGGAGATTCGACAAAGTTTAGCTAAATTTTAAACTCTTTACCAGCCAATTAGCTCACTAAATAATTCACCGAGCTCGGCTGGAGATTCTTTCATCCCCTTTTCAATCCATTTATCTAAAGTACCCCATAAAGCACCAGCGTAAAATTTAGGTGCGTATTCTGCTGCCTGTTGACTTAAACCTAAACAGTTAAAAGCAGCAAAAGCCTTATCTAATTCGGCTATATATTTTTCAAATCCTTTTAACAAAATTAATAAATTATTATTTTTTAACAAGAGTACAAAATCTAAATGTTTGGCCCATAATTTAAAATATATTTCGGCTATTGTTAGTTGAGAATGATCAGCCAGCTCTAGATAAGATTGAATATGTTCTTCAATTATATGGTCAATATAAACTGCTAAAACTTCTTCTTTACTACTAAAATGAGAATAGAAAGTTCTTCTAACTCTATCTGCTTTGTCGGCAATTTCTGCTACTGTAATCTCTGTATAATCTTTTCTCTCCATTAAAAAAATTAAAGCTTCAGTCAATTTCTGTTTAGATTTAAAAGCAGCTGGCTTTGCCTTTTTACTTTTCATTATTTGAAACCTCCTAACTAAAAAATTCACATTATAAAAATTATGAGTAAGTTAATCATAATTTATTGACAGAACTGATTAAGCTTAGTATACTAAAAAATGCACAATTACACAAGTGTGTAAATTAAACTAAAATTATTAGGAGTGGTTTTTAAATGATGCAAATTGATCAAGAAAAATGTATTGGCTGTGCTAAGTGTATAACTGACTGTTTAGTTAGAGATATCGTGATGGAGGACGGTAAAGCCCGTATTAAAAATGAGAGTTGTTTTAAATGCGGCCACTGTATTGCAATTTGCCCTGCAGATGCGGTAAGTTCGACAGAATATGAGATGGATGAGGTAAAAGAATATAAGGCCGAAAAATTTGAAGTTCCAGCTGAAAATTTACTTAATTTTATTAAATTTAGAAGAACTATCAGACAATTTAAAGATCAAAAAGTAGAAAAAGATAAGATCAAAAAAATTATTGAAGCAGGACGATTTACACCAACTGGTAGTAATCAACAAGATGTTGCTTTTACTGTAATCGAAAATGAAATTGAGCAATTTAGAAAATTGATTTTGGAAAATCTAAATGAAAAAGGAAAAGAAATACTGGATAATTTAAGTCCCAAAACTCAAAAATTTAAAAAATATGCTGAAATGTGGATTAAAATGTATCAAGACTTCCAAAATAAAAATCTAGAAAACGATCTCTTGTTTTTCAATGCTCCTCTAATAATAGTTGTTTCAGCTAATTCTACTGTTAATGGAGCCCTTGCTTCTGCCAATATGGAATTAATGGCAAATGCCCTTGATTTAGGAGCTCTTTTTAGCGGCTTTACCATCAGAGGAGCTAAAGGCAAAGATAATCTAAGAAAGTTTTTAAAAATAAAAGAAAATAAAGAAATAGTAACAACTTTAGTGTTAGGTTACCCTGATGTTAATTACTTAAGAACTGTTCCCAGAAAAGAAGCTGATATTAGCTGGCTTTAAACTAAATTATAGGATTGGGGAGAGCAGTCGTGAAATAGATTCTCTAAGTTTCATTGTCCAACCTCTGCTCTCAAATTCCGCCTTAGTTATTTCTCTAGACTTTTTGAGATCATTTAAAAAAATTTCATCATGTAATTGAGCTTTTTCTCGATCATAAATAAAAGCATTTAATTCAAAATTTAATTTAAAACTGCGAACATCCATATTTGTGGTTCCAATTGATAAAACACGACCGTCGATACAGATTGTCTTGCTATGTAAAAAACCAGCAGTATAACGATAGCAGCGAGCACCTGCTGCTAAAAGTTGTCCGACAAAAGAATTATTAGCTGCATAAACAAAGGGATGATCTCCCCGGTCAGGAATCATTATCTTGACTTCAACTCCAGACCTAGCTGCCATTTTCAGCGCTTCCAGTATTGACTGATCTGGAATAAAATAAGGTGTCTGAATATAAATTTTCTTTTCAGCTTCATAAATCATCTTTAAAAACATTGCTTTTATTTCTTCTTCTCTAGAATCAGGTCCACTACTTATAATCTGGAGTGCCGAATCTCCCTTAGTTTTTTTGGGAGGAAAATATTTTTCTGCTTCTAATAAATTAGTCCCTGCAGCAAAATTCCAATCTAATAAGAATCTATACTGCAAACTATCAACACTTTCTCCTTCTAATTTTAAGTGAGTATCCCGCCACTGCCCAAATTTATCTGACCTACCTAGATATTCATCCCCAACATTAATTCCACCTAAATAACCTATTTGACCATCAATAATTACATTTTTGCGGTGATTTCGATAATTAATATCTAAAACAAAAGGCGCAAAAGGAGCAACCTCTGCTCCCGAATCTTCTAAATTAAAAATAGAATAACGGGAAAGATTTTTAGAACCAATTTTATCATAGATTAACCTAACTTCAAGTCCTTCAGCTGCTTTTTGACTTAAAATTCGCATAAATTTATTTCCTAATTGATCATCATTAATTATATAATAATTCACATGAATAAAATCTTTAGCTTCTTTTAAATCTTGAAATAAATCTTTAAATTTTTCCTGTCCACTGCTATATATTTTCAGCTGATTATAGCCAATAGCTGCAGGTATCTCATTGTGAAAACCAAGTCTAATTATGCTTTGTTCTAAATGGCCAAAAGTTTTTTTCTGTTCTTTAAAATTCGTTTCAAAATATTTTTTTCTATATTGGCCCGACTCATCTGTTTCTTGTTTACGCTGATAAATTTTGTGCTTTTTAGGAGTTAAACCAAAAAACAAATATAAAATAAAGCCCAAAACAGGAATTAAAGTCAAAATTAAAAGCCAAGCCCAAGTTGTGGTGGGGTCTTTTCTTTCAAAAAATATTAATAAAATAATAAAAATTAGATTTAAAACTATTACTAATGAAGGTAAAGATGATAAAAAATTCATAAATAACTCCTCAATTTAAATCTATTTTTTAGCTTTAACAGCAGCTTCTGCTTTTTCTACATCTTTAACTAAACTTACAATATTTAAATCACTTTCTTCGGCTAAATCTAGGTAATTGTCGTCAACTTTGACAATTGGGGATTCGGGGTGAACAGGATTAATAAAGACAATTTTTGCAATTTCTCCACTACTCAATTCTACTTGATCACCAATTAAAGAATAAGGAATTTTTTCGATAAATAAGGATTTAAGGCGGTGGTCAAAAGATTTAAAATCTGCATCTAACATTTTAATAGCTCCAAAAGGAGATATTGATTTTTGGTAAGGGCGATCTGTTGTAACAGCATCAAAGGTGTCACAAATACCGATAATTCTCCCAAAAAGCGGTATTTTTTTAGCTTTTAAGCCTAAAGGATAACCACTACCATCATAACGCTCATGGTGAGTTAAAACCCCTCCCATAATTGTTTTAGAAAACCTGTTACTTTTTTTAAGTAACTGGTAACCATATTCTGAATGATTTTTAACTTCTTCATATTCTGCAGGTGTTAAAGAAGTTGGTTTAGTTAAAATTTCTTTTTTAATCCTGCTTTTACCAATATCATGGAGTAAAGCGGAAGTTGTCAAATTACAAAGACGATTTTGATTTAGATGTAACCATTTACCAAATTTATGGGCCAAAATACCAACATGTAAAGAATGAGAATATGTATACTCATCAATATCTCTAGTCATTTTTAAAGTATCTTTTAATTCAAGTGATTCAGAAATTTCCATTGCTTCTTCAGATAGACTACGAACTGTTTTGAAATCAACTTTTTTCATGTAATAAGCTTTTTTATAGGCATCAGAAAATTTTTCTAAGTTTCTCTCATATTTTTCTTTAGCAATTTTCTTTTTATTTTCAGCTTGTTTAAGCTCTGCTTTACTTTTTATCTTTATTTCTTTTAAACCTGTATTTTCTAATTGCAAAATTAAACGCCTATTCAACTTAGTACCTTTTGGAATTAAAATCCCGCCAAATTCACTTCTTACTTCTTGATCAATGATTAGTCCTTTTTCCAGATCTTGAATTTTGATCTTTTTCTCAGAAATATTAATCCACTCCCTTCTAACAATTACTCATTATACAAAATATTATAACATTTTTTTTAATAAACAACAATAATCTTCTTTAAACAAATAGCTTTCAGATTAGACCTTAACAACAAATGGATAGTTTAGTTAAAATTTACTTAGTTTTTTAATAAAATTCATATTTAAAAAGAATAAGATATAATAAAAGACCAGCGGCGTCCCACTGGTCTTTTAAAGTTAAACTAGATATTTATTACTTAATCAACTCAAATCTACTCTTCATCTGGAGCATAAGCTGATTCAAGTCTTTTATAAGATTCATAACGTTCTTCAGCATCTTCTGCTGCTTTCTCAAAGAGATCCTCTGCAAGTTCAGGGAAAGTTTTCTTAAGTGAAGCAAAACGAACCTCACTTAATAAGAACTCTCTAAAGTCACCTTGAGGCTCTTTTGAATCCATAATAAATGGATTTTTACCTTCTGCCTTGAGTTCTGGATTGAAACGGAATAAGTGCCAGTAACCTGATTTAACAGCATCTTTCTCTTGGTTAACACTACATCCCATACCTTTTTTAAGTCCATGTGAAATACAAGGAGAATAAGCAATTACAATCGAAGGTCCATCAAAAGCTTCAGCTTCTGCTATAGCTTTAATAGCCTGATTCATGTTTGCTCCTAAAGCAATCTGAGCCACATAAACATAACCATAAGTCATAGCCATTTGGCCTAAGTCTTTTTTCTTGATTTTCTTACCTGAAGCAGCAAATTTAGCAGCTGCAGCAGTAGGACTAGCTTTAGATGATTGACCACCAGTATTAGAGTAAACTTCTGTATCAAAGACTAATACATTTACATCATCACCAGAAGCGATAACATGGTCTAAACCTCCATAACCGATATCATAAGCCCAACCGTCTCCACCAAAGATCCATTGAGATTTCTTAGTAATAAATTCTTTGCGGTCAACGATTTCAGCAATTACTTCATTATCACTATATTTAGCGAGTAAAGGCATCATTTTTTGTTTGATTTCTTTAGTTTTCTCGCCATCATTATAATTATCTAACATTTCTTGCATCAATTCAGTTAGTTTTGAGTCTAAATCAAGCTCAATTGCTGTTTCCATTAGATCAGCAATTTTAGCTCTAATTTGCTGATTAGCTAATAACATACCATAACCAAATTCAGCATTATCTTCAAATAAGGAGTTAGCCCAAGCTGGTCCGTGTCCTTCTGGATTAGTAGAGTACACAGAAACAGGAGCAGATCCACCCCAGATTGAAGAACAACCTGTAGCATTAGCGATTAACATTCTATCTCCAAATAACTGAGTTACAAGCTTAGCATAAGCTGTTTCTCCACAACCAGCACAAGCACCGTGGAACTCAAGTAGTGGTTCTTGGAACTGACTACCTTTGATATTAACTGGATCCATTAAATCATCTTTAACAGATACTTCATTTACAGCATATTCCCAGTTGTCTGCTTCTTTTTCTGCCATTTCTGCAAAAGAAGTCATTTCTAATGCGTCAACAGGACAAACTTCAGCACAAACTCCACAACCTGTACAGTCATAAGGGCTTACCTGAATCTTATACTCTAATCCTTCTAGCTGCTTACCGCGAGCATCTAGAGTTTCAAATCCTTCAGGTGCATTAGCAGCCTCTTCTTCATTTAATAAGAAAGGTCTAATTACAGCGTGAGGACAAGCTAATGAACACTGGTTACATTGGATACAAGTATCAATTTTCCAATCAGGTACATTAATCGCAATTCCACGTTTTTCGTATTGAGATAGACCTGGAGGGAAGTGGCCATCTTCACGACCAACAAAAGTACTTACAGGAAGCTCATCACCTTTTTGGCCGTTAACAACTTGTAATACATTTTTCACAAATTCTGGTACATCTGCTTCACTTTCTTCTGCTGCTGCTTCAGCTTCAGCATCTGACCAGTCTGCTGGTACTTCAATTTTAGTTAGAGCATCTAAAGCTTTATCTACAGCTTTATTATTCATTTCGACAATCTTATCACCTTTATGGCCGTAAGATTTCTGAATAGCTTCTTTTAGATATTCAATTGCTTCATCGACTGGGATAATATCTGCTACTTTAAAGAAGGCTGTCTGCATAACCATATTTATTCTCTGGCCTAAGCCAACTTCTTGAGCGAGATCAACAGCATTAATGGTATAGAAATTAATATCGTGATCAGCGATATATTTCTTCATTTCTGCAGGCAGCTTTTCAGATAACTCAGCTTCTGACCAAGTACAGTTAAGGACAAAGCTTCCTCCATCATGTAAATCTTCTACCATATCAAATTTATCTACATAAGATTCGTTGTGACAAGCAACATAATCAGCCTCATCAATTAGATAAGTTGATTTGATTGGCTGCTCACCAAATCTTAAGTGAGATACTGTTACACCACCAGATTTTTTGGAGTCATAAGAGAAGTATGCCTGAGCATATTTGTCTGTATTATCTCCAATAATCTTAATAGCATTTTTATTAGCCCCAACAGTACCATCAGAACCAAGACCCCAGAACTTACAGCGAACTGTACCTTCAGGAGAAGTATTGATGTGATCCTCAAGTTCAAGATTAGTATGAGTAACATCATCTTTAATTCCAATTGTAAAGTTATCTTTGGGCTCATCTTTTCTTAAATTATCAAAAACAGCTTTAATTTGAGTTGGAGTAGTGTCTTTAGAACTTAAACCATAACGTCCACCAACTACAACTGGTCTTTCTTCTTTATCATAAAATAATGATCTTACATCTTCATAAAGTGGTTCCCCTACTGCACCAGGTTCTTTAGTTCTATCTAATACAGCAATCTTCTCAGCAGTTTCTGGAAGAGCCTTCATGAGGTATTTTTCGGAGAAAGGACGATATAATCTTACTTTAATTAAACCAACCTTTTCTCCCTGATCAACTAAATACTTAACTGTTTCTTCAATAGTATCAGTTGCGGAACCCATTGCTACAATTATGTACTTAGCATCTTCTGCTCCTACATAATTAAATGGGTGGTATTCTCTACCTGTTATTTCGGAAATTTCCTGCATATATTCTTCTACGATATCTGGCACTGCATCATAAAAACCATTAGCTGCCTCACGTGCCTGGAAGAAAATATCGGAGTTTTGAGCTGTTCCCATTGTTACTGGACGCTCAGGATTTAAAGCTCTATGTCTAAATTCGCTAACTTTACCATAATCAACTAGTTCTGCTAGGTCATCATAATCTAAAACTTCTATCTTTTGATATTCGTGTGAGGTTCTAAAACCATCAAAGAAATGCATAAATGGAACACTTGATTTAATTGATGCTAAATGAGCAATACCCGCTAAATCCATAACTTCCTGAACACTACCAGAAGCTATCATAGCAACACCTGTTTGACGAGTAGCCATTACATCAGAGTGATCACCAAAAATTGAAAGAGCATGAGTTGCAACAGTACGAGCACTAACATGGAAAACTCCAGGTAATAATTCCCCTGCAATTTTGTACATATTAGGCAGCATTAATAATAAACCCTGTGAAGCTGTAAAAGTAGTTGTCAATGCTCCAGCCACCAAAGAACCATGTACTGCACCAGCTGCTCCTCCCTCTGACTGCATTTCAGTTAACTTCACTTCTTGGTCGAAAATATTTTTACGACCATTAGCACTCCATGAGTCAACTAATTCAGCCATCGGAGATGAAGGTGTAATCGGATAGATAGCTGCCACGTCTGTAAAAGCATAAGCTACATGAGCTGCAGCAGTATTTCCATCCATTGTCTTCATTTGTTTAGCCATTATAATTTTCCCTCCTATTAATAAGGTAAATTTTTATTATCATTTCCTCTTTTAGTATAATACTTTACAATTCTACTGTCAAATATTTCAGAGCTTTTATTGCTGCTCAATTATAGAAAAAATAATTATTATATTTTGAATATTTAAAAGGAAAAATTGAACTTAGGTAGAACTATAAAGTAATAGTATTTTTGATTTTACTTAAAAAAGGGGGAATTAAATTGAAAAAGGGGCTTTCTCTTATCTTATTACTTGTCATTTTTTTGGCACCCGCTGTCAGCGCTGATCGAGGCTCAATTCCATTTATTCAAGATATTGACATTTTCGAACCTAATCAAGATGCTTTAATAGCTTGGAATGGCGAAGAAGAAATTCTTATTTTATCGACAAAATTATATTCCTCTCAACCGACCAAAGTTCTCCAAGTCTTACCTTTACCAAGTGAACCAGAAGTTAAAAAATCAAGTCGTGATATCTTGAGAAGAGCAAATGAACTAATTTTTAAAAATTTATTTAACGAGTTGAGACTACCAGTTTTAAGAAATTCAAATCCAAAAGTTCCAGCTGCTGAAATTAAAGAAGAAGTTGTAATCGGCTCACATGATATTTTAGTTCTAAAAGTTTTAAATCAAAATGATTTTGTTGATTGGGTAAATAATTATCTGCAGGAAAAAGGACAAAAAAATCCTCAAATACCTCTTTCACTCCAAAAAACAATTAATAATTACATTAAAAAAGGTTATAATTATTTTGTTTTTGATACAATTGAAGTTGGCCCTGAACCGAAAACAAATGAGGCTATTTCTTATCAATTTAAAAGCAAAGAATTATATTATCCCTTAGAAATCACAAAATCTGATCACGGCCAAAGCGAAATTAGTTTACTAATTTTAACAAATAAAAATTTAGTTAATTATCAAGGCTTAGCTCAAAATAGGATTAAAACTAAAAATTCTGCTCTTAACCTAAGTCCAGAGCAGTTGGATTATATTTCTCCTGTTTTTGTTAATTTCTTTAGCCAAAACATTGAATCGGAAGTGATTGAGCCGCAAGTAAAACTTTTAAGTTGGTCGATTAAAGATGATTTAGCAAACTTCGACCAGGATTTAATTGTTGATCATCAAATAGAAAATTTATTAAAAAATCAATTTAATTATAAAGGAAGAACTTATGTAGATTTTAAAGAAGTAGAAAACTATCCTTTTTCAACACCTGAAAAATTAACCACTTTAAGCGGCCAAGTTGAAATGAGAATGGGCAGCAGAATGTTCCCCTGGTTGGCTGCTTCTATTGAGGGTAAAGTATTATTTAATGCTCAAACTAAAAAGTTGATTTCCAATTTTGCTGATCAAGGTCAGTACCATAGAGTTAGAGGCTATTATCGACCAGAAGCCGAAATTGGAATGAGAGATCCCATAGACTCTATGCCGGCAATGGTTAAAATCAAAAATGTCTTTTATGTAACTGAGATCAAAGGTTGGAAACCATATAGTGGTCTAGCTTTAAGGAGTAATGGCAGTATCAGTAATACCAGAACTTATTTGTGGTTAAAAGAGGATTAGCTTTGAAAATAATAGCATCTCAGTTAAAAGGAGATGCTATTATTTAAATTATTTAATTATTATTAAATAGATCTCTGGTATAAACTTTTTCTTCAACATCTTTTAATTCAGGTGCCATTCGATTAGCAATAATAATTTCCGACTGGGCCTTAAATTCTTCTAAATCTTTAATAACCTTTGATCTATAAAAATCATCAGCAGCTAAAGTTGGTTCATAAACTACTACTTCTATTCCTTTAGCTTTGATTCTTTTCATAACTCCCTGAACTGATGACTGCCTAAAGTTATCTGAGTTTTTCTTCATAGTTAAACGATAAACTCCTACTTTTTCAGGCTTTTGCTGCACAATCATCTTAGCTATATGATCTTTTCTGGTTCTATTTGCATCTACAATTGCCTGCATAATATTATTTGGCACATTTTCGTAATTAGCTAATAACTGTTTAGTATCTTTAGGCAAACAATAGCCTCCATAACCAAAAGAAGGATTATTATAGTGATCTCCAATCCTTGGATCTAGGCCAACACCTTCAATTATTTGTTTACTATCTAAGCCGCGGACTTCAGCATAAGTATCTAGTTCGTTAAAAAATGAAACTCTCATTGCTAAATATGTATTAGCAAATAATTTAATGGCCTCAGCTTCAGTGGAATCTGTAAATAAAAGATCAATATCTTTTTTTAGGGCTCCTTCGACTAATAAATTAGCAAATTCCTTTGCTCTTTTTGATCTTTCACCAACAATAATTCGGGAAGGATAAAGATTATCATAAAGAGCTTTACCTTCTCTTAAAAATTCTGGTGAAAAAATTATATTTTCTGTATCAAATTTTTCTCGCAGCTCTGCTGTATAACCAACTGGAACTGTTGATTTGATAATCATAACAGCATCCTCATTAAAAGAAAGCACATTCGCTACAACAGCCTCAACTGTTCTGGTATTAAAATAATTTTGTTCTGGATCATAGTTAGTTGGTGTTGCAATAACTACATAATCAGCTTCCCGATAAGCTTTTAAAGAATCAGTTGTTGCTTCTAAATTTAATTCCTTGTTTGCTAAATAATCTTCCAACTCTGCATCAACTATCGGTGATTTTCTTTGATTAATCATTTCTACTTTTTCAGAAACTACATCTACTGCTGTGACTTCATGGTTTTGAGCAAGTAAAACTGCATTAGAAAGCCCAACATAACCTGCCCCAGCAACCGTAATTTTCATATTATCATTCTCCCCTGAATATAAATTTTATTAATGAATTATTTCTCAAACTTAATTTTATTATAAAAACTTATGATATTCAAATCAAAATTTTTGGATTATTATTCTAATCTTCCCGCATAAATTCTCTAAAGAAAACTATAAAGACTGCTAACATAAATGCTAAAACAGCTGCTATTGCCATGTTTAATTTAAGATTAGGACTTATTTTATTTTCTGGAGAATAAGGTTTATCAAGTATTTTAAGTGAATAAAACTTTAGTATTTTTGACTCTTTACTTTCAATTTCTTTTCTCAAATCTCTTTTAGAATTTTGTAAAGAAGAGTTTTGTTGAACTAATAGAGAAGTACTATCTAATTTTCCAGCATCTCTACTTTTATTTATTAACTGCTGATTATTATCTAAATCAGAATTTATATTATCTATATCACTTTTTAGGTCTGAAATATATTTTCTTTCCTGTTTTAAAATATTTTCAAAATATTGATTAGAATTATTTTTAAAATTACTAATCAAGTTGTTTGCTATATTAAATGTTAATTCTGGTTCATTATTTTTAACCACTAGTTCAATGATTGAGGTTTGGCCTATTCTTTTAACACTTATATTATTATTAATATAAGTGTTCAATCTAGATGCTGATATATCAATGTCCAAATCAGTCATTACTTCTTGCATCAAATCTGTACTACTTAAAAGTTGAACTACTGTATTAGGATCACTATATAAGCCCTCATAATTAGAAAGTTGAATCCTGGCTTTTGTCTCATAAACTGGCTCAACTAAAAAAGAACTATATAAGAAAGCAGTAATTATGGCTAAAACAACTAAACCACCTATAAATAATTTATTCTCCCAAAGCAGCATTATATATTCCCTTAAATCAATTTCATATTCATCATAATAATTTGAATTTGGCTGTGGTTCTTTTTCCATTTAAAAATCCCCCATTTTATCTTTTTTATTAAAACTAAAAATTTATTATTTAAAAGTTATTTGCTGCAGCTGATTAAAATCAATCTCTATAATCTCTGCGGCTGCAGGCCAGACAATTATTTTCTTATTTTTTAAATTAGACTTAATTGCAGAGCCTTTGACTCTATTGATTAAATAAAGATCCTCTCCAGCTAAATACTCAATCGATTTGATATTATTATAATTAAGATTAACTGAGCTGCCTAAAGAAGTATTCAGACTAATACTTTTTTCTACAGGGTTAGCAAAAAAGAAGTCTCCATTTTTTAAACTAAGTTTAAGCTCTTTATTATTACTAAAAGCATCTGTCTTTGAAAAATTAATACTTGCTATCTCAGTTGCTGCTATCTTTTTATTTGCACCTCCACTGGAAAAACTAATCTCAGTCATTAATTGACCACTAAATTTATTATTAGCTGCTGCTTTAAATTTGAAAATACCATTTTCATTTTTAATTTTAGTTAGGTATCTACTTTGAATATTTAATTGAGCATAATTAGTTTTTAATTGAAGTGTATTGTTTTGTACTTCTCCCCTCAAATTATTACCAGCTTGAAGTTCAATTTGATCTGCAAAAATTGGCTGACTAAAAATTGAGCTAAAAAATAAAATCATTACTAATAAATATTTTACTTTTCTCCTCATTTTGCTTCCCCCTTTAAATATTTAAGTCTAAATATTTTTATTCTTCCAGCATATTATGAAGAATACTAGAAACAAAACTAACAATTATTGAGGCAATTAAAGCTGAAAAAAAGCCGCTGACAGCAAAACCAGGTACTAAAACAGATGTTAAAGCTAACATGATTGCATTAATAACTAATAAAAATAAGCCAAAGCTTAGAATTGTAAATGGAATGGTCAAAATCGTAAAAATTGGTCTAATAAAACCATTAACAAATCCTAAAACTACAGCTGCAAAGAAACCAGCCCAAATACCACTGACTGTAATTCCTGCTAATAAATAAGAAGCAACTAAAAGGGCCACCATAGTTGAAAATACTTTTGCAAAAAATTGAGACATCTAAAATACCTCCTTAATTAATCATCAAATATAGATTTTAATTACATAATTTAGTTACTATTTTTTATAATTAAAGCTTAATAACATTATACCTTTTTTGAAAAAAATGTCAAAATTAAAAAAATGAGAAAAAATGATTTATTTATTTTATTTTCAAAAATATAGTTGACAGTTCTAGAATACTATATTATAATTAATTCACAGTAAATCGCTCAACTTTTAGATTTAAGCTTTAAAATTCACAGGAGGTTTTTAAATGATTTTCGAAAATATAACAGAATTAATTGGAAAAACACCTTTGGTTAAATTGAATAACTTAGTTGAACAAGATTCTGCAGAAATAGTTCTCAAACTGGAGAGCTTTAATCCTGGAGGTAGTATAAAAGACAGGATTGCCTTAAATATGATCCAAAAAGCAGAAGAAAATGGGGATCTAAAAGCAGGTGGTACAATAGTTGAACCAACAAGCGGTAATACTGGGATTGGAATTGCAATGGTAGGAGCTGCTCGTGGTTATCAAGTTATTTTGACTATGCCAGAATCAATGAGTGAGGAAAGAAGGAAAATGTTAAAGGCTTATGGTGCTGAATTAGTTTTAACAAAAGCTGAAGCTGGAATGAAAGGTGCCATTGCTAAAGCTGAAGAAATTGCTAAAGCTAGAGATGGTTTTATACCGTCTCAATTTACTAATCCTGCTAATCCTGATGCTCATCGCAAAACTACAGCTCAAGAAATAATTAAAGCCACAGGAGCTAAAATAGATTATTTTGTGGCTGGTATAGGTACTGGCGGCACAATTAGTGGAACTGGTAAAGAACTTAAAAAGAGAGTTAAAAACTTAAAAATTATAGCAGTGGAACCTACAAATTCAGCTGTGATTTCTGGTGAAAAAGCTGGATCTCATAAAATCCAAGGAATTGGAGCTGGCTTTATTCCTGAAGTATTAAATACAGAAATTATTGACCAGGTAGCAAAAGCTGATAATGAAGAAGCTTTTAAAACTGCTCAAGACTTAGCTGCCAAAGAAGGTATTTTAGCTGGTATTTCTGCTGGTGCAGCAGTTGCTGTTGCCTTAAAATTAGCCAAAAAAGTTGGAGCAGACAAGAGAATTGTGGTTATTTCGCCAGATACTGGTGAACGCTATTTATCAACTGGAATTTTTGGCTAAACTAATAATTTAAATTTACTTTATAATTTTTGTCTAAATTTTTATTTTAAATTTTACCCCGATAATTTAAATATAGAAGAATTTCCCCTGTGAAAGGCCCGGAGGACCCCCAACCTACCGGGCCATTTTTATAATAAAAATTTATAATAAAAAAATGACAGTTCCAATTTAAAATAGAAAGCTGTCACTTATTTAAGTTAATTTTAAACTACATCTTCATAATTTGATTTAGTTAAAATTTCTTTTTTTAGTTTTAAAAAATCATTTTCTAATTGAACCAGCTTATCTGCTACTGGATCTGGAAGATCTGCATGTTCTAAATCTCTTTCTGGATGAACTCTTTTGCCACCTCGACTAACAATTCTACCTGGAATACCAACTACAGTAGAATTTTCGGCTACATCCTTTAAAACAACAGAACCAGCCCCAATTTTAGAATCCTTAGCTATTTTAATTGAGCCTAAAATTTTTGCTCCTGCCCCAATAACTACATTATCTCCAATTGTGGGGTGCCGTTTACCTTTTTCTTTACCAGTTCCACCAAGGGTTACACCTTGATAAAGGGTTACATTATTTCCAATTTCAGTTGTTTCTCCAATTACAACTCCCATTCCATGATCTATAAAAAAACCACAACCTATTTCTGCTCCAGGATGAATTTCAATTCCTGTTAAGAAACGTCCAATTTGCGAAATAAGTCGCGGCAGAGTCCTTAAACCATGCTTATATAACCAATGTGAAAGCCGATGTAATAAAAGTGAATGTAAACCAGAATAAACTAAAAGTACTTCTAATAAATTATTAGCTGCTGGATCACGAGCAAAAATTGCTTCAATATCACATTTTAAGGTCTTAAACATTACATTCACCTCCATAAACTAAGCTGAAAGTATTCTTTAATTTTTATTTTTAGAAATAGTAAAACCAATATCAGTTCGATAATGCATATCCTTAAAATTAACTTCATCAAGGTAACTATAAACTTTATCAATCACATTAAAAATACCTTCTCCTACAACTGTCAGCCCTAATACTCGACCACCAGCAGTATAATAATTACCAGCTTCTAAACTAGTAGCTGAATGAAATAAAATTAAATCATCATGATATTTAAGTTGATCTAAACCTTTAATTTCATAACCAGTTTTATAAGTTAAAGGGTAACCCGCAGAACTTAACATAACACAAACAGCATCACTATCATAAATTTCAATTTCTTTTTTATATTTTAATTGGACAGCATTAGTCATTTGCATTAATTCTATCAAATCTTCTGCTAATAGGGGCATAATAACCTGTGTTTCTGGATCACCAAAGCGGGCATTATAATCAATTACCTTCGGTCCGTTTTCAGTTAAAATAATTCCCACATGCATAACTCCCCGATAATCAATTCCTTCACTATTTAAAGCATGCAGAGTTGGCCGTAAAATTTCTCTACAAATTTGTTCCATCATCTCTGAATCAACATAAGGAGTTGGCGAGTAAGCACCCATTCCACCTGTATTTGGACCTTCTTCTCCTTCAAATACTGCTTTATGGTCTCTGCTGCTGGTAACAGGCAAAATTGTCTGACCATCTGTTAAAGCAAAAACAGAAATTTCTTCTCCTTCAATAAAATCTTCCACTACAATTCTATCTCCAGCATCTCCAAAGGCCTTATCTTCCATAATTCTTGCCACAGCAGTTTGAGCAGCTTTATAGTCAGAAGCAATAATAACCCCTTTGCCGCCTGCTAAACCATTTGCTTTAATAACCAAAGGATAATCGGCATTTTGAAGGTAATTTAAAGCAGTGTCTGGGTCTGTAAAGACTTCATATTCTCCAGTTGGGATCTTGTATTTATCTAAAATATTTTTAGCAAAGGCTTTACTTCCTTCTAAAAGGGCAGCCTGCTTTTTGGGACCAAAAATGGGAATATCTCTGTCCACAAAGTAATCGACAATACCTGCAACTAATGGTTCTTCTGGGCCAACTATGGTCATTTTTATATCCTGTTTTTGAGCAAAATATGCTAAAGCTTCAATTTGATCTGCCTCAATTGCAATTCTTTCGGCAATATTTAGCATCCCGTCATTCCCTGGAGCTACAAAAATCTTATCAACTTTTTCACTCTGATAGAGTTTCCAAGCTAGAGCATGTTCTCTGCCTCCATCTCCTACTATTAAAACCTTCATAACCGATCCTCCTTATCATTTATTATCTAATAAATGCCTGTTTTCTGCCAGGTCCAACACTAATTATTTTAGCTGGAACTCCAATTAATTCTTCTATTCTGGCAATATATTTTTTAGCATTTTCTGGTAAATCATCATATTCCCTAATTCCAGTTATATCTTCTTCCCAGCCAGCCCATTTTTCGTAAACTGGTTCATATGGAATTTCACTTTCTAAATAAGGTGGGAATTCTTCTACAATTTCTTCTCCATGCTGATAAGCTGTACAAACTTTAATCTCATCCATACCTGTTAAAACATCAATTTTGGTTAAAGCTATTTCGGTTAAACCATTAACTCGAACTGCATGTTTTAAAATCGGAATATCTAACCAGCCGCATCTGCGAGGTCGACCAGTTGTTACTCCAAACTCATGTCCCTTATCTCTTAGATATTCTCCCCACTCATTATCTAATTCGGTTGGGAAAGGGCCAGCTCCTACTCTAGTTAAATAGGCTTTAGTTACTCCAATTACATCATCTATAGTTGTTGGTCCAATTCCAGTTCCAGTACAAACTCCACCAGCAGTTGGATTAGAAGAGGTAACAAAAGGATAAGTTCCATAATCAATATCAAGTAAGGTTCCCTGAGCTCCTTCAAAAAATATTTTTTGATTCTTTTTATTTGCTTGATTAAGTAATAAAGAAGTATTTGTTACATATGGTCTTAATTTTTCGATATATGGTTGGTATTCTTTAATGATTTCATCTACTTTTAGTTTTGGGGCATTATAAACCTGATCTAATAATAGATTATGGTAATCAAGTGCTATTTCTAATTTAGCTCTTAATCTGCCTTCATCTAAAAGGTCGGCAATTCTAATACCGCGGCGGGCTGTTTTATCAGTATAGCAAGGACCAATACCTTTACCTGTGGTCCCAATTTTATTATCACCTTTACGCTTTTCTTCTAAAGCATCAATCATTCTGTGATAAGGCATAATTACATGCGCTGTCTCTGAAATATAAAGATTAGCTAATGAAATACCTCTTTTTTCTAAACCTTCCATTTCTTCTACCATAGCTTGGGGGTCAATTACTACTCCGCCCCCAAGTACAGATTTTTTATCTTCATATAAAATTCCAGAAGGAATTAGATGTAATTCAAACTTTTCATCATCTACTATAACTGTATGGCCAGCGTTATTTCCGCCCCCATAACGAACTACTAAATCTGCAGTTTGGGCCAGCATATCAGTAATTTTACCCTTACCTTCATCTCCCCATTGTGCACCAACAACTATCTTATTAGACATTTAATTTCTCTCCTCACTTATTCTTTTAAAAATATTTAAATTTAGTATCTTACTTATAGTTTAACAAATATTAAGCAAAGATGCATCCTTTTCTCTAATTGATTTTTATGTTAAAAGTTCAGTTCTTTTAAAAATTTGATCAATATTTTTTAAATAGGCTTCCCAATCAAAAATTTGATCAAGTTCTTTTTCTGTTAAATATTTTTTTATTTTCTGATCTGAACTAACTAATTTTTTATAATCTTTCTTTTCTTCCCAAGCAGTCATTGCATTTCTTTGAGCTAATTCATAGGCATCTTCTCTTCTTAATCCTTTTTCAACTAAAGCTAACATTAGCCGCTGAGAAAAGGTTAAACCTAAAGTCTTTTCTAAATTAAGCTGCATATTTTCTTCATTAACTACTAATTCTTCCATTACCTGATTAAATTTATAGAGCATATAATCAAGTAAAATAGAACTATCTGGTAAAATAACTCTCTCAACCGAAGAATGAGTTAAATCTCTTTCATGCCAAAGACTAATATTTTCTAAAGCAGGTACTACATTACCTCGAATGACTCTAGCTAAACCGCTTAAGCGTTCACAAACAATCGGATTCTTTTTATGAGGCATTGCTGAGGATCCTTTTTGGCCTTTGCGAAATCCTTCTTCAACCTCTAAAATATCAGTCCGCTGTAGATTTCTAATTTCAGTAGCAAATTTTTCAATAGAAGCTGCTGCTAAAGCAATTCTTTCTACAAAATCTGCATGTCTATCTCTTTGCAAAATTTGGGAGCTTACTTTGGAATTTTTCAAACCTAAAATTTGGCAAACTTTCTTTTCTACAGCTGGATCTATTGTTGCGAAAGTTCCTACTGCTCCAGAAATCTGGCCTACAGCTACAACTTCTTCTAACTGTTCAAATCTCTTAATCTGTCTTTTAATTTCTTGGTACCAGTTTAAGACTTTAAGCCCCCAAGTAATTGGCTCAGCGTGTACACCATGAGTCCGGCCCACCATAATTGTATCTTTAGCAGCTAATGCTTTTTGGCCTAAAGTCTCTTTTAAAGCTTTTAAATCAGTTAAAATTAACTGACAGGCCTCCTGCATCTGAATTGAGCGAGCTGTATCTTTAATATCTGAAGAAGTAACTCCTTCATGAATAAAGCGAGATTCTTCGCCTAATTTTTCGGATATCCCTTCAATAAAAGCAATCATATCATGTCTAGTTTTGGCTTCAATTGCTTTAATCCTCTTTAAATCAACTACTGCTTCTTTTTCGATTTTATCAACTGCACTTTGCGGAATTTCGCCTAAATCAGCCCTTGCTTTTAAAATAGCAAGTTCAATTTTAAGCCAAATTTCATATTTCCTTTTTTCACTCCAGATATTTTCCATTTGACTGCGACTATACCTTGAAAGCATAAAAAATCTCCCTCTCTCTTATTTAATTAAATTAAATTTTAGCCTCAAAAAAATATTAGGCTTATCTCAGCTGCCAAATTTTAGCACTGATAAGCCTAAAGTTAAATTTTCTCTTTTTTTCAGTTTAATATTAGCAGATGCAGTGTTTACTGTCAAGTTAAAGCTTCTGCTTACAACCCTCATACTTTTACTTCATTATACCACAATTTAAAAATTAATTAAATCAAATCAGCCTTAGTTACTGCTTGAATTTTAGGCCAATAACAAGTATAATTATTAATTGCGATTGAAATTTTATTTAATTTTTCTTAAAAAATCTTAAAACTCTGATATAATGAAGTTAAGATTTAAGTTTTTGGAAGGTTAAAAGGTGATATTATGAAAAAAAATTATTATAAAAAAACCATAGATTTAAGTGAAGCTGAAAGTAGACAACTTTTAACTTTAGGTGACAGTTTAATTGAAAAAGGATTTTTGCGTCAGTTTTCTGGTCAGCAGACTAAAGTTTTACTTTATCTGTTAACACATCTAAAAGAGGCTAATAAAATTGAGATCCAGTTACCTTTAGCTGCTGGTTCTTTGGGGCTTGAAATGAACGAATTAAAAAAATCTTTAAAAGGGCTTAGTCAGCTGGGAATTATTAATTATCAAAAAACTGAACAAAATAACCTTTTTAACTGTTTTCTAAATTTAGAAGCTGTTTTAAAAACTGAAAGTCAACTGGAAAAAGAAACTGAAACTCAGATTACGGGAACTGAAGTAAGGGAACAGCTAATTAAAAGCAATTCGGCGTCTAAACGAGAGCTGGCCTCTGCTTTAATTTCTTTTCTGCCTCCAAATAACCGTAATCTCCACCGGAGGGAAGAAATTAAAAGCTGGCTTAATGACTTTGAGCCCCAAATGTTAAAGGAATTAGTAAGAAGAGTAGATAAATGGCTTAAAAGACAAGGTGGAAATGACCACCTGCAAGGAGCTTATGCTTATCTGAAAGCAATTGTTAACAATTGGTATCAGGCAGAAATTACAAGTTATGAAAAACTAAAAAAACAAGATAAATTACACCGTGAAACTAAAGAATTAGCCCGTGCTTATGGAATTAGATCATTTTCTTCGAATACAGCCCAGCTTAAGACTTTTCAGGCTTGGTTAACTGGTGAGCAGGCTTTAAGCAAAGAATTAGCTTTAGCTGCCATTAGAGAAGCTGTCCGCCGCAAAAGAGATGGTCAGCCTTCTTTAAAATATGTAGAAGATAATTTTATTAATCCAATTAAAGAATTAGGGATTAATAATTTAGCTGATTTTAGGCGCTGGCTGCAAAAAGAAATGGACGGCCAAGCTGGCGATGCTGATCAAAGAGATCAGGCTAAAACAAAATCAGAGGCTAAGCAAAATAATTCTAAAACTAAACAAAGAAAAAATAATACTAAACAAGATGATAATAATTATAAATGGAAAGACTTTTTTATTGATTTTGATAAATATAAAGAATAAGAATAGAAAGGGGAGCAAATATGCCACTTCAATTTAACTCAAATAAATATCAGGGTAAAGCCAGAGAAAAGTATTTAGAAGCTGAAAAAAGAATAAATTTTATTCACAAAAAATATCCTGAGGTGGAGCAGGCATACAGCTGTCTTAATTCCCTCAAACGCGACTATAAAATGTTAAAAGTGGGTTTTTTAAAGCAAAATGATAAGACTGAGAATTCAACAGCTGAATTAAAAAAAGAAATTGATCAATTAGAAGCTCATTATCATCAGCTGTTAAAAAAACATGATATTCCTTTAGATTATAAGGAACCTGATTGGGATTGCCCTAAGTGCCATGATACAGGCAGGATTTATCGTAATAATCAATATTTAGTCTGTAGTTGTGCCAAAAATGATTTGCGAGAAAGAAAACAAAAAAGTGGTAATTTACCTCAGCATCTAAGAAAAGCAAGTTTTGCTACTGCTAATTTAAGTTATTATGAAACTGATTTGATCACAAATAGTGGCATGAATTACCGTGAAAATGCTCAAAAGGTCTATAGTCTTGCTTCATCTTTTGTGCAGCGTTTTCAGGCTGCAAAACAAAATCGAGGTCTAATAATTGAAGGACCAATTGGGAGTGGAAAATCTTATCTTTTAGGTTGTATTGCTAATGGTTTAATTGACCGCGGAATCCAATTTCGTTATATTGTTTACTCTGACCTTTTGCAGCAGATTAGAAGTACCTATAACCAAAACAATCCCGAAACTGATGAAAAACAAATTTTAAGTACAGTTCAAAAAGTCCCAGTCCTTTTAATTGATGATTTAGGGACAGAAAAAGCAACGGAATTTGCCTCTTCTACTCTTTATCAAATTATTGACCGCCGTTACCGAGAAGAAAAACCAATTATTTTATCAACAAATTATTCAATTAAAAATTTAAAAAATAGATTTCCAGTAATGGGAGAAAGAATTTTTCAGCGTCTTTTAGAAATGAATAAATATTTAGAACTTGCTGGTAATGTTAGAGTTAAAAAAATTGAAGAACAACAGGAGGCCTAAAGATGGAAACAGAAGTTGAAAATAGGGAAAATAATGACCGCTATAACAAAAATGAATACCAACTACTGGGCATCCTGCTCCAATACCCCGATAAAATTGATGAGGTTGCTGATTTACTAGAAGTAAAACATTTTCTGGACCCACAGGCTCAGATTATTTTTGATCAACTTTTAAAACAGTATCAGCAGGATAATCAGATTTCACGGACTAAACTCTTAATAGATTTACAAAGTCAAAATGCAGTTGATAAAGCAGAACAAATTATTGAAAGGTTAACTTCAGGTTTTAATACAATTGATGAACTAAAACCAACTATTGATTTAATTAAAAAGGATTATCAGCGTTCACTTTTAAGTAGAGCTTCAGCAAAATTGAAAGAGTTAACTGAAGCAAATGATTTGACTATTGATGATTACCAGGCTAGAGCTCAAGAAATTATTTTTCAGGCTACTAATGAAAGTAATGACTTAGAGAAACATATTTATAATATGGAAGAAGTTTTAATGGAGTCTTTTTCTAATTATATGGACCGTAAACACAAAAAGGCTGATGTCGGTCTTAGAACTGGCTTTATTTCTTTAGATAATCTAATTGGTGGTTTTAAACGCGGGCATTTAACAGTTATTGCTGCTTCGACTTCAATGGGAAAAACTGCTTTTGCAATCAATATGGCTAAAAATGTGCTCAAAAGAAAGGCTAAAGTAGCTATTATGTCTCTTGAGATGGATGCTACTGAAGTGGTAGATCGAATGATTGTCCAGGAAGCACAGGTTAATGCCTGGAAATATACTCAAGGAGAAACTAATGAAGAAGAAGATCAGCGGGTTTCTAAAGCTTTAGATAACTTACATGAGCTGCCACTTATGATCTCAGATGAACGTGGTTTAAATACAGCCCAGATTAGAGCAAGACTCAGAAAATTTAAGGCCCAAATGGATGGCTTGGATCTAGCTGTTGTGGATTATTTGCAGATGATTCAGCTGCCAGAAGAACATGCTCAAAATACTTCTCGGGCTGTTGGTCAAATTGTACTCCAGCTTAGAAACTTAGCTTCGGAATTAGATATTCCAGTAATTTTAATTTCTCAAATTTCTCGTAGTTTTACCAGCCGTCAGGATAAAAGGCCTGTTTTATCTGATCTGAGAGACTCTGGTAATATTGAGGAAGTTGCTGATGGTGTTATTTTCCTTTATCGACATGCACATACTTCTGCCAAGGCCCGCGAAGAAGCCGAGGCTGAAGGTACTGAAAGCGATACAGATATAATTATTGCTAAACAGCGTACTGGTCAAACTGGATCAATTAAACTCTTTTTTGAAGAAGAATTTATTCGTTTTGTGGATCCGGAAAATCTTTCTTTAGAAGGTGTGATGCCTCGTGCCTAATAATCTTAATTTAGATAGCTTAGACTTAAAATTAGTACTTTCTTTTGCTAATGCTTATAGTCGACTCAACGAAAAAGGAGAAATTAGTGATCAACAGTTAGAAGAAGTAATGCAGCTGGTGGAAAATTATCAGAACTATGCTCCAGCTGACTTTAAAAATCGGCTGCAGGAGATTTTTCCGGAAAGTGATTTTTAAAGAGGTAGGGAATTTAATGGAAAGTGATAAAACTTTTACAAAAAAATTGCTCTCTCAGCTGGATTAAGAAATAGAATCATACACGAATATGAAGAAATAGATGACAAAATTGTTTATAAAAAATAAAAAATTATCTTGATAATATTAAAAGTTCCAGCTTAAAAGCTGGAACTTTTAGTTTAGTCTTAACTAATATTTATCTTCATTGCTGCTTTGCTTCTGGTCTTCTGCTGCTGAATCAGAATCAATATCATAATCTACATCTATGTGTGTTGGTCTTTCAGGAATGATGGCCCAAGCTGCAACATAAGCAAGTATCCCAATCCCAGACATTAAAACTAATAAAAAGACACCTATTCTAATCAAATTTGGATCAAGATCGAAATATTCTGCTAGTCCTCCACAAACTCCAGCAATTTTTTTGTTTTCTCGTGATCTATACAATTTTTTCATTTTCTCACCTCTTTAAATCTTTATTAAGCCTTAATTTAAACTTAAATTTTAATATTTTTTAATTAAAAGCTAATTATATTATAAAACAAATAGACTGCAATTAACAGTCTTAAATGCCTTTTTTCTTTAAAAAAGGCTTCCCAGCTGGGAAGCCCCTTAAATATAATTTTTTATTTAACTACCATTACGGAAGTTTTAGCATGTCTTACAATTTTATCACTAATACTACCAAGCAAAAATCTTTCTACTTTACCATGACCGCGATCTGCAACTACAATTAAATCAAAACCATTTTCATTTGCATATTCACAAACTTTATCAGCTGGATCACCCTGAACTAATAATTTTTCAACTTCCATCCCTTTTTCTTCAAAAAATTTAGCATCTTTATTAATAATTTTTTCTCTCTTAGCTCTAATTGTTTTTTCTTGTTCCTGCATAATTTCTTCTAGAGTTTCAGCAGATAAATAAGAAGATACCTCATTAAACTGATTAACTGGAATTTGAGCTCTTTCCGTATAAACATGGATCATAGTTACTTTGGAATCTAAATCTTCAGCAAAATCAGCTGCTTTTTGAGCTGCTTTTTTAGCACTTTCAGAACCATCTACAGCAACTAAAATTTTCTTCATGATATCTACCTCCCTTTCATTTTAATAATTCACTATTAAAACAAAAATTCCTGCTTTTATTGCTTTAAATTAATAAAAGCCCACTCTAAATTAAGAGTGAGCTTAGTTGTGAACCTCACCACCTAAATTAAAAATTTAGATGGAGCTTCGCTATACTTCATATACTCAAAAAAACAAGTATATTACTAGTAGCTTTTTAGTGAAGTTTGTAGTTTAAGTTTCCTCTACAAATGTAGATTACCTTATTCACTAGGGGCTGTCCACAAACCCATTATCCCTCATATCCACCTAATACAGTAGTTTAGATGGAGTTTTTTTTGAATGTTTTAGATAAATAATTTTAAGTTTAAATTTATTTTTCTTTAACATTTATCTTTAAGTTAGCTGTAATATCATCATATAATTTAACTTTTATGCTGTGCATTCCTAAAGATTTAATTGAATCATCAAGGTCAATTTTTCTTTTATCAATATCATAACCTTTATCTGAAGCTGCTTTGGCAATATCTTTGGTATTAACTGAACCAAAGAGTCTACCATTATCACCAGCTTTAACTTTAATTATAAATTTTTCTGATTCTATTTTAGATTTTAACTTTTTGGCATCTTCTCTTTTTTCTGATTCTAAACGGTTCTTTTTGGCTTCTTTTTCTTTCATTTCTTTTATCTTTTGTTGGGTTGCTTCTACTGCTAAACCTCTAGGCATTAAATAATTACGTGCATAACCATCTGCAGCCTCAATAATTTCACCTTTAGAACCTAATTTTTTAACATCTTTTTTTAATAATACTTTCATAATAATTTACCTCCTTCATCATTTTAACCAAGTTATTTAGTTTGTTTCCTAAAATTAAACCACATATCCAATAATCCTAAAATAATTAAAATAATTGGAACAGGTGGGAAAATGAAAATTAAAAATATCATAAAAGATTTAAGTAAAAAAGAGCTGTTTTTAGCAGAAAAATAATACATTAAAACTGCAAATCCCTGCAAAAAAGCTAAGAAAAACATTAAAATATTTAAATTTATAAAAATAGGGTTTGGGCTCAATAATAGAGAAATAATAATTGCAGGTGTGACTAACCAACGATAAAAATACCAACTACTAATTGGTTTATATAATTTTAGATTTAAGCCTCTTCTCCTTAAATACCAAGCAGATACATAATAGTTTAAAATTCCAGTTATACTAGCAGAAATAGTTAGTAAAGCAGGAAAAATCATTTTAATTAAACCTAATTGAGACATAACTAATTGCTCAACTGACTGCTGATCAAATTCACCACTTAAACCTTTTACTGTCTGCTTTAATAAGGTTTGGTAGTCTAAATTAAGAATGCCAGAAGCTACATAAAAAATTAAAGCTTGGGAAATTATAACTGTAATAATAGTTATAATTAGAGTTTTTAGAGGAGAAAAATCTTCTTTAATTACATTACCTATTACAAAACCAACTAAACCAAAACCAATAATGGTCATTAAGCCCATAACTATTCCAAATAAAAAACCATTAATTAAAGCAGCTATTACAATTATTCCAATTACTCTACTGCTTTCTTCTTTTTGAACAAGATATACTATTGGCACTGGCCAAAATACCATAACTGCCATTGATAAAAATGGAATAAAGTAATTAATAGCTGTTAACAAAATTATATAGGACAGAGTTTTAAGGCTAGATTTATATTGTTTAAGATCCATCTAATTTATCACCTCATTTACCGGTAAAAAATCTTAAAGATTAAAGAAAGGAGGCTCCATCATAGATTTTGCCTCCTTAATTAAAACTATTCTTTTACATATGGCAGTAAAGCTACTGATCTAGCTCTTTTTACTGCCTTTGTAATTAATTTTTGGTGTTTTGAACAATTTCCTGTTACACGACGTGGCATAATTTTTCCACGGTCTGTAAGATATCTATTTAAAGTTCTAAGATCTTTATAATCTATTTTTTTATTTTCATTTGCACAAAAATGGCATGATTTATTTCTACCTCTAGGCATTAAAGTTTACCTCCTTTTTAAAATGGGACATCAAAGTCATCAGCATCAAAATTATCATCAAATTGAGCCTCGAAATCATCCTGATCTTGACCCTGATTACTATTTTTATTAGTTTGAGCATTATTTTGCTGATTGTTGTTTTGATACTGTCCCTGGTTATTATTGCTGTTTTTATTCTTATTGAAATCTAAAAAACGAACATTATCAGCATTAACTTCAGGATTTATATAAGTTCTGTTATTATTTTCGCTTTTACGTATCTGTAGTGATCCATCTACTCCAACCAAACTTCCTTTACCAAGATGCCTAGCACAATTTTCGGCCAGACCTCTCCAAGTCACAATTTTAATAAAATCAACATCTCTATCACCATTGCGATTTGTATAGTTTCTTTCCACTGCTAAAGTAAAATTACAAACTGGAGTTCCACTACCAGTATAACGAAGTTCAGGATCTCGTGTCAGGCGGCCGATTAAAACAATTCTATTTAACAAGACTATTCACCACCTAAATTTATATTATGCATCGTTTCTAACTACTAAATAACGAAGTACACCATCCATAATCTTAAAGATTCTTTCTAATTCATTAACTACTGTAGTTTGAGCATTAAACTCTAGGATTGTATAATCACCTGAGCGGTAATCTTTAATCTCATAAGCTAATTGCTTTTTACCCCAAGCGTCAACTTCAGTTACTTCTCCTTCATGTTCAGAAATAGCACTTTTTACACGCTTTAAGATAGTTTGTTTTTCTTCATCTTCAAGATCTGGTTTAAGTACAAATGTTGTTTCGTAATCTCTTTTTAAAATTTCCATTTATCATTCACCTCCTCCACACGGACTAATGGCCCTGCTGCTAGCAGAGCATGGATTTTTAACCAATCTAAATTATAACAGTTATTAACTAAAGATGCAAGTTTTATTTTTCTAAGCCAGCTTTTAGCTAACTGTTAGCAATAATCCTCCTCCGTAAATACTAAAAGCTAAAATCCAGGCAGCCAAAATATCAGAAGGATAATGCACTCCTAGCATAATTCTCGAAAAAGAAATTAAGATTGAAACTAAAATTAGCCAAAATCCAAGCACAAAGTTAATTTCTAAAAATACTAAAGCAATAACCAAGGAGCTGGCTGCATGGTTACTGGGAAAAGAATGGTCTTGACGCTGTTTAATCAACTTTTTAATTTCTAATTCAACAAAAGGACGCTGCCGGTTATAAAAAACAGGTATTAATTTAAGCAGTAGATAAACAGCAGCTGGGACTAAGATAAAAGTTCTAATTTGAGGATTAGCTTGATAAAAAAGTTGGACTGCAGTCAAAAAATAAATTATTGCAAAAAGTTTAGCTCCTAATTTGGAACTAAAAATTGCTGATTTTTTAAGCAGTTTATGCCTTTGAGTATAATTATAGATACTCAAAAATATTTTTTGATCAAATCTCTTTATCATAACAAATTCCTCTTGACTTTAAATTTAAAATCTTAGTTAAGTTTAAGTTAAGTTAACTTTGGCTTAATTATAGATTAATAATTAGTAGATGGGCAGAATTAAACATTAAATCTGAAGTGACAAACATCGCCATCTTGCATTATATAATCTTTACCTTCTAATCTTAGTAAACCTTCTTCTCTGGCTTCTGCCATTGAGCCTACTCTTTTTAATTCTTCAAAACTTACTATTTCGGCTCTAATAAAACCTTTTTGCATATCACTATGAATTTTACCAGCTGCTTCTGGAGCTGTAGAACCTTTTTCTACTGTCCAAGCTCTACATTCTTTTTCACCAGCTGTTAAAAAGGTGAGTAAGTTTAATAATTCATAACCAGCTTTAATTACTCGATCAAGGCCAGAGTCATTGAGACCAAGTTCATCTAAAAACATTTCTTTTTCGGCTTCATCTAGCTCTGCTATATCTGCTTCAATTTTCGCACTTACCTCTACAACTTTTGCCCCATCTTTTTGGGCATGAGTTTTTACGTCTTTAACTAATTTGTTTTGACCAGTATTAATATCATCTTCATTTACATTTGCTAAATAAATAATTGGTTTAGCACTTAAAAGTTGTAGTTCTTTAACGAGCCGCTCTCCTGTTTTTGAAAGCTCTAGTTGTCTAATGTTTTTTCCAGCTTCTAAAGCTGCTGCTATCTTTTCTAAAGACTCAACTTCTTTAAGATAAACTTTATCTCCACCTTTAGCCTGTTTTTTTGCTTTTTCTAATCTTTTTTCAATCTGAGTTAAATCAGCCATCATTAACTCAGTGTTTATAATATCAATATCTCTATCAGGAGATATTTTGCCATCAACATGAGTTATATTTTCATCATCAAAACAACGTACAACTTGAGCAATAGCATCAACTTCCCTGATATGAGCTAAAAATTTATTACCTAAACCTTCACCTCGGCTCGCTCCTTCTACTAAACCAGCAATATCAACAAATTCAATTACTGTTGGAGTTTTACTTTCCGTTTCATACTTAGCTGCTAACCAGTCTAATCTCTCATCTGGTACTGGTACAACTCCTACATTAGGATCAATAGTACAAAAAGGATAATTTTGTGCATCTGCTCCTGCTTCTGTAAGTGCATTAAATAAAGTTGATTTACCTACATTCGGTAGTCCAACAATTCCTATTTTCATTTATAATTCTCCCTTTCTAAATCTTGAAATTAAAGTTTTTTCTTAACATTTTTTTCAAATTTATTTCTCGATAACATAATTACTCGCTCACAGGTTTCACACTTAGCCTTAAAATCCATTCCAACTCTTAAAATTAGCCAGTTTTTGCCACCACAAGGATGCTTTTTTTTAAATTCTACTCGATCTCCAACTAAATATTTTTCAGACAATGTAAAACCTCCTTTTAACTAAATTAAATTTTAACTTAAAATAATATAATATATAAGATGACTATTAAAATTATAACCAAAAAGAGGACAAAAAGACAACCTTTGTCTTGATAAAAAGCTTTATCTGGATCTAAACTATGACTTAAACTACCAAATTTACGGGCTTTTTTTAGATATTTAACAGATTTTGCATAATTGCCTTCTTCTCGAAAAATAACACCTAAGTTATTATAAGCAGGTCCATATTCTGCTTCCACTTCAACTGCCCGATAATACATTTTTTTAGCTTCTTTATAATTTCCAAGCTCTTTTTCAATACTACCTAAATTAGTAATTGCTGGTGCATACTCTGGGTCTTTAGTTATTATAGTATTTAATAAATTTTGAGCCTGTTTAAATTCTTTTTGATAAACATAAATTACTGCTTTTTTGTTTAGGGCTGGAATAAAATCTTTTTTTTGAGCCAATAGTTCATCTAATTTTTCTGCTGCCTTTTTTCGCTGTCCTTTTTCTAAAAAAGCAACTGCCTGCTGATAAATATCTGTTTCTAACTCTGAAAGTTTATTTTTATAATCTGCTTCCTGCATAAGCTTCACCTACTTTTAAATTAACTTCAATTTGATTTTTAACAAACTCCAGTTTGAAATCGAGTTTAAAATTAGCTCTTGCACTTAATTAAAACACAAAATGGGCCAAAATCAAAGCTACCAAGAGTGATGGCAGTAAATTACCACTTTTTATTTTAGTTGCTCCTAATAAGTTTAAACCAATAGCTATAATTAAGAGGCCTCCACTAGCTGTCATAATTCTAATCATATCATTTGTTAAATAAATTGCTGCCCAGCCTGAGGCTAAAGTTATACTGCCCTGGTATAAAAAAATGGGGATTGCAGAAAAAGCTACTCCTATCCCTGTGCTCGCAGCAAAAGCTATAGCAGTAATCCCATCTAAAACTGATTTAGTAAATAAAATGCTGGGATCATTATTTAATCCATCTTGAATAGCTCCCATAATCGACATTGCTCCTACACAATAAATTAAACTTGATTGAACAAAACCTTGTACAAAAAGGTCATCTTGAGAACCAAACTTTTCTTTTAGGCTCTTACCAAAATTATTTAGCCTTTCCTCAAGCCCTAAGCTTTCACCAATAACAGCTCCAATTACTAAACTGAAAATAACAAGTAAAATATCATAATCTTTTTTAATTTCAAGTCCCATTTGAATCCCAATTAAAATAACAGATAAACTAATTCCATGGATCACTGTGGTTTGAATTTTTTTGGGAAACCTACCTCTAAAAATAAAACCTAAAGTACTTCCAGTAAGTACGGAAACTACATTAACAATAGTTCCGATCATAATTTACCACCTAACTATCTCCATTTTTTTATTACAAGTTTATATTTTAGCTCAATGTTTCACGTGAAACACTATTTTAATTTTTCTACTATTTCTTTTAACTCAGCTAGATTATCTATTTCAATAGTTAATAGATTGTTAGCTTTTCTTTGTTTAATTTCAACTCTTTTACCTAAACTGTTTTCTAAAGCAGAAGCTGCTTTTTTCCAGTCTGGTTTTAGTTTCTTTTTTGTTTTTTCTTTTTTAGAATTAGCCACAGGTTTTTTTAATTTTTCAACATACTTTTCAGTTTCTCTAACTGTTAAATCCTGAATAATTATATTTTCACAGGCAGCTAATTGAGTCTGCTCATCTGCTAGGGATAATAAGGCTCTAGCGTGACCAGTTGTGATTATTCCCTTTTTTAAATATTTTTGTACTTTAGCAGCTAATTTTAAGAGTCGAATTGTATTTGAAATATTAGATCTGCTTTTACCAACTTGTTCTGCTAATTCTGACTGGGTAATTTCAAAGTTAGCCAGCATCTGCTTATAAGCTTCTGCTGTTTCAATTGGATTCAAATCTTGTCTTTGAATATTTTCAATTAAAGCAATTTCCAGCATTTCTTGGTCATTAAAATCACGAATAATAGCTGCTATTTTTTCTAGTCCAGCTAATTTAGAAGCTCTCCATCTTCTTTCTCCAGCTACAATTTGATATTTTTCTGCTTTTATTTTACGCACTGTTATTGGCTGAATAAGCCCATTTTTTTGAATAGAATCTGCTAATTCAGTTAGAGCTTCTTTGTCAAAACTTTTGCGTGGTTGGTAAGGATTAGCTTCTATCTGGTCAATAAAAATATTATCAACTCTACTTTGATCTATATTTTCAGAATCATTGATTAAAGCTTTTAAACCTTTACCTAATCTTTTTTTAGTCAAGAGCGATCACTTCCTCTGCTAGTTTTCTATATGCTAAAGCTCCTTTAGATTTGGAACTATAGGCTAAAATTGTTTGGCCAAAACTTGGAGCTTCACTTAAACGAACATTACGTGGGATTACAGTTTTAAAAACTAATTCAGAAAAATATTCTTTAACTTCATCAATTACCTGTTGGGAAAGATTAGTTCTAGCATCATACATTGTCATTAAAACTCCTTCGATTCTCAAATCAGGGTTTAAATTTTTTCTAACTAGATCTATTGTATTCATTAACTGGCCTAAACCTTCTAGAGCATAGTATTCACATTGAATTGGAACAATTACACTATCAGCAGCTGTTAGTGCATTTAAAGTAAGTAAGCCTAAAGAAGGTGGACAATCGATTATTATATAATCATAAGCTGGATTGATTTTTATTAAAGACTTTTCTAATCTGCTTTCTCTAGACATTAGAGATACTAACTCGATTTCTGCCCCTGCTAACTCTATATTGGCGGGGATTAGGTCGAGATTCTGGGCTTCAGTTTTCAAAATAGCTTTAACTGCTGGTTCAGCTTCAATTAAAAGATCATAAATTGTATCTTCAACTTCAGATTTATTAATTCCAAGACCACTACTGGCATTTCCCTGAGGATCAATATCAATTAATAGAACTTTATTTCCTTTTTCTGCCAAACTAGCACTAAAATTAACTGCTGTTGTACTTTTACCAACTCCACCTTTTTGGTTAACAATTGCAATTTTTTTAGCCATTCTTTCACCTCTTTCCAAATCCTATTTAAAGAGTTTAATATAATATTCTATACTATTTTTTTCTTTATTTTTTTCTAATTCTATTTTAATTCCAGAAGCTTCAATTTCCTCAATTCTCTTCTCGAGAGAATTAGCATAAAGCCTTAAATCATCAGCAAGATGTTTAATCTTTTTTTGCTTTTTAACCGGCTTTTTAATTCTTTTGATTAATTTTTCGCTTTCGCGTACATTTAAAGATTTTTCTTTAATTTTTTTAATTGCTGCTAATTGTTTTTGAGCATCATTAAGCTGTAATAAAGCTCTACTATGTCTTTCACTTAAATCAGCAGCCAAAATTTTTTCTCTAACTTCAGCTTCCAACTTTAATAATCTTAATTTATTAGAAATAGTAGATTGGCTTTTAGCAACTCGAGCTGCTAATTCTTTTTGAGTTAAATCAAATTCAACTAATAATCTTTGATAAGCTTGAGCTTCTTCTAAAAAACTTAAATCTTTCCGCTGTAAATTCTCAATTAAAGCAATCTCTGCCATTTCCTGATCACTTAGATCTTTGATCACAGCTGGAATTGTTTTTTTCTCTAAATATTTAGCAGCTCTCAGCCTTCTTTCACCTGCAATTAATTCATAACCATCAGCTAACTCTCTGACTGTAATTGCCTGAATTAAACCAAAATTACTAATTGACTGAGCTAATTCTTTGATTTCACTTTGCTTAAAAGTCTGGCGTGGTTGAAAAGGATTAACTTTTATTTGATCCAACTTTAGCTCTACAATTTGATCATTTTTAGTTTTTTTACTTCTGCTAAAAAAAGGAATTTGCATTTAAAATAACCCCCATCTAAAAATATAGTGCAGTGATTTAATAAATTAGCTTTAAACAAATTTTATCCACAAATTAAATAATTAAGATTAATAAATATTACCCGGGAAATATTTTAAAGGGGTCTTTTTTTGGGAATTCCAGCTCTTCTGGGATATTTTTTATCAGTTTGAGACTTTTTTTCAACAATGATTAAATATCTTTCTGCTTCTAAACCAGGAACTTTAAGTTCTTTTATTTCTTTGATTTCAGCTCCCAAAGTTGCTAAAGCTGTTTGGGCTGCTTCTATTTCGTTTTTATATTCTGGGCCTTTATATAAATAAGCTAAACTCCCAACTTTTAAAAATGGAACTACATATTCTAATAAAACATTAAGGGCAGCAACAGCTCTGGAACAGACATAATCAAAAGAAGCCCTTAAGTCTTCTAGTTGAGCTAAATCTTCTGCTCTAGCATGTGTAGCTTCAATTCCTGTTAAATCTAATTTGTAAATAAGCTGGTTTAAAAAATTAACTTTTTTAGAAGCAGAATCTAGTAAATAAAAACTATCTCCTGGTAAAAATAATTTTAAAACCATACCTGGAAAACCAGCTCCTGTTCCAATATCTAACCATCTTTTGTGCTGAGCAAAATCTAGTTCTTTTAAAATTACTAAAGAATCTAAAAAATGCTTTGTTATTACCGCTTCTGGCTCTGTAATTGTGCTTAAATTATATTTTTTATTCTCCGAAATAAAGAAAAGATAATATTCCCATAGCTGTTCTAATTGTTCTTGGCTATAGGAGATATCTAATTCTTCTATTCCCTTTTTTAGTTTTGCTATAAATTCATTTTTATTAGTTTTCATTCTGATTCCCCTTTATTTCTATTATACTGCTCTAAATAAATCATTAAAGCAGAAATATCAGCTGGTGAAACTCCAGAAATTCTGGATGCCTGCCCAATAGAAAGTGGTTTAATCTTAGCTAATTTTTCTCTGGCCTCAAGTCTTAAGTTTTCTAATTTATTATAATCTAAACTTCTGGGTATTTTCTTTTCTTCCATTTTTCTAAACTGTTCTACTTGAGCTTCTTGTCTTGCCATATAACCTTTATATTTAACCTGGATTTCAACTTGTTCTTGTACATCTTTTTTTATTTCAGGTAAATTATCAGCAAAATATTTAAGATCTGAATAAGAAATTTCTGGTCTGCGCAGTAGCTTTTCTAGACTAACTGGTTTACTTAAATTACCACTTCCCAGTTCTTCGAGTTTAGCTCTAACTTCTTTTGTTGGATTAACCTGGTTTTGCTCATCTCTTAAATAACTAAAAGCTTTTTTAACAGCTTTCATTTTCGCTTGATAATTTTTATATCTTTGTTCACTAACTAAACCTATTTTTTTACCAATCGGAGTTAAACGCTGATCAGCATTATCTTGTCTTAATAATAATCTATATTCAGCTCTAGAAGTCATAATTCTATATGGTTCTGGGGTTCCTTTAGTTACTAAATCATCAATTAAAACTCCAATATAAGCTTCAGATCTTTTTAAAATCAAGGGATCTTTACCTTGTAGACTTAAAGCAGCATTAATTCCAGCAACTAATCCTTGACCAGCTGCTTCTTCATAACCAGAACTACCATTAATCTGGCCAGCTGTATATAAACCTTTTACCTTTTTTAATTCTAAATCTAATTTTAATTCTTCTGGATCAACACAATCATATTCAATTGCATAACCAGGTCTCATAATTTCTACATTTTCTAAACCCTTAATTGTTCTGGCCATCTTGATTTGGACATCATAAGGTAAACTTGTAGATAAACCAGAAACATAATATTCATCTGTATCTAGACCTTCAGGTTCAATAAATAATTGATGCCTACCTTTATCAGGAAAACGTACAACTTTATCTTCTATTGAAGGACAATAACGAGGGCCAACTCCATCAATTACTCCACTAAATAAAGGGGTCCTCATTTTATTATCATTAATAATTTTATGAGTTGCAGCAGAAGTATAAGTTAAATAACACATTGCCTGTTCTCCTTTTAAGGGTTCAGACTCATAAGAAAAGCTTAAACCTGCTTCTCCTGGCTGAGGCTCCATTTTAGAAAAGTCCATAGATTTTTTACTAACTCGAGGTGGTGTTCCAGTTTTAAATCGCCTGAGATTGATTCCTAAATCTTTGAGACTTCCAGAAAGTTTATTTGCTGGATACTGTTGATTTGGCCCAGCATTAAATTCTGCTTCTCCAATAATCATTCTCCCTTTAAGAAAAGTTCCAGTAGTTAAAATAACTTTTTTACCAGCAAAGAAAACTCCAGTTTTAGTTACTACTCCTTTTACTTCACCAGCTTCAACAATTATTTTTTCAGCAATTTGTTGTTTTAAATCTAAATTATCTTCTTGTTCTAAAACTCTTTTCATCCTTTTATGGTATTTATCTTTATCCGATTGTCCTCTTAAACCATGTACTGCAGGACCTTTACTTGTATTAAGCATTCTGATTTGAATCATTGTTTGATCCATATTTTTAGCCATTTCTCCACCTAAAGCATCAATTTCTCTCACAATATGAGACTTGCCTGGACCCCCAAGTGAAGGATTACAGGGCATAAAAGCTACATGGTCTAAACTAACTGTTAAAGTTAAAGTTTTTAAGCCCATTCTTGCTGGAGCTAAAGAAGCTTCACAGCCAGCATGACCAGAACCAATTACTATTACATCATATTCTTTGGGATATTTGTGAAAATCCATATCTGATATCTCCTCTTTTATTAAAATTATTTTCCTAAACAAAAGTCTTTAAAAATCCGATCCAAAATATCATCTGCAACTGTTTCTCCAGTAATTTTGCCTAAACCATTTAAAAAATCCTTTAAATCTATAGTCAAAAAATCATAAGGCATTTTTGTTTCATGTGAAACAATTACTCTCTCAATTGCAGATTGAGCTTTAACTAAAGCATCTCGATGTCTGCTTTGAGTAATTACTGCTTCAGTATCTGCCTCAATTTCTTCATCTAATATTTCAGCTAAAATATTATCTTTTAGTTGAATTAAACCTTCTTCTTTTAAAATAGAAATCCAAAGTAAACTTGGCTCAGGAAATTCTTCTTTTATTTTTTCTTTAGTTATTTTGGCCTCTAAATCAGTTTTATTAACAATTATAATGACGGGTTTATTTTTTATTAATTGATAAATTTCTCGATCTTCAGCTGTAATTCCCTGATTAATATCTAACATAAATAAAACTAAGTCAGCTTTTTCTGCTAATTTCCTTGTTTTTTCGACTCCAATTTTTTCAACAGCATCTTTGGTTTCTCTAATCCCAGCTGTATCTATTATTTTTAAAGGAATTCCTTTTAAATTAATATATTCTTCTATGACATCTCTAGTTGTACCTGGAATATCAGTTACAATTGCTCGTTTTTCTTCTAAAAAATAATTTAAAAGGCTCGATTTACCTACATTTGGTTTACCAACAATTACTGTTTTTAGACCTTCTTTATATATTTTACCTTGTTTACTGCTTTTTAATAATTTATCTGTTTCTTGTTTGAGATAATTAAATTTATCTCCTAATTTCTCTGGTCTAAATCCTTCAATTTCATCTTCTGGATAATCAATTGCTGCTTCTAAATGAGCTAGTATTTCTACAGCTTGATCTTTAATTTTTTCAACTTTATTTGAAAGTTTACCATTTAGCTGATCAATAGCTAAATCTAAACTTTTTTCAGTTTTAGAATTAATAACTTCAATTATTGCTTCTGCCTGAGCTAAATCAATTCTTCCATTTAAAAAAGCTCTTTGAGAAAATTCCCCTGGTTCAGCCATTCTCGCTCCCTGTTTTAAAACTAATTCTAAAACAGCTCTGAGGGGAGTCATTCCTCCGTGGCAGTCAAATTCTAAAACATTTTCTCCCGTAAAAGAATGAGGTTTTTTCATCATAATTGCTACAACTTCATCTATTGTTTTATCAGTTTTTGGATCCCTAATTTCTCCATAATGAGCTGTATATGTTTTTTGTTCTTTAAGTTTTTTTTCTTTTTTAACTGATTTAAAAATTTTATCTCCGATTTGATAAGCCTGTGGACCACTAATTCTAATTTTTCCAGTTCCCCCAGTGCCAAATGGAGTTGCAATAGCTGCAATAGTATCTTCTTTTAAAATATCCATTAGTTAACACCTCCTAAAAGATAACCCAGCAGAGAAATTCCCTGCTGGGTTAATGATAAAAACCATCTGCTTCTTCTTTTTTTATATATTATTTGTTGCTGTAAGTCTGCCAGCTATTTTTATTTTTATTAATTAGCTAATGGTTCTATCATGACTTTACGATAGGGTTCTTTCCCCTCACTATATGATTTAACATTTTCATTTTCTTTAAGTTTAATATGAATAATTCTTCTTTCATGTGGTGGCATTGGCTCTAAAACAACTTTTCTTTTTTTTCTTTCTGCTTTTGCAGCAAGCCTTGACGCCAGTCTTTCTAAAGTTTGTTTTCTGCGTTCTCTATATCCTTCAGCATCAAGTAGAACTCTAAAATATTCTTCTAGCTCTTTATTTAGATAGATAGATGTTAAATACTGCATTGCATCAAGAGTTTCTCCTCGATGTCCAATAACTAAACCAAGTTCCTTGTCTCCTGTCAAATTATAAACTACCTGTTCTTGATTAGTTTTTTCGACTAAAACTTCAACTCCAACTTCAATCTTAGCTTTGGCCAACATCGTTTCTAAAAATTCTTTACCTTTTTTTATAGGATCAAAAATTTCTTTAACTTCTACAACAGCATCTTTAGTTCCAATTAAACCTAATAAACCTTTACTACCTTTATCTATAACATTAATTTCTACTTCTTCTCTTTTGAGTTCAAGTTTGGCTAGAGCTTTTTTTACAGCTTTTTCTACATTTTTAGCTTCTACTTTTATGCTTTTCATTTTTAATTAGCATCCCCCTTGATTCGACTGGGTTCTTTTGATAAAAAATATTGTTGAGCTACAGTAAATAAAGTTGAGGTAAACCAGTATAATAAAACACCAGAAGGTAATCTAAATCCGATAAAGATTATAAATAGAGGCATCATATACATCATTTTATTACTTTTGCCTTCTCCTCCAGATAATTTCTGGGTCATGTGTGTCTGGCCCAACATAATAACAGCATTTAAAAGTACAATTGCAATATCTGGTTCAGCTAAAGAACCATTTGTAATTGTACCAATCCATAAAAAGGCTTCACTTGCCATCTTATCACCTAAAGCAAAAATTGTTCTATACAAAGGTATTAAGATTGCCATCTGCACAATCATAGGCAGACATCCAGCAGCTGGATTAACCCCATGTTCTTGATAAAGCTTCATCATCTCTTCCTGCTGTTTTTCTTTATCATCTTCATACTTATTTTGTATTTTTTTCATTTCAGGCTGGATTTCTTGCATTTCTCTCATTGATCTAGTCTGTTTTGCAGTCAAAGGATAAAGAGCAATTTTAATCAGCAAGGTAAAAATTATAATAGCTGAACCATAATTACCAACAATATTGTAAATAAAATCTAAAGCATATGCCATTCCGTTAATTAACCAATCAAACATTTAATAAATTCCTCCTATTCTACCGGATCATAACCACCTGAATTAAAAGGATGACAACGCAAAATACGTTTTAATCCTTTCCAAAAACCTTTAAAAGCCCCATATTTTTTAATTGCTTGTTTTGTATATTCAGAACAAGTCGGTCTAAAACGACAGCTTTTGGGAGTCCAGGGTGAAATAATCTTCTGATAGATTATAATAAAAAACAAAAGTATTTTTTTCATTTTATCACCTTAGTTCAACAGCCTCATAATCAACTAAATTAAGACTATCTATTTATGTAGACTAAATTATATTCATCTTTTTTAAAAGTCTATTTACATCTTTTTTCAGTCTATGATAATTAAGCTGAACAACCGGATTGCGGGCAATAAAAATTATTTCATATCCCTTAAAGTCTTCATTTTTTTCAAATTCTCTAATAATTTCCCGTAATCTACGCTTCAATTTATTTCTAACTACAGCATTTCCTACTCTTTTGCTGACAGATAGTCCATAGCGATTTTTTTTTCCTTTTTTATATTTTAAACAATAAATTACAAGATTACGAGTAGCATATGATTTACCATTTTCATATACTTTTTTAAATTCCTTATTCTTTTTAAGGCTTTCCACTTAATAACCTCCAACTAAAATAATCCACAATCGAAATAATTTTTCATTCATACATTTAAAATTATATGCTATTTAGATTCTAGAGTCAAGCAAATTTAGGCTTATCCACAAGATAAATTTTTCAAGCATTGTTGATAATTTGTTGATAATCTGTTATTATTAATATGCTTATCTAAGATTAAATTTAATTGATTACTGAAATCATAGTTAAGAACTTATTAACAGATTGTTTATAATA